>DLRK01000031.1 GCA_002501065.1 Akkermansiaceae bacterium UBA7890
GCCAAACGCGTGGTCTTCATCGAGGACTTCGATCTCGAAAACGTATACGCCCGCGCCCCGGTCGTCCTGGGCAGACAGAACGACCAATACGTGGAGATCATCAGTGGCCTTTTCCCGCAGGACCAGGTCGTCACCCGGGGAGCCTATGCTCTCAGCTTCACCTCTGGTGGCAGGATATCCCTGAAAGAGTACCTCGATGCCTCCCACGGTCATGAACACAACGAGGATGGCTCCGACATGATCGGGCAACAAAAGGCTGCCCGGACCACGGAACCCCGGGGGGAACACCACCACGCAGCTGACCATTCCCACCCTCCTCTCTATCTCAGGGTCTATGCCGGGGTGATCACCCTTCTTTTCATCGCCACCGCTCAACTCCTCTGGCGGGCACGGAAGAAAAGCGGTCCGGACCCCGCACCCGTCACACCCTGACTTTGCCCCACAGGCAACCGATCAATCCCTCCCATGCTCAATCACCTCATCAGATTCAGTCTCGCCCAGCGGGCCATCGTGGTGGCTCTCGCCCTGGTGGCGCTGGGACTGGGCGTGAAGAAGGCAACCGAGCTTCCCGTCGAAGTCCTCCCGGACCTGACCAGGCCCACCGTCACCATCCTCACCGAGGCCCCCGGATACGCACCCGAGGAAGTGGAAACCCGCATCACGATTCCACTGGAAAAAGCCCTCATGGGTGTCTCCGGGGTCACCCGCCTGCGCACCACCAACGACATCTCGCTCTCCCTCATCTTCGTCGAGTTCGACTGGAAGGCCGATCTCGACAAGGCCCGGAACGATGTCCAGGCCCGCCTCTCCAGCGCACCTGAGTACCTCCCTGGCGGCATTTCCCCCTACATGACGCCCGCCACTTCCCTGATGGGTGACATCATGTTGATCGGCCTGCGCGATCCAACCGGCACCACCGCGACGCGGGACCTGCGCACCCTCGCAGACTGGCACGTCGGCCGCCGCATCCAGTCCATTCCGGGCGTAGCTGAAGTTCTCTCCATGGGCGGCGGGGTGAAGCAGATCCAGATCCAGCCCGACCCGGAACGCATGCTTGCCCTCGGGGTGAGCTTTGAAGAAGTGCGAAATGCCGCCGCCCACGCCATCCGGAACACCACGGGGGGATTCCTCACCGGACAGTCCCAGGAGATCATGGTCCGCAACCTCGCCATGACCACCGATCTCAAGGAAATCGGCCAGACTGTCGTCTCCGCCAAGAACGACCGGACCATTCAGATCAAGGACGTGGCCCGGGTGGTGTGGGACCTGGAACCGATGCGGGGAGACGCCGGGATGGGAACCAAGCATGGATCGGAAAACCCCGCTACTCCCCCACGGGGCACCGATGGGGTCATCCTGACCGTGCGCAAGGCCCCGGACTTCGACACCATCGCACTCACCAGGCGCATCGAAGACGCGATGGAGGAACTGCGGCCCACCCTGCCGGAGGGGGCGGAACTGCTCACCATTTACCGACAGCAGGACTACATCGACCTCGCCATGGGGAACCTCAAGCACGCCCTGCGCGACGGAGCCATCATGGTGGGCGCCATCCTCCTTCTCTTCCTGCTCAATCTCCGCATCACCTTCATCACTCTCACTGCCATCCCGCTTTCCCTGAGCATTACCATTCTTGTCTTTGATCTCTTTGATCTCAGCGTCAACTCGATGACCCTGGGCGGCCTGGCGGTGGCCATCGGAATGGTGGTGGATGACGCCATCGTGGACGTCGAGAATGTCTTCCGGCGACTGCGCGAAAATGCCCGGCGCGACTCTCCTTTCCCCCATCTCGAGGTGATTGCCCGGGCTTCCGCGGAGGTGCGTTCCTCCATTTTCTTCGCCACCCTCCTCGTCATTCTGGTCTTCATCCCGCTCCTGGCGCTGAGCGGTGTGGAAGGACGTCTCTTCACCCCCATCGCGATTGCCACCATCGTCAGCATGGCGGCTTCCTTCCTGGTCTCCCTCACCGTCATCCCGGTCCTCAGTTCATACCTCCTCGCTCCCAGGCTCGGCCACCCCCACCGGGACAACCTTTTTGTTCGCGGACTGAAGGAACTCTTCGAACTGGCCTGGCTCCGCCCCGCCCTCTCACAACCCTTCGTCCTCTTCGCCCTCATCGGGTTGCTGCTCTTCGTGAGCGCCTCCACCGTTGCCAGGATGGGCAGGGCCTTTCTCCCTCCCTTCCGCGAACCCACTGCGGTGGTGGCCACCACCACCGCGCCGGGCACCTCGCTCCAGACCACCACCGATCTCTCCCGGACCGCCCAGGATCTCCTCCTCGCCATTCCCGGTGTCGAAACGGTCGGTTTCCGGGTGGGACGGGCGGA
This sequence comes from Akkermansiaceae bacterium UBA7890, assembly GCA_002501065.1. Classification (GTDB taxonomy): domain Bacteria; phylum Verrucomicrobiota; class Verrucomicrobiia; order Verrucomicrobiales; family Akkermansiaceae; genus Roseibacillus_B. Next base: position 2,328 of record DLRK01000031.1, read on the forward strand.
ACGCGGCGACCATGTCGTGCCGGTCTCGAGTGTCGAGCTGGAGATAAAGTTCAACGACTACGGGAAGAAGCACCGGCAGGAGACCCTCGAGCAGGTGCGGAGCACCATGAAAGGCATCCCCGGCACCTTCAGCGCCATGAGCAGTCCGCTCGCCGACCGGGTCGGACACATGCTCAGCGGAATCTCGGCCAAGATCGCCATCAAGATCTACGGTGATGACCTCGACGAGCTGCGCCGGATCGGTTTCCGGATTACCGAGCTGGCCCGGGATATCCCCACCCTGGAGGAGGCACGCATGGAGCAACAGGCTCCCATCCCCCAGCTCCGTATCGAACCCAACCGCCAGCGCGCCGCCGCCTACGCCGTGAATCCCGGCACCATTACCGAAGAACTGGCAGCCATGATGGGCGGGGAAATCGTGGCTGACGCCTACCAGGACCAGCGCGTCTACGACCTCGTGGTTCGCCTGCCGCTGGAGTGGCGCGAAAACCCCGAACGCCTCGCCAATCTTTACATCGACACCAAGAACGGCAACCGCATTCCCCTCAACTACGTCGCCGACCTTCGCCAGGCCAACGGCCCGAACACCATCATGCGGGAAAACGGGCTCCGCCGCTTCGTGGTCTCCATCAACCCGACCGGCCGGGACCTCGCGGGCGCGGTGGAGGAATTGCAGCGCCAGATCGATGCCTCCCTGAAACCAGATCTTCCCAAGGGATACGAGATCCGGATCGAGGGCGAATACCAGGCCGAACAGGAAGCCCGTCAGACCATCTTCTTCTGGTCCCTCATCATTCTCACCGCGGTGACCTTCCTGCTTCTCGGGTATTTCAAGAGCTTCAAGCTCGTCCTCCTGGTCCTCACCACCATCCCCATTTCACTCATCGGGGCCGTTCTCTACACGCGCTTCACCCTGGACAACATCAGCATCGCCACCCTGGTGGGCTTCATTGCCATTGCCGGCATCGCCGCCCGCAACAATATCATGATGATCTCCCACTACCTCCACCTCATGCGCCATGAGGGAGAGAACTTCACCAGGCAAATGGTGATCCGCGGAACGCGGGAGCGACTCGTGCCCGTCCTCATGACCGCCCTCGCCGCCGGCATCGCCCTCGTCCCGCTCATCTGGGCAGGCCAGGAACCGGGCAAGGAGATCCTCTATCCGGTGGCCATCGTCATCCTGGGTGGCTTGGTCAGTTCCACCGTTCTTGGCCTGGCTGCCACCCCGGCCCTCTTCTACACCTTCTGCCGCAGAACCGCAGAAAAAGTCATTGCCAGGGAGGCTTCCTCCTCCCACTAGATCGAAACACAGAATATTTTCTCCCCGGAAAACGTCAAAGAAACATCAACCCGTAACGCTAACCATATAGAACCATGAAGAACCTTCCCAGCATTCGTATCTCCCGGAGATCAGCCTTCCTGGCTGGGCTCTGCCTCTGCGCCTTCATCCAGCCCGGGTGGGCCGAAAAGGGTGACAAAAAGCACGACCATGACCACGAACACGCCAAGGTGGCCGGCCCCAACGGCGGCAGGGTCCTCCACGAAGTGCATCCCCACGCCGAACTCCTTGTGACCAAGGACCGCAAGCTCCAGCTCACCTTCCTCACCGAAAAGGGCAAGGCCACCGCGCCCGGGGAACAGACCATGACTGTCATCTGCGGGAAGCGCACCAGCCCCACCCGCATGCGCTTCGCCAGGAAGGGGAATTCCTTCCTCTCCGACAAGGCCCTCCCCAAGGGCCTGCGAATTCCCACCGTCATCCAGATCAAGATGGCGCCCGGGAAAAAATCCACCATCATCCGTCTCAACCTGAATCTGGATAACTGCTCCGCCTGCGACTCTCTGGAGTATGCCTGTGTCTGCCATCATCACGAACACAAGGAGAAGCCTGCGGCCAAACCAAAGAAGTAACGGGGCATCCCCGGGTCATGAGTGAAGGGTTCAGGTCGCCGCGCCGGCCCTGGCCTCACCCTGCACCCGGCGCACCAGAAAAATCGCCACCGCCAGACCGGCCGAGCCCATCACCATGGCCATCACCATGATCTGGTAGCGCACCGCTTCCATCGGATCCGCACCCGCAATGACCTGGCCTGTCATGATCCCGGGCAGCGCCACCAGCCCCACTGCCAGGAAGACATTCACCTGCGGGATGAGAGCCGCGTTCCAGGCCGTGTTGCGTGCATGCTCCGCGCTGCGTCCGCCTTCCCGTTCCGCATCGTAGCGCTCCGCGCTCAGGGTCACCGCCGTCATGGCATTGGCAAAGATCATACCCGGGAGGCTGATGGCATACTTCGGCTCGTACCAGGGATCCACCGCGATCACCCCGAAGATGACGAGGACGTAGATCAACCCGCCTCCGACCCCTATGGCGAGCAACGCATCCCGGTAGGAGTCCCAACGCCTCACCCGGACGGTTCTGATCGCGATCCATGCGGAAACCACAATCATGAACACAACAACCCCGAGAGTCACCCACGGGCTGCGCACACCGAAGAGAAAACTGAGCAGATAGCCGACAAGAAACAGCTGCACCACCATGCGTCCCGTCGCCACCGGGAGGATTCCGCGCCTGCCGCCCCAGCGACAGGAGATCCAGCCGACGAACAGAATTGGGAGAAGCGAGAGCGCCAGGCGCCCCAACGGGATCTCAATCATGGCCACATCTTCGGAGAGCATCCGGAACCGTGCAATCCTCATGAGAGGGGAGATCTTGCTCGCATGTCGGGGCACTGCCCCGCACTGTCCCTCCCCTCATGCCCCTCGACTACGAAGAGCTGGACTATCAGGAAACACCATTGGGGGCCCTCACTCTCCGGCGCCGGCGGCTGCGGTCCCTCGACAACCTCGAAGTCTACGAAATCATCCTCGGAACCGGCTATCTCATGTCCAGCCTCTTCACCACCGTGGAGATCGCCCTGGCCGACCTTGCCCTCGCCCGCCTGCCGGCCGACAGCACGAATCTCTCCCTGGTGGTGGGAGGACTGGGCCTGGGATACACCGCCCGCGCTGCCCTCAACGACGATCGTGTCGGGGAGCTCCTGGTGGTGGAAGCTCTTCCGGAAGTCATCGGGTGGCACGAGCGGGAGATGGTACCGCTCGGACGCGAACTGCACCGCAACCCGCGCTGCCATCTGATTGAGGGGGACTTCTTTGCCCTCGCCGCAGACCAGGGATTCGACCCGGACCGGCCCGGACGTCGCTTCCATGCCATTCTGCTGGATATCGATCACTCCCCCAGGAACCTGATCCACGAGCGACACCAGCCCTTCTACTCGCAGTCCGGCCTCCGTCATCTGCAATCCTTCCTCACTCCCGGGGGCGTCTTCGCGATGTGGTCTGACGATCCTCCCGACCCGGACTTCCAATCCCTGCTGGACAGCGTTTTCCCCACCATCGAGACCAGGGTCGTCACCTTCCCCAATCCCCTGCAGGATCGTCAATCGGAGAGCACCGTCTACCTCGCTCAATGCGCATCCTGAAGCGTGCGCAGTCGGATATCATCAGTCAGGTCGCTTCCCAGCAGGCGCATCAGTTTGCGAAGACGGTATCCACAGGATCGCGCCCCACCCACATCGCTGCCCTGAATCAGGACCCGGTTGTAGTAGCTCTCAAACTCCACCACCACTCCCGGACCCACCCGGCTGGCTGCGATCAGGTTTTCCCAGGAGATCCCCGGCGTGGGCAGAAGATTGCTGATGACGACCCCGTTTTTCTTCACCCTCCTCCGCATCAGCGGGGGCAGATCGACCCACGAAGCCCCGGGCTTCACGACATCGCCCTCCAGGGGCACCGAAAGATCCTCCACGATCACGTCGAAAAGAGTCCGCTGACGCCGCATCCATGCCACCGCATCTTCGGGGTGGAACCGCACCGCTCCGCTCCAGTCCGCGGCCACCTCCCGGAAGACTTCAAAGCCCTCCACCCAGAGATCCACCCCTTCCACTTCCTGTTCACACCCGATGGCACGCATGGCTCCCACCATTCCTCCCCCTGCAAACCCCAACATGGCCATGCGGGACCCCGGGGCAAAGAGCCGCACCGCACAGGCCAGCACATCCCAGACGCTGTGCGTCGCCCCCGGGATGTGGGGAAGTTCACACAGCACACATCCATTTTCCTCTATCCTGACGCCATCCTCATGATGTCGGATTCGCGCCCCCATCTCATGCCTCTCCCGTTCTTCCGGCCACGACCGCGCCCCGATCAACTCCGCGCCCCGTCCACAATACGCGAGATTCCCAGCGGGTTATCCTCCTGCAATTCCGTCGGCAGGAGATTATCGGGAAAGTCCTGCCAGCACACCAGCCTGGTGAAACGCGTGATGGACCGCGGACCCACCGAGGTCGAACCCCCATCGGAAGTCGCGGGCACCGGTCCTCCGTGCACCATCCCGTGACACACCTCCACACCGGTGGGATAGCCGTTGTAGATCAGGCGACCCGCCTTGCGCTCGAGCACGTCAATGAGCTTTGCAAACACTTCGCGATCCTCCCCGGTGGCATGCACGGTGGCGGTAAGCTGCCCTTCCAGGCTTTCCGCAACACCCAGCATCGCCTCTTCATCCCCGGCCTCGATCATCAGGGTGGCTGGGCCGAACATCTCATCCGCCATGGAGTGATCGGCCAGAAAGGCGTCCGCACTTGTTCCCAGCACGACCGCCCCGGCGTTGTTTCCGGCCTCGGCTTCCACCCGGGCCAGCGACTCCACCCCTTCCTTGGAGATCATCGTATCCACCGCCTCGTGATAAGCTGAGGCAATACCCTTGTGCAACATGGTGGCTGGGGCAGTCCCGGCGGCCAGGGAGGCCACCCGCTCCGCGAAGGCGCTGCGCCCTTCCCTGCCGGAGATCAATAATCCCGGATTGGTGCAGAACTGCCCGACTCCCAGGGTGAGCGATCCCACGAATCCTTCCGCAATCGCCTCGCCCCGCTCCTGCAGTGCCCCCGGCAGGACGAAGACCGGGTTCACCGCGCTCATCTCGGCCCAGACCGGGATCGGTTCCGGTCGCGCCGCCGCGGTGTCCATCAAGGCACGTCCTCCCGCCCGTGATCCGGTGAAGCCCACCGCCTTGACCGCCGGATGTCTCACCAGAGCCTGGCCAATGGTCCGGCCGCTCCCGTAGAGCAGGGCAAAGACCCCGTCCGGCACTCCACACCTGGTCACTGCGGCGCGCACCGCAGCCCCCACGATCTCCGCCGTGCCGGGATGCGATCCGTGCGCCTTCACGATCACCGGGCAACCAGCCGCCAGGGCACTGGCGGTGTCGCCCCCTGCCACAGAGTAAGCCAGGGGAAAATTGCTGGCACAGAACACCACGACCGGTCCAACCGGACGCCACATCGAACGGCAGTCAGGTTTGGGCACCGGCGCCCGCCCGGGATCAGCATGATCAATGCGTGCGTCCACCCACGATCCCTCCTCAAGGAGATCGGCAAAGAGCCTCAACTGAAAACAGGTCCGGCCCTTCTCCATGCGGCAGCGTCCCTCCGGCAGGGCCGTCTCCACCGTCATGCGGGCCACAATCTCCTCCTCTACGGCATCGATCTCATCGGCGATGGACCGCAGGAAAGTGGCCTTCTCCCGTCCGCTCCTCCCCCGGTAGTCCTCAAAGGCCTCCGCCGCCAACCGGCAGACCGCCTCCACCGTCTCCTCTCCCTCCGCGTGGTAGGCGGGATCCAGCTTCTCTCCCGACACGGGGTTGACCGCCCGGGCCTCCCCCGCACCTCCGGTTCCCCGGCCCGCTCCAATGAATGACGTTCCCTGCAAATCCATGGCGGAGATGTTCTAGCCGCGCTGGGGGCGATCCGCAAAAGCAAATTGACGCGAAACGGCGGGTGGATTGACCAGCCCGACGGCATCCCCTATAGCAGGGCCGCGCCACGCCAAGAACCCGTGGCAGTTTTCCATGAAGATTATTGGTCCTGACGAAGTCCACGCCGCCCTCAGCTATCCGGCCCTCATCGATGCCCTGCAGGAGACCTTCTCCGGTGAGTTCACCATGCCCCCGCGCAACGTCTTCCTGCTGGATGAGAATTCCGACAACCACGATGCCTTTGCCGTGTTGCCCTCCTGGAACACCTCGCTCATCGGGGTCAAGGCCTTCACCTACTTCCCCAGCAACTCGGAACCCTACAAGTCGCTCTACTCGAAGATTATGCTCTTCGACCGCGCCCATGGCGAACCCCTTGCCCTCGTTGATGGCACCACGGTCACCTTCTGGCGCACCGCCGGTATTTCCGGCCTGGCCACCCGCCTCCTCGCCCGCGAGGACGCGGAGACTCTCCTCCTCCTGGGCACCGGCAACCTGGCAACCTACATCATCCGCGCCAATGCCAGCGTGCGCCCGCTGAAGCGTGTCCTCGTCTGGGGTCGCACGCCCTCCAATGCCCGGAAGATCGTGGACCAGATGGACGCCGAACTTGACGGCATCGAGATCTCGGTCGCAGAGAATCTCCAGGACGCCTGCGGACAGGCCGACATCATCGTGAGCGCAACCGCCTCCCACCAGCCCCTCGTGCAGGGCGACTGGGTGAAGGAGGGAACTCACACCGACTTCATCGGCAATCACCATGCCGACAAGCGCGAGTGCGACACCGCCCTGATTCTCAAGTCCAGAGTCTATGCCGACAGCTACGCCAACTGTTTCAAGGAGGCCGGTGAGGTTCTCGTTCCCATCTCCGAGGGCGTGTTCAACAAGGAGGACGTTGTCGCGGATCTCTCCGAAATGTGCGCGGGATCAGCTCCCCTTCGCCAGAGCGATGCCGAGATCACCCTCTTCAAGTCCATCGGCATGGGCATCAGTGACCTCGTCGGCGCCGGCCTGGCCTATCAGGTCGCCAGCGAAAGCTAGGGGTGCCCCGTTCGTCCCACCCGGGCGCTGGCCAACACACCCGCTGCGCGCGGGGAAAACGCATCACGAGCACCACCGGGGTGCCCGCCTCCAGGCTCATTGCGGCCGCGTCTCAACACACCGGTGCACGATGGAGAGGACCCGCTCCCGCTCCTCGCCCACCAGCGGAAGGCGGGGCGCCCGCACCGTCTCCGTTCCATAACCCAGAGTGGCACAGGTCAGCTTGATATACTGTACCAGCTTGGGGTGACTGTCGAAATGCAGCATGGGCATGTACCACCGGTAGATCTCCAGGGCGCGGGCATGGTCCCCGGCCATGAAGGCATCCCAGAGCAGACGGTTCTCGCGGGGGAAGGCGTCAACCAGACCGGAAATCCACCCGGTGCACCCGAGCACGAAACTTTCCAGGGCCACATCGTCAAGCCCGGCGAAAACCAGGTAGCGATCGCCCAGGGCATTGAAGAGGTCAGTGATCCTCCGCACATCGCCCGAGGCCTCCTTGATGCAGACGATGTTCTCCACGTCCTCCATCTCCTTGAACATCTCCGGAGTGATATCGACCCGGTAGACCGGCGGGTTGTTGTAGCACATGATCGGCAAACCGGTGGATGCGGCCACCGATCGAAAATGATGCACCGTCTCCCGCCCGTCCGAGTTGTAGACCATCCCGGGCATCACCATGAGCCCGTTCACTCCCGCCGCCTCGGCCGCCTGGGCGGTGTCGCAGGCATTCCGGGTGGTGAACTCCGCCACTCCGTTGAGCACCGGAACCCGGCCGTCAGCCACCTCGACCGCCGCTTCCAGGACCCTGACCTTCTCATCAAGCGAGAGGGAACAGTTCTCTCCGATCGTTCCCAGCATGATCAACCCGTGAACCCCTTCCTTGATCAGGGCCTCGATGTGCTCCTGGGTTCCCGGGATGTTCAGGGAGAAATCCTCGTGGAACTGCGTGGGCACGGCCGGGAAAACCCCGGTCCAGTCTACTTGCAGTGGCATGGCCGGGGATAGAACCGATCCCCCCGGTGTTCGTCAAGTTCGCGCTCACAAACGGCACCTTGACTTACGCCCCGCCCACTCCGAAACGGAATGGATCCAGGGGGTCAACGACCAGGGTAGCTTCCGCGTTGACCCAGGCCGATCCGCTGATCCTCGGGATCACCATGCCATTATCCAGTGGTCTCACTGATCCTTCGAACACGGTTCCAAGGATGCTGGCCTGCCGCCAGAGCTGGTCCACCGCCAGGTCCCCGTCGGCATACAGGCAGGCCAGTTTCGCACTCGTGCCCGTTCCGCACGGCGAACGGTCATACTCCCTGCCGGGGCACAGAACGAAGTTCCTGCTGTCCGCCACTCCCGGATCATCCGGGGGACCGAATACTTCGATGTGATCTATTTCCCCACCCTCCCTGCCGGTGATTCCGTTCTTCGCCAGAACCTGCCGAACTGCCCAGGTGAAATCGGTGAGCGCCCCGATATTCTCAGGGGACACCTCCGGTCCCTGGTCCTTGATCAGGAAAAACCAATTCCCTCCCCAGGCCACCTCGCCGGTCACCATGCCCCACCCCGGCACCTCCACCGCCACCTCCCTGGCGTGGCGGTAACTTGCCACATTCTCCACCGAGACGCGCCCATGATCGTGCAGTTGCACTTCCACCACGCCCACCGGGGTTTCAATTCGATGCTCCCCGGGCGAGAGCCGTCCAAGATGGGCGAGGGTGACTGTCACCCCGATAGTCCCGTGCACACAGCCCTGCAGCAATCCCACATTGTTGAAGAAGATCACACCCGTGGCACAATCCGGCTCGCTTGGTTCGCAGAGGATGGCGCCCACCATCGCATCGTAACCCCGCGGCTCGTTGACACAGGCGGTCCGCACCCAGTCGTGCTCCCTGCCCAGGCGTTCCCGCTTCTCCGCCACCGAACCCTCCCCGAGATCGGGACCTCCCTCCACCACCACCCGCGTGGGCTCCCCCGCGGTGTGGGAGTCAATCACGTGCAACTTTCGGAGACCGGTCATGGAAGGTGTCTGAATGATGATCGGCGGGGAGTCAAATCTACCGGTCGATCGCGAGGCCTGTCATCCGGAAAAGACATCCTCCCCCAGCTGTTCATGCAAAGCGATCCACCGCCAGCTGATCCACCGGGATCGTTGGAGGCCGGCCCGCCACCAGCTCGGCCACCAGCTTCCCGGTGATCGGACCCATACTGAGTCCCAGCATGGCGTGTCCGCTCGCCACCAGCACCTTCTCTCTTCCCTCCACCCGCCCCAGGTAAGGCAGGCCGTCGGGTGAACAGGGCCGCAGGCCGGACCAGCGTTTCACTCCCTCGAATTGACCGGGATCCAATCCGGGAAACACCCGGCAGGCCGCCTTGAGGATTCCCTGCACCCTCCGCTCGTTGATGGAAAGATCATTCCCGCAGATCTCCATCGTCCCCGCTACCCTCAGAGAGTCTCCCATCGGAGTGATGGCCACCCGGGCCTCTCCCAGCAGGGAGCAGAGTCGAGGCAAGGCCGACGGATTATTCAGGGTCAGGGAGTAGCCCTTCCCTCCCTGCAGGGGGATCCGGGTTTTCAGCGACCGGGCCAGGGAGTCCGTCCAGGCCCCTCCCGCCACAATCACTTCTGCGCCGGCCAGCTCCTCTCCACTCTCCAGCAGAACAGTCCCATCCCCAACCTCCTGCACCACACAGTGGTAGCGGAACCGGGCCCCCTTCTTCACCGCGGCCTCCTTCAATCCCTGCAGAAATCTCCCCGGATCGAGATGACAGTCCTGTTCATACCAGATTCCTCCCCGCGCCTTCATCCCGACCTCCGGATCGAGCTCCGCCAACCGATCCGGATCGCACACCTCCACCCGGAGACCCAGCTCCCCGGCCCTCGCCGCCAGTTCCACTTCCTCCTTCAGCAACTCCTCGGTCTCGCACAGCATGAGGAGGCCCCGCCGCTGCAGACCGAAGTCGAATTCTTCGGCCAGATCCTTGAATAATTCGCGGCTCGCAAGCTGGAGATCACGCAGCAGTTGCGCACTGGCAGTCACGTGCCTGGCATTGGCGTGCAACAGGAAGGCCAGCCCCCAGCGGGCCAGCTCAAGGCTCAGGCGGGGGCGCACGTAAAACGGACTCTCCGCATCGAGCATCCACTTCAACCCCTGAGTGACAACCCCGGGTGCGGCCAGGGGCGTGAAGTGGCTGGGGACCACCATCCCTGCATTCTCCCGTGAACAATTATTCCCATTGTCCGCCTCCCTCTCCAGCACCAGAACCTCCCGTCCCTCCCGGGACAGATGGTAGGCACAGCACAGGCCGATGACTCCCCCTCCGACGATGATCACCCGTTCCGTCACGGAGCGGACTCTACCGGAATCCCCCCCGGGAGCCAAGAGCACCCCTGCATTCTCCTTTGACTTTCGCCTTCTCCTCCCTTTTCATTATGATATTCAGACTTTCAATCTTCCTTAGCGAAATGATGCCGCTCCCTCCCTGGCTTCGTTCCTTCATCCCGGCGGCCCTGGGCCTCCTGCTGGCCCCCCACGCCCTGGCCGGAAAACCGAAATTCGCCACCCTCGACATGGCAAGGGCCTTCCAGTCCTATCACCTGACGGTCGTGGCGCGGGCCAAGGTGCAGGAGGCTCGCAAGACGTTACAGCAGGACCCGCGCAGCGAGACCATCAAACTCCTCGAGGTGGTGCTCAGGGACCTCAAGACGCAGGTGCAGAATCCCTCCTTCACCGAGGAGCAGCGCAGGGAATACTACCGCCGCTACGTGACGAAGAATCACGAGCACACCTCCCTCAAGCGCGAGCATGAGCAATATCTTGAGGAACAGCGCACTCTCATCAACAGAGACATGGTCAGGAAGACCCACGAATTGCTGGGCGATGTCCGGACGATCGTGCAGAAGGTCGCGGAAGAGGAGGGCTTCGACCATGTCTTCGAAGTGAGCGGCAAGACCAGCTCCCAGCTCTCCACCCTCATCTACATTCGCAATGCCACCGATCTCACCGATCGCGTGATTGAGAAGCTCAACAAGGACCAGCCGAAGGAAAAGGTGGCAACCAACTCCAGCGGGTGACCTGGTCAGGGCCTGCTTCTTCCCGGTCTTCCCATTTGTGATGTAGCTTATGAGTGCGAGGTGTTTTATCATTGCGATTATAGCCGCGATTTCGGGCAGGAGAGATCCTGCCCGTGGCTTATCCGAGTGAGCAGCAGATAGAAGTGAACAAGGTGATCCGGGAATCTCTCATATTAGGACATGAAGCAGAGCAGCACGCGAGGGCGAGGGCAGACGATCCAGATTATTGGAGTGCTAGCCCCCCGACTATGACCCTTATGCTCCCTACAAGTGGGTCCTTGCTATTGGGGAATGGGCCATCCTCTTGGCAGTTGTTCTGGTTTTGGCGGGTATTATCGGACCAGCCAAGAAGACCTATTCCGTTCCTCCCCCTCCTCTGCCTTGAGGCTCTCCAGACGAAGACCAGGCGGGTTTCCCGCGGTTCCGTTTCTTCGATTGCGGCTCGCTTCAATGAGCTAAAGCTGGAGACCGCGCGGGGGAGCATGTGGCCCCCGATGACAATTAAGAGAATTTGTGATCGGCTTGGGATCCCTCTTGAGCCTATGAAAAACCTGTCACCCGATTTAACAATGAATAAGGATTTAACCCATGGCCTCCACACCTAGCAAAGACTACAAGCGCCGCGAGCGCGAGCAGAGGAAGTTTGATAAACGCATGGCTCGCGAGGCTGCGAAAGCCGAAAAGCTTGCCGCCCAGCATGCCGCCGAGGAGGCCGCCGAGAAGGCCGCCGCCGAGGAGGCTGCAAAGAAGAGCGAGGCTGAGCTTAAGGCCAAGGAGGAGGCGGAATTTGAGGCCGAGCTTGAGGCCGAGCGCAAGGCTCAGGAATCGAGTGAAAGCTAGGAGAATCCTGCCATGTTGGCTCAGGAGACCTTTATCAGGTTCGTGCTGCCATTAACGGCGTTAGATACGCCACCAATGCGATAAGGAACCCTTCGCGTTGGCGTGGCATAGTCGGGGAGCCGGTCATGCCCGGGATCACTCCTCGTCTACCGTCTCGTCCCGCTGGTAGATCGGAAGCTGCCGATAGGGCACGGTGAAGGCCAGCACCATGGTGGCCGTCCCATAAACCCGGCCCGCCTCGCGGCTGTACCAGGATCCGTCGTCCTGCTGCTTGGGAAGGTAGGATTTGTACATCCAGTCAGCGTAGGTTTCCCAGTATTTGCCGCCCAGCTGGAACATCCCCTGGGCCGAATAATAGTTCCCGTAGAACTCGAACTGGTTATTGGAGAGTCGACGGTGGTTACGCAGGACGAAATCACCGGCCTTGATCGTGGCGGGTTTGCCGTGCTCACCGCAGAGTTCCAGGCAAAGCAGCCCCATCCCGGTGAGCGACTCCTTGTGACTGGTGCGATTGGAGTAACCAAAAGTGCCCAGACGATCATCGTAATGGCGGTAGAGATACTCGACCGCATCCTCGATCGCGCGGTCCGGAACCGCGGCCCCGTTCAATTTTGCCGACCGCAGGGCCATGAGGGCCCAACCGCTGCAGGAGGTGTCACTGTCCCGCGATCCGGGGTGATACCGCCACCCCCCCTGGTGCTGGGGCGACTTGGGAACGCGCTGAGCACGGAGAATCAAGTGAAGTGCGCGGGAGAGAGCCCCCTTGATACGCTTTTGCCGTTCCGGATCCACCATCCCGGAGACCTCGGACAGGAAAAGGGTGCTGATGTTGTGGGCATACATCGGCCCACTTCCAGCGTGGCCGGCCACAAAGAGGCCACTGCGATCCTGATGCTGCAGGACGTAGTCAATACAGCGGTTGATGTTGCCGGCGTAGGGACCTTCCGTGGGCATATGCCCCTTGGAGAGAAAGGCCATGCCCACCAGCGAGGGAATACCGGTAGAAGTCCCGTAGTTCTCCGGGAAACTGCCGTTGCGCTCCTGCGCCCGGGCAAGGAACTGCAGGCCACGCTCCACCGAGGGATCAACCTTGCTTTGCCACTCCGAAAAGACCGTCCTGGGCACCTCCTGGGCCACCGTACTCCAGGAGAGGAGCAGCACCCCGCAAACCGTTCTGACAAACATTCCTCTCACGATAAATCTCTTCCGAATTCTGAACTCTGACCACCAGGCCCTACTCTCCCCCCCTTGCCACCTCCTGGAAGTAGCGTTTCACCAGTCCACGGTAATCTTCGGGCACTCCGGCGGCACCGGCACCGCCCACATCCGAGCGCAGAATCTCCTTGAGCTTCTCCCAGTCCTTGGCGCTCACACCCAGCTTGGCCAGTTCGGGTGGCACGCCAGGATCGGCCTGGGCCTGCCGGATCCCTTCCTGCGGTTCCTGGCCCGGTTCCTGGGACGGCTGGCCCGGTTGACCCGGTTGACCGGGCTGCTGCCCGGGTTGCTGCCCGGGTTGCTGACCACTCTGCATCGCCTGCATCGCTTGTTGGGCAGCTTGCGAGAGAGCCTGGGCCGCCTGCTGCGAGGCCTGTGACTGCTGGCCTGCACTCTCAGCCTGCGAGGCCTGCGAGGCAGCCTGCTGCGCTTCTGCCAGAGCTTCTCCGGTGCCGGGAAGTTGATTTGGGCTGGGCTGTTGCCCGGCCGCCTCCTGAGCCTGTTGGGCAAACTGCTGCGCCGCCTGATCAAGTGCCTGAGCCGCCTTGCCAAAACTTTCAGAGGACTGGGCATGCTGCTCGGCCGCAGCCTGGGACTGTCCCTGCTGTCCGGATTGCGCAGCCTGCGAGGCCTCCTGGCTTCCCTGCTGAGCCTGTTGAGAGGCTTGGGCCATCTCTCCGGACTGACCGTTCAACTGGGGCAGGTCCTGGATCGCTTCTGCCAGCGCGGCAGCCTCGGCCGCCTGTAACTCCTGCACGGCTTGGAGAGCCTGGTCGACATCTCCCGCCGCCAGAGATTCAAGGGCTTCCGCAATCTCGGCCTGGCGTTCCGCCAGATCGGCAAGTTCCGGATCAGCCAAGTCGCCCTGTCCCGGCTGCTGTCCCTCGCCGGGTTGCTGTCCCTCGCCGGGTTGCTGTCCCTCGCCGGGTTGCTGTCCCTCGCCGGGCTGCTGT
>DLRK01000144.1:0-24222 GCA_002501065.1 Akkermansiaceae bacterium UBA7890
GGGGGATCGTGACCGGGCACCGGGTGGGAGACCACCCATGGGGTTGACTGGAGTGATCGATCTGAATGGAAACGGGACCATTGAGGCAGATGAAATCGACATGGCAGTGGTTTCCCTGCGCAAGCTGGATCGCAACAAGGATGGCAAGATAACGAGGGATGAGATTGGCGGGTCAGCCTCGGGATCCTCGAGGCGGTCCTCCGGAAGGAGGCTGCCGTCGCTCTCCTCCCTGGACAAGGATGGTGATGGGAAGCTCAGCAAGGAGGAAACTCGGGATCGGATGCGGGAGAATTTCGACCGCACGGACACGAATGGTGACGGTTTCGTCGATTCGAAGGAATTTGATGCAATCTTGCAGCGCATCCGCAGTGGGCAACGTCCGGGTGAACGTCCGGGTGAACGCCCGAGTCGGAGACCCGGCGGCCGGGAGCCGGGAGAGGGCGAGGGCGGCAGTGACAAGCCCCGTCGGCCCACACCCCAGAAGGAGAACGACTAGGATTCAGGATCCGGGCAGTGGGCAGGGACCGCCCCGCTGCTTTCTACCAGACCCCCCCCGATGAAGATGCGTAGTCATCCCTTTCTTACGGGTGTTCTCTCCCTCTCTGCAACCGGCTTGCTGCTGGCGCAGGACCAGGAGGTAGCCCCCAGCGCGGAGGAGGTGAAGTTTTTCGAGGAGAAGATCCGGCCCGCTCTCGTGGAATACTGTTACAAGTGCCACTCCGCCGACGAGAAGATCAAGGGTGGGCTCCAGTTGGACACGCGTGAAGGGCTGCGCCATGGCGGCGATTCCGGTCCGGCCCTGGAGCTGGACAAACCGGAAGAGAGTCTGCTCTGGACCGCGATCACCTGGCAGGACGAAGACTATGAGATGCCGCCCAAGAAGAAGCTGCCGGCGAGCGTCATTGCGGATTTTCGGAAATGGATCGAAATGGGGGCGCCCGACCCCCGGGAGGGCGAAAGGGTCGTGATCAAGACCGGTATCGATATTGCAGAGGGTCGCGAGTTCTGGTCCTTCCAGAAACCGGAGAAGAGGAAGGCTCCCGTGGTCAAGGCGACCGACTGGCCGCATTCGGAGGTGGACCGTTTCCTGCTGGCTGCGCTGGAGGAAGAGGGTCTCACCCCGGCCGGGGATGCGGGTGCGGATGTTCTTTTGCGGCGACTCTACTTTGACCTGACCGGACTTCCTCCAACCCCGGAAGAGTTCGAGAGCTATGGAACAGCCTGGCGCAGGGACCCTGTCGCGGCCTACCGTGCCAAGGTGGATGAGTTGCTGTCGCGGACGCAATTCGGCGAACGCTGGGGTCGGCACTGGCTGGATGTGGCACGATATGCGGAATCCTCCGGCAAGGAGACCAACATGACCTATCCGCATGCCTGGCGCTACCGCGACTATGTCATCGACTCGTTCAATGAGGACAAGCCCTACGATCAGTTCCTGAGCGAGCAGATCGCAGGGGATCTTCTTGAGGTTGAGAGCGACGAGGACTGGCAGGAGAATCTCATCGCCACCGGATTCCTGGCGCTGGGTCCGAAAGGGTTGAACGAGCGTAACGGGCGGCAGTTTGCGCTCGACCTCGCCGACGAGCAGATCGACGTGACCACCCAGGCCATCCTCGGGTTGACGGTCGCCTGTGCCCGCTGCCACGATCATAAGTTCGATCCCATCCCAACGGTGGACTACTATGCCCTCTCAGGCATTTTCCAGAGCACACGGACCTATTTTGGAACTATCAACCTGGCGGTCAGTCGCCGGGGCACCAAACTGCTGGAACTCCCCGTCGAGGACGAGGAGCCCATGGACACGATGTCGGCTCGGGAGATGGCCTTCGTGAAGGAGCGTCTGTCCGAGGCGGAGGAGGACCTTGTTGAGATGGAGCGGACGGCACGGGAGAATCGCCGGACCGGCGGAAACAACAATGCCCAACAGCAGATTCTCCGTCTGCGCCGGACGGTGACCACGCTGCGGGCACGCCTGAACGGGGTGGATTCCGACGGAGTGGCCAAGACCCTGGCGATGGGGGTGCAGGACTATCCGCGCCCGGTGGAGCCCACGGTGCTGGTGCGGGGTGAACTCGACAGGCCTGCGCAGGAAGTCCCGCGGGGTTTTCTCCAGGTGATGGCTCATGAGGAGACGCCGGAACCCCTTCCCCCGGATGGGAGTGGGCGCCTGCAGCTGGCACAGTGGCTGACCTCGCCGGAGAATCCCCTCACGGCGCGGGTGATGGTGAACCGGATCTGGCAGAAGCTTTTCGGGCAGGGACTGGTGACCTCCACCAGCAACTTCGGGACGACGGGGAAAGCGCCCTCGCATCCGGAATTGCTGGATTATCTGGCGGTGCGTTTCGTGGAGGATGACTGGTCGGTGAAATCGATGATCCGCGAGCTGGTCAATACGAAGGCTTACCAGATGAGTTCGGAGTTCAACAGGGGGGCCTATCTGAAGGATCCCGCCAACGCACTGCTGTGGCGCTTCACGCCACGCCGTCTCGATGCGGAAGCCCTGCGTGATGCGATGCTGTGTGGCAGTGGAGAGATTGATCTGGAACGTCCCCTGGGGTCGATGGTGTCCCGGACGGGAGATACCGTTGTCGGGCAGCGCCTTTCCCCGGAATTGCTCAACCGGCAGGTCACCTATCGCTCGGTGTATCTGCCTTTCGTGCGGGACAGTTTGCCGGAGTCCCTCGCCCTCTTTGACGCCGCTGATCCGAACCTGGTGACCGGGGAACGGGAATCCACCAATGTTCCCGGGCAGGCGCTCTACCTGATGAACAACGCCTTCGTGCTCCGGCGCGGCGACGTGATGGCCCAGCGTCTGCTCGAAGAGGCGGAAGAGACCGAAGAGCAGATCAGGCTCGCCTTCAAGCTGACCTACGGTCGGAGGGCGAGCACCCTGGAAGTGGAGCAGGGGAGGGAATTTCTGTGGAGTTTCACCGCGGCAGCGGTGAAGAAGGGCGAGGAGCGCGAGAAGGCCGAATCCCAGGCGCTCGGTGTTTTCTGCCAGGGACTGCTCGCCTCCGCCGAGTTCCGCTACCTCAACTGAACCAGAAATCCCCAAGCGAATCATGATGTCCAATTCAGAGCTCTTTTCCAGACGCACCGCGCTCAGATCCATCTCGAGCGGGTTCGGCTACCTGGCCTTTGCCGCCATGGCGGATCAGCAGGTGCGGGCGGAAAAGAAGACAGACTCGGCAGCGCCCGGTCCCCTGGCGGCCAAGGAGCCGCACTTTGCGGCGCGGGCCAAGCGGGTGATCTTTCTCTCCATGCGGGGTGCGCCCTCGCACGTGGATACCTTTGAATACAAGCCGCAGCTGACGAAGGACGATGGCAAGGAAGGAAAAGTCGGGCGCTCGCGCGGCCGTCTGCTCGGTTCTCCCTGGGAGTTTTCGCAGCATGGCGAGAGCGGCCTGTGGATCTCGGAACTGATGCCTGAGATTGCCACCCATGCTGATGAGCTCTGTCTGCTCAGCGGAATGCACACCGATTTGCCCGCCCACCCGCAGGCGCAGGTGCAGATGCACACGGGCAACCACCAGTTTGTGCGGCCCTCTCTTGGGGCGTGGACGCTCTACGGGCTGGGCACCGAGAATGCCAATCTGCCCGGCTTCATTGCGCTTAATCCCGGGAATGGCACGGCCCAGCACTTCGGGAGCTCCTTTCTGCCCGCCATCTATCAGGCGGCGCGCTTTGGAGCGGCTTCGGGTCGCCGGAACTCCCCCCGCCGGAGGCGGAGCAGCGGACGGCAGGAGAGCGTTCCCAACATCAAGAACCCCAGGCTGGAGGCGGACCTGCAGCGCCTGCAACTCGACTACGTGCAGAAACTCAACCGCGCCAAGCTGCGCAGGGATGTGCACCAACCCGAGGTGGAGGGCGTGATTGAATCCTTTGAACTGGCCTTCCGCATGCAGGACAAGGTGCCGGATCTCATGGATCTTTCGGACGAATCGGAGAAAACCCTTGAGCTTTATGGTGTCGATGGGAGTGCCACGGACCAGTTCGGGCGGCAATGCCTCCTGGCGCGGCGCTTCGTGGAAGCCGGGGTGCGCTTCGTGGAATTATCCCACAGCAACTGGGATCATCACCGGAATCTCAGCGAAGACCTTCCGGCGCGTTGCAATGAGGTCGACAGGCCCATCGCAGGGCTCCTGGCGGATCTCAAGCGTCGCGACCTTCTCAAGGACACGCTGGTGATCTGGGCCGGCGAATTCGGGCGCACGCCCCACGCCCAGGGCGGTGACGGGCGTGACCACAATAACAAGGGCTACACCACCTGGATGGCAGGGGGAGGTGTGAAGGGTGGATTCCGCTACGGCGCGACCGATCCGCACGGCTATGAAGCAGTGATGGGCAAAATGCATATTCATGACTGGCACGCCACCATTCTCCACCTGCTCGGTCTGCATCACGAGAAGCTGACCTACAACCATGCCGGTCGCGACTTTCGTCTGACCGACGTCCACGGAGTGGTGGCCAAGAAGATCCTCGCGTAGGAGAGACCCGGCCGGCCGGGGTCCCCGGATCTGTTCCGGAGGTCCCGTGGCGGAATCAGTTCGATCGAAGTCAGCGCGTTCTCAGATCGTGGATGGCTTCGTCGTCCGGGAGTGGTCTTCCGGGTGAGGGCGCCAGGGGAGAGGGGCCCCGGAGCCGACGGCCGATGACCTCCAACTGCACTTCGCGGGCTTTCTTCGCTCCCTCGCGCAGGACCACCTGCCACAGCCGGGTCCTTCCGGTGGGGACGGAATGGATGAGGAGCAGGCTGTGCACCCCGGCGTGAGTGAGGTCGTTGCGACCGGGGGTGGCATCGCTGGTGGGGTGGGAGTGAAAGGCTCCGATGATCTCGGCCTTGTTGGTGTGGGCGATCCGGCGGATTCGTTTCACGCTGCGGAGTGACAGTTCGTAAGAGTGAGCATGACGGCTTTCGTTGTCGGCGAAGATCAGTTCCAGGGTACCCGCATCGCCGGGCCGCCGGAGGATGGCTCCGCAGATCTCGCGGTTGCCATTCTGCCCGGCGGCGCGGGCTTCGTGTCTGAAGCGGACGCTTTCGTGGTGGGGAAGCCGATAGGAGGACTTTGCCCAGCCCCGGGCCAGATTGGATCGTTGCCAGTCCTCGCGGTTGGTTTCACAGGACAACGTTGCGGCGCAGGCCAGGGCGATGAAGGGAGTGAATCTCATCACGAAATTCCAGCAGGCCTGTATCCGGCCTGGTCATCTGTGCGGGGATCTGGGGGTCGAATTGAAATTCCCGTGCAGGGTCGGGGTTACTTATACTCGACAACTCCGCCGCTCACACCGTTGTGAGCGTTGTGGGTCCGAAGGTGATCCTCGGCGTGTGCACGGTCCGGGGTCCAGTGGCTGGCCCAGGTGCCATTGACGGGACGGTAAAGCCGGGGTTCCTCTTCAGGACCGGGGGCATTCGCTTCCAGCGATCCACTTGCACAGGAAGAAACGAGAGCGCCGGTTACGAGGGTGGCGAGCGCAAAGGGAAGGTTGGAGAATACGTGCTTCACAGGGAGCAGGTTACTCAGGGCGCGGATCGGGCATCAATCCTGCTTTTGCCGATCTGTCTTTTCGAGAACGGTCCGCCTGCGCTCACCCGTTGTTTGCCGCACGATCGACAGGGTCCAGGGAAGTCTCCGTGCTGGATCTGGTGGGCGGAGGAAGGAGGTCGTTTTCCGGTAGAACCTTGTCGAGAAGGCGCTGGAATCCTTCCTCGGCCATCTCGCTGGCCGGGTAAATGCGCAGGGCCTTGAGATACCAGGCGATGGCGGAGCCGGTCTGGTCACGCCTGGAGTCCTCGAAGTTTCTGGCCCGCTGCAGGGCATCGACAAAGGGTGCGATCTTGGGGGTGAGGGTTTCAATTTCCTCTCCGAGTTTCGGGTCCTTGGAGAATTCCTTCTGCGAGCGCAGGGCGGCAAGGGCCTCCCAGGCCGCATAGCTGTTGCCATGGGTATCGGCCTGGCGTGCGACCACGATAGTGGTGTCGATCTTGAGGATGTTTTTGATAACCGTTTTCAGGGCATCTACCTTGGTTGCGTCGTCCTTGACCGCCGGGGCGAATTCATACTGGCGCTTGAAGATCTCCCGGAAATTCTGTTCGCGGAGGAGGCGGTCGAAGTCATTGCGCGCGACCAGTATCCCTCCACTCTTGTCAACGAGATCGCTGAACTCCTGAAGCTTCGGGTTGGTGGGCCAGATCTCGGCGGCAGCTTGGACTTCCTGTTTGGCCGTGTCCTTGTCGCCCTCAAGAAGGGCGGCCTTGGCACTCTGAATGGCCATGTTACTGGCGAAGGTGTAGCCGGTAATGGCGCTCTCCGCCTTGGCGGAGGGGAAGTCCTTGGCGGTGTCCTTCAGCTGGGCCACCAGTTTCTGCGCCTGGGTGTAGTTCTTGGCCTGCATGGCGTCATAGAGTTCAAACAGGCTTCTCACGTAGAGCTGGATCCGGAGCTTCTTCTCCCGTTCGAGGGTGGCCACCGGGGCGAGATATTCTCCAATGAAGAAGGCCTCGAGAAGACGCTTCTGAGCGGTGTGGAGTTCGTCGCGCTCAAGAAGAAAGTTGACGGCCTCCACGGCCTTATTGACCTCTTGAATCGCCTCATTGGCGATGGAGTCGAGGGTAGAGACAGTTGGGTTTACTCCGAGACTCTCGCTGAACATTTTGGAGACGTCGGAGTTCTTGTCGATGTGCAGGGCAGCGTCGCCGTCCTTCCAGATCTGGTTGTAGAAGCGCGAGGCCATCAGGACGTGCTGATAACGGCGCTGCATGGTCCAGAGAGCCATGTTGGCCTGGTACTGGATCTTGGAGCGAAGTTCCTGCACCTCGGACTGCGCGATATTCTTTTTCTTGAGGGCTTCGACCTCCACGATGCGCCGCAGGATTTCGGCATATTCAAGCGACTGGGCACCGCGGCCGGTGGACGTGGCCTCGGTATTCTTCTGGTTCTTCTTCTCGCCGCCTCCCTGGCTGGTGGATTTGACATTGCCGGTCTTCTGGTCGCGGTCGTGGCGGGTCTTCCAGTCCCCGTCGCGGATGCGCTTCTGCTTCTCTTCCTCCAGGGCGGTATTGAGCTTGTGGAGGTTCCGGTTGTCGCGTTTGGCCAGCATGGCGACGTAGACGGCCTCGGCCAGCGTCATGCAGATGCGTGCGTCAGCGGGAAAGGCGGAAGCGGCCGGAAGAGTCTGGTAGGCGGTCTTGATATCAGGCCCTCCCTTCCGGTAAGGCGAAAGGTCCGCGAGGATCCGGTCGATATTGCTGCGGTAGATCCTGGCATCCTCGGAGTTTTCCTCCGGCTGGCTGAGGTATTTCTCAAAGCGGGACCGCATGATGCGGTTGTCCCCCAGGGGGATGGTGATACCGGCCACCGTGATGGTTTCATCACCCGGATTGAGAAGGGGAATTTCCTCCCCGAAGGGAGACTTGGTGGCGGGTTGCTGCCGGTTGACCGTGGTGCTGGTATCGGTGGGGACGGCGTTGGGCTTCTTGCCGGGAGTGGGCGGGGTGTAGACCTGGCCCGGGGCCACGCCGCTGAGGGCGAGGAGGAGCGCGATTCGGATCAATTGGTTCTTCATGCCGGATTGCTTGGCTGATCTCTTACTCGGTATTCTAGGGCTTCTTGATCTCGGTTGCAACGTTTACGCCCCCTTCTTCCACCCGGATCTTGAAGGCGTAACTGACGTCGCGTTCCAGGTTGATGGTTGCAATATCCTCAGGGACCTTGACAAAGACTGCCACTTCCTCGCCGCTATCACTTTCCACCATCAGGCAGACGCCCACACCGGAATCCCGGCTCTCGATGCGGAAGACCGTGCCTTCCACGGTGTATTCGTTGCGTCGCATGGCGGTGGCATTGGAGAAGGTTTCCTGCAAGGGGAGGGGTTGTCCGGTGAAGCCCTCCTTCTTGCCCTTCTTCAGGACAAAGGCGCCGCCGCCGACGACGACAAGGACGACCGCCGCGATACCGATGATGGCGGTGGCGTTGAGACCGGAGCTGGCGCGGCGACCCATATTCTTGATTCTAAGCGCTAAGGGGAAGGAACAGTGGGATTCTACTGGGGAATCGGAGATTGCTAAACCCAGGAATTCGGGAATTCCGGCCCGGGAGGGTTCGGAGAAAGGAGCAGAGGCAGCCCTGATCCACCCGTTCGGGTGATATGGGAGCTGTCATTTGAGGAGGCAATTCATGGGGAAAGAGGCCTAATTGTCCCATTGGTGGCGCACCATTCCCATCCAGGCTGCAATGATTCCAACCATGGTCTGGGCGCAGAGAGCGAAGAAACAGATATTGCCGGGTGAGAGTTCGGTCTCGGTGATCACATCGACGGCGGTATGGATATTGCCACCGAGGGCCTCGATGCTGCCGGACCACGCCCAGTAGGCGGAGACGAAGGGTTGAGTGAGGTTTTCGAAGAACTCGGGAAGGGCGAGGACGGCGCCGCTGAGGGGGAGTTGGAAGCCGACGAGATAGATGGAGAGGAGGGAAGACTGTTCCGGGGTCTTCATGATGGAAGAGATGGCCAGGCAGATCGCGGTGATGGAGGCGTTGATGAGGATGAGGAAGGAGACATGGCGGACAAAGGAGCCACTGAATTGCCAGAAGAACTCCACGAACATGGCCATCCAGAGTGACTGCGCAAGGATGAGACAGGTGAGGAAGGCGAGTTTACTGAGAAGGTAGGAGACTGGGCGGACGCCGCCGAACTTCTCCTTCTCCATGATCTTCCGTTCCCCGGCCACTTCGCGGGCGGCATTGTTGGAGCCCATCAGGGCGAGGAGGATGACCTCGAACATGATCATTCCCGAGACGGCGGCGCCGACCCGGATCTGGTCCTCGCGGACCTCGACCCGGGATTGCAGTTCGAGGACGATATTCTCCTCTGGAATATCAGAGAGGCGCTTGATGGGCTCCTTTCCCCGTTCGGCAAAGAAAGTAACGAGGATGGGGAAGCAGAGCAGGATGGCGACCTGGAGCAGGACCTGGGTTCGGTCGCGGAAGAAGATTTTCCAGCGCCGGGTGAGCAAGGTTCCGAATTGGCTGAAGGTGCTCGGCAGGCGAAGAGGCACAGTTTTGTTCTTCTTCTTGGTCGCCTGTTCGTCCTCTTCGCCGGTGGATTCCTCACTGGCGGGCAACTTGATCACGCCGGTCTCGATATGGAGTTTGCGCGTACGTTCGAGCTTTCGGTAGTAGGCTGCGCGGTGTTTTTCCCAGGAATCCTGCCATTCCTCACCAGTCTGCTTGGCGAGGGCGGGGTAGACTTCCTCGGAGTCGTCGACCGAGAAGTAGTGGGTGAGCTGGTCTGGGGGACCGTGGAAGGCGACGCTGCCCTCGTGGTTTACGAGGATCGAGTCGTAGAGTTCGAGATGAGCGAGAGAGTGCGTGACCAGGATAACGGTGCGGCCATCGTTACGGGAAAGGTCGTGGAGGAGATGTACGATTTCGCGTTCGGAACGGGGATCAAGTCCGCTGGTGACCTCGTCACAGAGGAGAAGCTTGGGGTCGGAGACGAGCTCCATGGCGAGTCCGAGGCGCCGCTTCTGTCCGCCGGAGAGGACCTTGATATGGCGGTCGGCAATGGGAGCCAGACCGGTTTCCTCAAGGATGCGGTCGATACGCTGGTCAAGATCCTCAAGGTTCCTGCTCTTTACCCGCAGGCGGGTTGCGGTCTCGACCGCCTCATCGACGGTGAGTTCGTCGTAGGCGATGGAGAACTGGGGAACGTAGCCGATTTCCCATGGTTCCAGGTCGCCCTCCTCGGAGAGATTGCGCCCGTCCCACCAGAGGGAGCCTTCGGACTCGGGGTTGAGTCCGGCGATGGTCTTGAGGAGAGTGGTCTTTCCGCAGCCGGAGGGGCCCACGATGGCCATGAAGTGTCCCCGTGGAACAGCGAGACTGGCTTTGTTCACGAGGTGAACGGGATCGCCGTCTTTCTGGATGGTGAAACAGACCTCCTTGAGCTCTAGCACGCTGGATGGGGATCGGGGTGGCGATGGGGCCGGATGCGAAATCGGGCGGAGGGATCAACCTCGGGATTGAAACCCACCCTCCGCCTGCTGGGAAGTACAAACGTCGCAAGGCCAGGGGCGTTTCGGCAGGGACTTTCCTGATCGGGGCAGAAAAGAGGAATCTTGAGCGCACCCGGAAGAGTGTTACCCTCTCGTAAGTAATGGCCTCCCGCAGAGCACGTAGACGAGCCGGGTCCTCCCGGGGCAGCAGCACCCGGGTGTGGGTAGGGCGCCTGCTGGTGGGGATTCTGGTGCTGGGCGCCCTGCTGGTGCCGGTTGGCTACATGTGGCTGAAGAACTATCTGCGCAGTGACGGTTTCCGTCTACTGGTGAACCTCAAGGTGAGTGAGGCGCTGGAGGTGGAGGCTGAGTTCGACAAATTCAAGTGGGACGGGATTGAATTGAGCTCTCCTAATTTCATTGCAGAGGGTGAGGGCCTGATCCGTCGCATTGAGGCAGAGGAATTGAAGACCGAGGTCCGCTTTGTTCCCCTTTTGAGAAAACGGGTTGAGACTGAAGAACTCCAGCTGCGTCGGCTGCATGTGGAGGTGGATGTCACGAAAGACGGTCCGCAATTTGAGGATGATGGCCGGAAGGCGCTCAAGTTCGAGACCGCGCGGATCGATGAACTCAGTGGCACGGTGGATTTCGGGGAGACCGCGCTGCGCTGGGGAGAGGTGAAGGGAATACTGAAACCGGGTCAGGGCAGGGGGTCCTACGAGGCTTCCCTTTCCCGCGGGCAGCTGCTTACCCCGCTTTCTCTTTTCCCCAGGCTGGATCTCCAGAAGGCGAACCTGCGCTACATCGATGATGAACTCATCCTCAAGAATGGATCGTGGAAGGTCTTTTCCTCGGGACATCTGGCCACTGAGGGAGAGATCGATTTCGGGAGCGGGGACTATTTCTTCGAGGGCAGTCTGGTTGATGTGCAGTGTGAGGAGGTGGTCCCCGAAGACTGGACCAAGCGCATCACCGGTGAGCTGACTTCCAGTTTCATGGTGGAGGGCGAGATGAAGAAGACACCTCTCATTGCGGGAGACCTGCGATTGAGTGACGGGTATCTCACCGCTCTTCCGATCCTTGACCGAATCGCATCCTACACCGCGACCGAACGTTTTCGCCGTCTTTCCCTGCGCAGGGCGGAATTGGAATTCAGGCAGGAAGGGAAGCGACTGGAGCTTACCGATATCGTGATTGTGAGCGATGGCCTGTTGCGGATCGAAGGCAGGCTCACGATCGAGGACGGTCAACTTGACGGGGATCTGCGCCTGGGGCTTACGCCCTCCACGCTGGCCAGTATTCCGGGCGCAGCCCACCGGGTCTTCC
The DNA here is from genome assembly GCA_002501065.1 of Akkermansiaceae bacterium UBA7890. Lineage (GTDB taxonomy): Bacteria > Verrucomicrobiota > Verrucomicrobiia > Verrucomicrobiales > Akkermansiaceae > Roseibacillus_B. Next base: position 11,321 of record DLRK01000144.1, read on the forward strand.
ATCCTGGCAGGGAAGGGCTGCACTGGACACCGGTGAAAATCACGGGCACGACCAGCGCCCCGCGGGAGGACTTGAGCGACCGCCTGATTGCAGCGGGTTTCGAGTGGATGTATGAAATGGTGAACGGCCAGCTGGTTCTCAGGCAGGGAGGAAAGGTGGCGGAAGAGCTGGCCAGGACGCTCTGGAAGACGGGGGGAGCGGCTGCTGACCTCGGGGCCGGGATCATCGGGCGAGGTAGTGACATCCTGAGTGGAATTTCCAACCCCGTTAAGCCCCTTCAAGACGGGGTTGGCAGTGTGATTGATGGGATCCTGGGATCGCCACGGGGGCGTGACAGGAACCATGGGCCCGGAGAGCTTCCGGAATTACCCGGGGAGGAGGAAGAGCCCGGGAAGCAAGAGGATCCCACCGGGGAAGCCAGGGAGAAGACTCCGACGGATGAGCAAACCGGTCGAGACGACAAGAAGGAGGAAGGTCTTCCGCTGTTACGGGATCTGGGGAAGGCGCCCGGGAAGGTTCTCGACCTGATCGGGCGGGAACTGGGAATTGAATCTGGGGAGAAGAAGGTGGAGGACGAGGAGGCCCCCGGAGAAAAGGAGAAGCAGGCAGACGAGAAGGAAAAGAGCCCGGGAACCGGGGAGAAGGGGAAGTTGCCCGATCAGCCGCCGAAGAAGCAGGAGAGCCTTCCGGAGCGGGAGGTGGGGATTAAAAAGTAACAGCAGGTCGCAGTCATGGTGCCCGCCTGCATCATGTGGCCGGGCAATTGCTCTGCGGGGCTACTCGTTGACGTTGAACTTGCGCCCCTTGCCGCTGATCCACGCGGTGCGGGCACTGTTGTGGAGGGCCTCCAGGGTGCCGAGATCCTTCACACGAAACTCGATGGTCTTGGAGTGGGTGGTGGCAGGATACTCCTTATGGACCATGTTGGCCACGTCGGCTCCGGTGCGTTGTCCAGCCCGGTCCAGCAGGTCCTTGCCGCGTTCCACGATCTTGCGACCGGTGGCGAGAGAGCCGTATTGGGCGGCGGGAGTGATCTGATAGACGCGCAGGGTGGTGGCGCCGAGGGTGTCGATCGTGACCTCGGTGATGATCAGGTTGCCGTCGAGGAGATATTCGTGCTTGCTGATGGAGGTGATGCGGCTGAGGGCCACCAGGTAGCTGCCACCGGGCAGGGAACCCTGCCAGAAACCTTTCTCTGCCAGGGAATCGTTGAAGAGCTTGCCGTCCTGGCCGGTGGCAGTGCTGTTGGGGTTGGCGGTGTCCTGGGCTCCGGCGAGCAGGGACATGACGAAGAGAGCGAGGACGGGCAGTGTTTTCATGATCGTATCCTTGGTTTGTCACCAGCAATATTAGGGTTGGATCGAGGCGCGTCAAAGGATCGTTTGAGGGATATCCCCTGCAGTTCTCGATTGTAGGAGGTGTTGCGATCCGCTTTTCTCTGTTCGTGCCGACCTATCGTCCCAATGTGGCGTTCCTGCTTCTTGATGACCATGATCAACTCCTGATCTGCGAACGCTTGAAGATCGAGGGGGCCTGGCAGTTTCCGCAGGGAGGGATGGACGAGGGAGAGTCTCCGCTGGAGGCCCTGCACCGTGAGGTGGAGGAGGAGGTCGGTTTGCCACCTTCCAGCTACGAGGTGCTCGAGTCCCGGGACGGCTACTGCTACCTCTTCCCGCCAGAGGTCAAGAAGAGCAAGAAGGGCAGGAAGGGAAAGTTCGACGGGCAGACGCAGACGTATTTCCTCTGCCGCCTGAAGGAGGGAGCGCCTCCCATCAACGTGAACCAGGAGCCACGAGAGTTTCGCAGTCACACCTGGGTAAAGCCATCGCTCTTTGACCTGCAGTGGCTCCCGCCCTTCAAACGCCCGGTCCACCGCGATGTCCTGCGGGACTTCTTCGGAGTGGAAGTGTAAGGCTTGGTTTGCAGTTCTCCCGGGGCAGGGGCGTGATCACCCAGAAGAGTTCACAGGGGGGTCTCGTTCGCCAGGGCCTCCACCCCGCTATCGAGGTAGGATTCCTCAATGAGGTTCTGTGCCCAGGGTTCGGCGGGGGCGAGATGGCGGAGGATGCGCAGGGCCATGGCTTGAACGGCAGGAATGTCTGACCAGATGACTTCGTTGAGATGACGCCACTCGCCGGAACGAATGCTTCGTGGTTGTTCCAATTGAGCCAGGACGTCCTCGCTGACGAGAAGACAGCGCTCAAAGTCGGGGTCGTTGGGGACGGGCGGGATCTCGTAGGTGACCAGGGGGACTCCACCGGCCTGGGTCAGTTCACACTTCGACTTGGCCCGGCGGGCGAGGTCCTTGCCGAAGAGGGAGAGGGCCTGCCTGCGCTCCTGATTCACGTCGTATCCCTTGGCCATGCGGGGTGGTAAACTCCCATCGTGGGTCAGGCAAGCCGTGGATCAGGGGATCTTTCCGGTGTCAAGATGAGCACCTCTGATTGTCACCAGGGCTGTTTCTGTGATAAAGTGGCCGCGTGAGAGGGACAGCATCTCTGGCCGTTGCAATCATGGTTCTTGCCGGAGTCCTGCTGAGTGGAGGATGCAGTTCCGGATCGTTGGGCGCCTCGCAGTCGATTTCGGTGCGCCAGACACTGGCCTATTCGCTCCTGCGTAATCCAAGAGTGGGTCTGGCCAACTTTCACGTAAGCGGTCGGCGTGACAATGCCACTGCCGTTGACAATATGCGCCAGGCGGAGCGGGGCCAGCGATCAATTCGCAGTGCCTATCAGCGAGCTCCCGGTGGATCAGCCTATCTCGACAACCGCGTCTTGTGGGCCATGCACTATCTGACCCGTTCCGGCTGGTCGTTCCGGGTGACGGAGCTCGCGGGTGGTTCGCATAGCGGCAAATCGCGCCACTACGAAGGAGCGGCCTTTGATGTCGATTACATCAATGGGATCAAGGTCGGGTGGGGGAACCCCCACGTGAAGGGTTTCATGAAGAGATGCCGTCAGTTGGGAGCGCGGGAGGTGCGTGGACCGGGAATACCGGGGCACCGGACGCACGTGCACGTGGAGTGGTAGGAGCTGGCCGGCGGCCAGCGGGGCCTCACGATCGTTTCTCCAGCCAGAAGGCCGTATAGCGGAGGGCGCCCGTGCGGTAGGCGAGGATCATGGCGGGAATGGTGAAGACCAGGGGGGGGCGGCGTAAAGCCAATCTCAGGGCGGGACCCAGAAAACGTGGTTGAGGAAGGGCGCGCAGGATTCGCCGCGCGATGAGTTGCCAGGTCGGCGCAACCAGTTCCGTGAGATCGCGGCAGGCGACCACGGCGAGATCGGCGCTCTCAGCAAACTGACGGTAGTTTTCCACCGTGCCGAGGGATGGAAGGGTTCCCTCCAGGCAGAGGTGCCTGAGAAGCAGGTGCTCGAGAGCGGTGGGATCCGGAGTGACGGTCCAGCAGGCGAGGGCGGTTCGCCCACCCGGCACCAGAACGCGGTGCAGTTCGCCGAAAAACGCCTCCTTGTCCGGCATGTGGGCGAGCGACTCGATGGCCAGGCCGGCATTGAAGCTGTGGTCGGGGAAGTCGTTGTGGAGCCAGTCACCCTGTTCAATCCGCACTGTTCCGCGGCCCGGGGCCGGTTTCCGCCGGGCTCTTTCCGCCTGGGAGCGGGAGATGGTGAGGCCGGTGACCGAAGCGCCGCTGTTCTCCGCGATCCGACGGGCATCGGCCCCATAGCCGCAGCCGATGTCGATGATCCGGCAGCCAGGTCCGGGTTCGAGGGGAGCAAGGAGGAGTTCGAGGAGGCGGGTCGTGCCCTCTTCCACGGAATGGCCCTCCCCGGCCTCCCAGACACCGTGATGGAGGTGTTCACCCCAGAAGGAGCGGTAGAACCAGTCCAGCCGGTCGTAGTGGGTGCCGACGTCGGTGGGCGTGATGGGGCGGGGGGACTGGAGCACGCGGAAAGAGCCGTCCGGTTTCGACAGTGGTGATGCGAAGAGCGGCAGTTAAGGGTTGAGCTCCATGACAAGGGGGAGCTTGGTGAAGAGGAGGAGGGTGGTGATCCGCGCAGTTGGAAGGCCGAGAAGCTGGGTGATGGCTTCACGATAGCTCTCGAGTTGCGACCGATAGTGCTCAGCGGCGTCAGCGGCGTCGGATGCAGTCTCCATCCGGTCGGTCTTGAAATCAAGGATGGTGGCGCGGAGCGGCATGCCATCGGAGCCGTAGATCACGTGGACACGATCAAAGATGCCCGAGATCCAGTTGCCCTTCCGGAGCAGTTCGTAGTGTCGTTCGCGCCAGCATTCGATGGTCTCGTTTTTCCGGAGCTGTGGCCGGCTCAGGGCCGCCTGGAAGGAGGGGTCGGCGAGGCTGCGCCTCACTTCCTCGCGGGCGGCCTCAAAGAGGTGTGGCGCACGATGGCGGTGCTTCTCCCAGCAGGGAACATCCCCGGGCGGGCCAAGGTCGTCCAACCACTCGAGGTCCTCCAGAAGAGCGTGCACAATGCTACCGTGGTTGCGGGCGCGATGACTCTCGCGGGAGAAGAGACTGCCACCGGCCAGATTACCGGACCCGGGAGCGGAAGGAATATGGCGGCGCGGATGCTCGCGGGGCTCCAGGCTGGAAGGGGCGCTTTCTTCATCCCCGGGTGGTTCGGGGGGCTGCTCGCGCCTGTAGCTCTCGAACCACTTCGGGTTCGCGGTATTCCCGGAGGATTCGTAGAGAGTGAGGGCCCGGGCCTGGCCGATCTCTACGGTGGGCGGGTTGTCCTGTGCGATGGTCTCGTGCAGGAGGCGGATAAAGTTTCGCTTTTTGCTTCGGGCGGGAAGTCCCGGAGCAATGAGGTAGTTGGCGTGTCGGGCGCGGGTGAGGCCAACGTAGAACTTGCAGAGTTGTTCGTAGGCGGCTTCGGCCTCCTGGTCCTGCCAGTAATCGTGGAGGACGGGATCGGTATCGGAGATGATGCGACGCGGAATGTCAAAGATCCACTCCGGGTCGCGTGTGTTACGGTTGCGGTGGACCGCGATGTGCCCGCTGTCCCTGCGCGGGATGGAGAGGGAGTCTCCATCGAGGCTGGGCAGAAGGACGGCATCGAAGGTGAGGCCCTTTGCCTTGTGAATGGTCATGACCTGCACTGCGGCGCTGGTGGTGACTCCCCGCACAGTGTAGTTCTCCGCAAAGCGGAGAAACTGGTCTGGACCACCGTTGCCGGCCTGGTCGAACATGCGGGCCGCGAGGGCCAGTTCGGCGATGCGGTGTTCAGCAAATTTGTCGAGGGTAATCCCGGCGCTTTCGAAGCGGTCAGTCCAGTCGCGCAGGGTGTGCTCGTAGCCGTGGCGGTGCAGGGAGGCGAGGACTTCGGTCGATAGTCCGGCCGGGGTGGGGGGAAGGAGGGTCGCGAGCGGGCTGAAGGTCAGGTGCCGCCAGGCATAACGGTTTGCCGGGTGGGCGGCGACCCGGATGAGGCTGAGGAGGGCCTGGGTCACCGGGTTGTCGAGGGCAGGGCTGATTTCAGCCTCACTGGCCACCGGAATTTCGCTGCGGGTGTGAGCTCGCAGGTAGTCGACGATCTCGCGACCGGTTCGGTTGTCCTGCACCAGGATGGCGCAGCTCAGGCCACGGGCAATGGGTTGGATCTCCTCCAGCAATTCGAGGGTCAGGGCAAAGCAGTCCTCCCGTTTGACGGTATTTCCCTCTCCTGAAATGGGTTCATAGAAGGCGGCGTATCCGGGGAGGTCTTTGTTAGGCGGAGCCACCTCATGCGGATTCCACTCCCAGCGGGAGATGGTTTCGCGGGGCACCTGCAAGTTCTCGAGGGCGCAGGTGTTCCTGAAGACGCTGTTGACCATGTCGATGACATCCCCGCCGGAGCGCCAGGAAACGTCGAGGGACCGGGAGCGGAGGGAGCGCGGGTCATCTTCTGTTCCCCCATAGCGTTCATGAATGTCATCAAAAAGCCGGGTGTCGCCGCCCCGCCAGGCGTAGATGGCCTGCTTGACGTCCCCTACCTGGAAGAGCGAGCGGTGCTGAGAGACGTCCTGTACCACCTCGTCGATGAGGGGCTCTATGATGGACCATTGCAGGTAACTGGTATCCTGAAACTCGTCGAGGAGCCAGTGGTCGAAACGACCGTCAAGACGGTAGTCAATCCGGAGGCGTTCAAGGTCGTCGGGTTTCTGGCTGAGGATGGGTGCGGACTGGGCATGGAGGTCGCGGCCGGACAGGATGATCTCCAGATCGCTGAAGGTGAGTTGGCCACGGCGGCGGATGAGGGAGGAGTAATTTCTTTCGTACTGGTTGAGCACGTGCCAGACACCCTGTGTACGTTTGAGGTGGACGGCAATCTCGTGGGAAATGAGGCGAGTGAGGAGGCGCTGAATGATTTCACAGGCCTCGTCCCTGAAGTGCTGGAGACGGTGACCGACCTTGAAGGAGGATTCCCCCGCCTGGATGGCGGGCCAGTTCCCGGGATCGAGAAACTTCTTAAGAAAGAACACCACGCGCTGTGGTAGCGGGTTGCCCGGACTGTGGACGAGGGTCTGGTCGCGGAATTCGCGCCAGTAGTCCCACTGCTTCTCGGATAGTTCCTGGTCCTCGAAGATTTCAAAGAGACTGGCGAAGTCGTCCTCATGGCTGCCAGAGGTAGCGGTCCAGGGGCATCCCCCGGGCCAGATGGCGGCGGGATTTCCCCAGAGGGCGCGATCGGCAGCATGCAGGAAGATCCCGTGGTGCCGGGAGACGAAACGGTCGAGTTGATTGATCACCCGGGCTTCCTCCTGGCCGAAAGTGGCGCGTTTGAAGGCTTCAAGGAACTCACCTTGATGCTGATCGTTCCGGTTGCGAAAAACTTCGCGGTAGACATCGTGCCGGGCGAGATCGGCGGCGTGCTCGTCGAGGATGTCGAACTGGCTGCTCAGTCCGAACTCAGCGGGGAAACTGCGCAGGATGTTGGAGAAAAAGCTGTCGAGGGTGCCCAGGAAGAGTGAGGGCATGCATTTCAGGAAGACGGAAAGGAGATGAACGTAGTCCTCCCGTCCCAGCTGAGAGAGGATGGGATAGGAGGGATCGGCAGGATCCTGGGCCAGGTTAGCACGGGCTTTTTCATCGAGGGCGGCGGAGGCGAGTTTCTCGAGGATGGATTCGAAGAACTCCCCGGCCGCCTTGCGGGTGAAGGTAACCGCCACGATACGCTCGGGTCGGATCTCCTCCTTGGCGAGGAGGGCCTGTCCCATGATCGCAAGGTAGCGATTGGTGAGCTGCCAGGTCTTCCCGGAGCCCGCCGAGGCGAGGATTCGTTCGTTCTGGAGCGGGGAGGTCACGGCAGGGTGGCGTTCTGCGGTTGGATGAGATTGACCGGATCAATCGCTCGTCCGGGATCCCCGAGGAGGATGGTTTCGAAATCATCCCAGTCCATGCGTTCGGCGGGCGGCCAGAACAGGCGGGCGGTAATGGAGTCGATCACACCTTCAGCACATTTCATGGCGGCAGCCAGGAGAGTTCCGTCGAGATCCTCCCACAGTTCGAGGGCGACCTCGGACTTGGCCCGGCCGAGGGTGGCGTAACCGGCCACCGCCGGTTCCTGGCAGCCCCTGGCACGGAGAGCAAGGAGGTAGAGGGGGAGTTGCAGGTCTATCCAACGCTGCATTCGTTTTCCCTCGGGGACCATTATCCAGGGCGCCAGCTGCGAGGGGTTCTCGTGGGTGTACAGGTTGCGCAGATGCGCGCCGCGGGGTTTCTTGAGTTTCCCGGTCTTGAAGTCGAGAACGCGCAACGATTCGTCGGACGATTGCCGTTCAATGCGGTCGATTTTTCCGGTGATACGAATGCCATTGACGACCCAGGGGGCGTCTTCCGAATCGAGGTCACTTTCGTAATCCAGGATCTGCCATCCCTGTTTCCGTTGGTCGGCCTCGATGGAGGCCCACCATTTGAGACGCTGGCGGGCGCTCTCGCGCTGGACGAGGATGGGAACGGGCAGGTCGTCGCCGTATTTGCGGGTTACGATGGTATCAAGGGTGTCCTGGAAGAACTCCGCGATCTTCTCGTGATGATCGCTGTCGCGAATGGCGTGGGCGGCAAATTCTTCCACCACTTGGTGACAGAGGGTGCCGAAGTCGCGGGCATCCAGTTCAACCGGGGGCCCCTCGTCCAGCTCCATGCCGAGGCCCCGCCGCAGGTAAAAGCGAAAGGGACAACCCAGGTAATCCCGGAAGCCAGTGACAGGGAGGCGCGTGAAGATGCGCATGGAATCGTCTGGTGGGGGCGGGGTCAGCTGCCAGGTGAGCGACCAGGGGGGGGCTTCCCGGGGCTTGGGTTCTTTCTGGAAGAAGGCCTGGACCCGGCCGGCAAGTTCTTCGGGGGGACAGGCAAAGAGGAGGCGGGAGGGCCGGAGAGGATCCCCGCTTCCACTGCGCCGCCCGAAGAGGAGATCGATCTTTCTGCCCTGGTTGCTCCGACAGGCCAGGAGAGAGCTCAGAATGTAGGCGTCGCGGGCGTGCCGGGTTTCATTGTGACGAAGGCCGAGAAAGCGGCGGGCCCCGTCCGGGAGGTAGGCGTGCCCCTTCAGGGATTCCGGGACGAACCCGTCATTCAGCCCGGCAACCACGAGATGGGAAGCGTCCTCCCAGGGCAGCTCGAGCCAGCCCTGCAGGTCGAGGGCCCCCGGTTTTCGCTCTTGGTAGATTGATTCCTGTTCAAGGAGGTGCAGCAGGAAGCGCAGCCGGTTGGGAAAGGAGGCGGCGCACTCAAGATCCTTGAGGAGGCCGGCTTCGAAGCTGTCGAGGATGTCGTGCAGGAGCCGGGTAGTAGAGGCGAAGGCTTCGTCGAAGGAGTCGGCGGGATCGAATTCGGTCTCGGCATAGAGGTGGCCAAGGAATTCGGGGAGAACTTCCCAGATTCGTTCACGTTCAAAGCGGCGCAGCCAGGTCTGGATCCATGAGAGCGCACGACTCAGGGCGGGATTGGAACGATTGCAGCTCCGATTGATGTGGTCCGCAGCATCGAGCGAGTCAGGGAGATGCCTGCGCTGGAAGTCGTCCAGGGCGGTCAGCATGTCAGCGGGATCGAAGGCAGGCCAATCCTCGCGAGCCTGCCAGTCGCAGACCTGGCGGACCACTCCGGGGATGCGTAGCAGGTCGAGGAAGAGGAGGAAAGAATCAGAAACGGCGAGGCGGGACAGGGTGCGGAGGAGATTCGTCAGGGCCTGGTTGGAGACCTTCTCCCCGGCCGGGTTGAAGGTGGCCTGTCCCCGGGCTGCGAAGACCTCTTCCAGGGGGAGGAGCAGTTCGGGATCAGGGACCCCGATGGCGGTCACGCTGGAAAGGTTGTCCCTGGTGCCGACAAGGGCTGTGACGTGTTCGGCCTGGGTTTGTGGATCAATGGCCTGGTGGACGGTTTGCTGGAGGTTGGGAATCTCAATGGGGCTCTCAAGCCAGTAGTCGGTCCGGGGCCGGCCGAATTCATCGAAACTTTCAGTGAGGGACTCCGGGGCATGAACCACGACTTCGCAGCGCAATCTGCCGCCATGGTGCTGGAGGGCCCTGCAGAAGAGAGGGGAGGGATCAGGTACGCCGAGGATGACGACGGTGTCTATCCGGGAAGGCAGAATCCCCTCGTGGGCGGCCCGGAGGCGAACGTCCTGCGGATCCATGCGGTTGCGGGCGGAGAAAAAGTGCCGGGTGATGCGCTCAAGCCGGGAGAGTTCCTCCCAGCGTTGAGGCTCCAGTCCCTCCGCCACCATTTCGGTGGCCGCGGTCTGCATGGTGAGGCCAGCATCTCCCAGCAGGTTCTGCACCCCGATCAGGTCATCTACCGTGGAGAGAGCCCAGCTCAGGCTGCGTTGCTCCGGGTCGAGGGGAAAGACGTGGCGGAACTTATCGAGGTTGGTGGTGAGGAGGGTCTCAGTCCACGCTGCCGTCACCTCGGCCCGCGTGGCTACCGCCTTGTCGAGGGCCGGGAGACAGCTGGCGGAAAGGAGAAAATCCGGGGTGACGACGGTGGGAGGAAGGACTGCGGCATCACGGGTGGAAGCGTGCAGAGCGAGCGACGAACGCAGGCGTCGACCGGCCTGTCTGGTGGGGACGACCACCAGGTTATTGCTGAGGTCGAGGGTGCGATCGGTCCATTCACGAGTGAGGTGCTCGACTGCGAGGGTGAGAAGCGGGCGCTCCCAACCGAGAAAGGCGCGAACGATCTCCGCATTGTTGGCAACCGGTTTGTTTTCGAAGAGCGGAAGGTCGAATTGGTCGCTCATCTACGGGGTGCCCTGCCGGGTTGGGTCCGGGGAGTTCAAATCACTGGGCGGATCCCGGGGAGGCGGGATTGTTGTCGGAGAGCATGGATGGGCGGAAGTTACTTCTTCTTTTCCCTGGAGAGGAGGGGTGCAACCCGCTTTTTCATGCCGGTGGTGGCGGCCTCGGCGAGGATGTCATCACCCTTCTTCAGAACGATGATGTATCCCGCGTAGCGCGTGCCGCTGTCGGGTTCCACGTCGAACTGGGGGCGGTCGGGACGGAAGCGATTTTCTCTGATTTCCCGCACTTCGCCCTCCTTCTTGGAGAAGGAATAGGGGGAGGAGGTGACCTCCATTTCTTCCTCGGCAGGGATGTCAATGAGCTTGGAGCCCCTGCTGACGATGGAAAGCTTGCGGTTGCGGATGTCCCGGGCGATGACGGCCCATTCCAGGGTCACGCCCTCGTAGTCGTCACGGTCGCGGTTATCGATTTCGATTTCCAGTTGGCGCTGGCTCTTGCGGGTGTCACCCTCGCGCTTTGAACCTAGGGTGGAGTTTTTCACCTTGAGCCGGATATCAGCAGCGCTGGCAAGGGGAGCCAGCAGGCAAATGCCCAGAACCAGCGGGAGTGCGAATGTCTTCATGGGAGGGAATGGTATTTGATTTTCAATGATCTGCAACGACGGATGAGTGGTGACGGCGAGGGGTGCGATGGCCCGTCCCGAAGCGGTTTCCAGCCGCGGGGTTCCCGGTTCATTCGTGGTGAGTGAACCGGCGTGTGCGGGAATTCCGCCCCTTCGTATTCTTTTCCGGCAAGATCCGGGCAAGCGAGCTTGTCCTGAATCCATTCCAAAGGTTAGCTCGCCGGGATGAATAAGGCACAACAGCTTTCCACGGTTCTCGTCCTCTGCGCAGGAGTCACGCCCCTGGCCGCCGAGGACTATGAAATGCGTCTCTGCAAGCGGGTGGAGGTGAAGCCGGGGCAGTTCCGCATGGTGGAATCCATTGAGAAATGGAAGCCCGCGGAGACGGCGGTGATCGTGTGTGACATGTGGGATCTTCATCACTGCAAGAATGCCGTGGACCGGGCAGTCCAGATGGCCCCCCGCATGAACGAATTGCTCAAGGCCGCCCGGGATCGCGGATCGCTCATTGTGCACGCGCCCTCGTCCTGCATGGAGTTCTACAAGGATCATCCGGCCCGCAAGCGCGCCCAGTCCGCACCGAAGGCGGGCAACGTACCCGAGGGAATTGACCAGTGGCTGACCTGGCTCGACGAACGGGAGGAGAAGGCCGGGTATCCCATTGATCATTCCGACGGCGGGGAGGACGACGACCCGCAGGAGCATGCGGCCTGGGCCAAGAAGCTGGAGAAGATGGGCCGCAATCCGCGGGCCCCGTGGAAGCGCCAGGCAGGAGGACTGGAGATTGATGGGGCCAGGGACGGCATTACCGACAACGGCACGGAGAACTGGAACCTTCTTGAAAACCACGGAGTGAAAAACGTGATCCTGCTGGGGGTGCACACCAACATGTGCGTGCTGGGCCGGCCCTTCGGTCTCCGCCAGATGACCAGGAACGGGAAGAACGTGGTGCTCATGCGGGACCTTACCGATACAATGTACAACCCGAAAATGGAGCCCGGGGTGAGCCACTTCCAGGGGACGGACCTGGTTGTGGAGCATATTGAGAAGTATGTCTGTCCCACGGTGACCAGTGACCAGATCCTGGGCGGGGCGCCCTACCGGTTTGCAACCGACCCGCGCAGGCACATCGTCTTTCTGATCGGGGAGCGGGAGTATCGCACCAGAGAAACGTTGCCCGTCTTTGCTGCAAAGTATCTTTCCTCGGGATTTCGCTGCACGTTCGTCTTAGCGGACGGGAAGGATCACAACAGATTCCGGGGCATCGAGGCGATCAGGGATGCGGACGTGCTCTTCGTCAGCGTGCGGCGGCGGGCCCTTCCCGGGGGAGACCTGAAACTCATCCAGGAGCATGTGCAGGCGGGCAAGCCGGTGGTGGGCATCCGGACTGCGAGTCATGCGTTTTCCCTGCGCGGCAAACCCGTGCCCGAAGGACACGCGGTGTGGGAGAACTGGGACGCTGAGGTGATCGGCGGAAACTACAGCGGCCACCATGCCAACAAGCTGAAGACGAAAGTCTGGTCCCTGGACGCGGCCGGGCCGCTCCTCGGGCAGAAGGAGCCGGTGCGCTTCGAGAGTGGTGGGTCGCTTTACATCAACACGCCCACCCGGCCGGGGCAGGACGTGCTTCTGATGGGGGGCGTTGATGGCGTTGATCGCGATGAACCGGTGGCCTGGACCTTCAGGCGCAGGGACGGGGGCAGGACGTTCTATACCTCGCTTGGTCATGTGAGTGATTTCGAGCAGGCAGCCTTCAACGAAATGCTGCTGAAGGCGGTGATGTGGTGCGTGGGAACGCCAGCTGACTAGAGGGTGAGATCCGCCGGGGAAGACGCTTTCCGGAAGCCCTGCCCGCCGGATGGTGGGCGCTGAGGCCGCGGTGCAGGTGGCTGGATCGCTGGGGCCACGAATCCCTCTTTACAGGGCAGAGGAGGTTGTTTTGCACGGTTGACAGAAAGGGCGTGAGGCCCGAGTTTTGCGCCCCACCATGAAGAAAGGCATTCTCATTCAGGTCATCGCCCTGTCGACCCTCAGCACGGGGCTTTCCGCTCAGGATGAACCAGCTCCGGCTCCAGCTCCGGCT
>DLRK01000144.1:24573-34953 GCA_002501065.1 Akkermansiaceae bacterium UBA7890
CAGCTCCAGCTCCAGCTCCAGCTGATTCTCCCAGTCCAGCCACTCCTCCCAAGGCGGCCACCCCGCCCGTGTCGAAGCCTCCCACCCCTCCCAGTCCCCCCACACCCAAGATCCAGCCTGCCCCGGAAGACGTGGCGGCACCACCGGAAGACGCGGAGAAAACAGAATCGGGACTGGTCTCCAGGGTGCTGCAGAAGGGAACGGGAACGAGTCATCCGAAGGCCGAGGAGAAGGTGAAAGTTCACTACTCCGGATGGCAGACGGACGGATACAATTTCGACAGTTCCCTCAATCGTGGTGTTCCCGCGACTTTCGGTCTCAACCAGGTCATCAAGGGTTGGACGGAAGGGGTACAGTTGATGGTCGAGGGCGAAAAGCGTCGCTTCTGGATCCCGGGGGAACTGGCCTACGGGAAGCTGGAAGGTGAGCTTCCACCGATTGGTGCGGATGGAAAGCGTCCTGGAAGGCCCCTCGGTCAGCTCTGTTTTGACATCGAGTTGATCAAGATCCTTCGTCCCCATCCCACCCCGGAGAACCTGACCGCGGCACCGGAGGATGCTGCCGCCAATCCCTCTGGAGTCGCTACCAAGGTCGTCAAGGCCGGAACGGGCGAAGCAAAACCCAAGCCCACGGATAACGTGCAGGTGCACTATACGGTTTGGACGAGCGACGGGACGATGGTGGACAGTAGCCTGCCTTCCGAGCGACCGAAGACTCTCCCCCTCAAGCGGACCATCAAGGGTTTTACCGAGGCCGTGCAGATGATGGTGGAGGGTGAGACGCGCCGCATCTGGGTTCCGCAGAACATGGCCTACGGGGCCACGCCCCCACCAACGGCTCCCAAGGGGATGCTCATCTTCGAAGTCGAATTGCTGAAGATTCTCAGTAACTGATCTTTCCTGAAGCGGAAATCCCGAAACCCGTTGCCGGCGGCTGAAGCTTCTTCCGCGAGGCGTTGCGTTGGCTTCGGGTTTCTCCTCAGGCCGGGTTCTGGATCAGTTCTCCCCAGTGGCCTGAGCGCGTGCCTTGCGCAGGGACTCTTCCCGTTTGTTCCACTTGAGGACCTTGCTCATCTCGTGGGCGACGGTTTCGATGGTGATGTGGTTCCTGACGTAGGGGAGCTCCCAGACGGCCAGAAAAGCTCCGATGTGGGCCACTCCGAGAACCAGCAGGAGAGTGAAAAGGAGAGATTTCATGATTGGGAGAACCTGAGGGGATGGAATTATTACACAAAAAATGGAATAAATCAAATATCCCGTAATTTTTGGTAAAGTTACAGAAATCCATGGAATGCCCATGAAATAAGGGATTAACGGGAGAAGAGGGCCTGTTGAACATCCACCCGTATCAGGCGTTTCTGTGATTTATCTGGCCTTCGCGATCCCTTGGCCCTGCTTCTCATCTTGGGACTGGAGGCCCTGAGAAGAGCGCGTGGTGGAGCAAAACCAGGGTGCGCGTTCAGGGGGGGCCGGTTGGAAAGAGGACGGATGCCCGGGTTCCGGCTACCCTTTACAAGGAGGCCGAGGCCGGGAAAGATCCGGCCCTGTGGAAGAAGGCCAAGGCCGGGTGATCTGAAATCGATGGGAAGTGCGTCTCCGTCCGACTCCTCTCCGCTCCTCGAGATGCGGGGGATCGACAAATCATTTCCCGGGGTCCAGGCCCTGAGGGGAGTGGATTTGACTCTTCAACCCGGCGAGGTTCTCGCCCTGCTGGGAGAAAATGGAGCTGGCAAGAGCACCCTGATCAAGATTCTCGGGGGCGCCCACGCCCCGACGGCGGGGAGCGTAGTGGTGAAGGGCGAGCCGGCGGATCTCTCCACGCCGCACATGAGCCAGGCCGCCGGGATCGGAATCATTTACCAGGAGTTCAACCTGGTGCCTCATCTCAGCGTTCGCGAAAACATCTTCCTGGGGCGGGAGAAAGCGAAAGGGGGATTCATCGATGTGCGGGAAGAGCGTCGTCAGGCCCTGAAACTCTTCGAGCGTCTCGGGACGGTGATCGACCCGGAGTGGCGCTGTGCCGACATGACCGTGGCGCAGCAGCAGGTGGTTGAGATCGCCAAGGCCCTCTCACAGGATGCGCGGATCCTGGTGATGGATGAGCCGAGCGCGACTCTCACTCCCCAGGAAGTGGAGCGTCTGCTTGAAATTGTGCGTGAACTGCGGGACCAGGGACTGGGCATCATCTATATCAGCCACCGGCTGGAGGAGGTCCATCAGATTGCGGATCGCATCATGGTCCTGCGGGACGGCGAACATGTGGGAACGAGGACGGCCGGCGAGCTCGACCGGGAAGCCCTCATCGAGTTGATGGTGGGCCGCAAACTGGAAAATGAGTTTCCGGTTCACACTCCCCAGCTCGGGGAGGAGCGCCTGGTGGTGACCGGCTTGAGGCGTGGCTCCGTGGTGAAGGATGTGTCGTTCTCGGTCAGGGCAGGGGAGATCCTGGCTGTGACCGGTCTGGTGGGAGCGGGGCGGACCGAAACGGTGCGCCTGCTCTTCGGGGCGGATCGACCGGACGGGGGCTCGATCACCCTCGATGGGCGGCCGCTTCACCTGCCCAGCCCGCGCCATGCCATCAGGGCCGGGATCGGCCTGCTCACCGAGGATCGCAAGAGCCAGGGACTGGTCCTCATCCACTCGGTCCGGGAGAATTTCGGGCTGCCCAATCTCGACCAATTCACCCGCGGCGGGTTCGTGAACAGTCGGAGCGAGCGCAGGGGATTCGGGAGCTTCGTCGATTCACTCCGGATCAAGATTCCGCATCAGGAGGAGCTGGCGCAGAATCTCTCGGGCGGGAATCAGCAGAAGGTGGTGCTCGCCAAGTGGCTGCAACGGAACTGCGAGGTCATCATCTTCGACGAGCCCACCCGGGGTATTGATGTGGGTGCGAAATACGAGATCTACCTGCTCATCCAGGAACTGGCTGCCCAGGGGAAGGCCATCATCATGATCAGCTCGGAATTGCCCGAGGTTCTCGGGATGGCCGACCGCGTGCTCGTCATGCACGAGGGACGGGTGACCGGTGAGATCACCGACGTGAAGGGCGCCACCCAGGAGGATATCATGAACCTGGCGGTGGCCTGACAGGTGCCAGGTGCGCCGAACTCCGTCATCCCGGGAAGGGTTGATGACCCTGTTACTTTTCCTGGCGTGCGTTCGCCTTCAGGCGCAGGGCATTGAGGGAGATGAAGCCGGTGGCGTCGTCCTGGTTGTAGGCGTGCTCGGCGCCACCCTCCATGGTGGCCACGTCCTCGCGGTAGAGCGAGAGGGGAGAGCGGCGTCCCGCATTCATGACGTTGCCCTTGTAGAGCTTGAGGCGCACTTCGCCGGTCACGGTCTGCTGGGTTTCGGTCACCAGGGCCTGCAGGGCAAGGCGCTCCGGGGCGAACCAGAAGCCATTGTAGACCAGTTGGGCATACTTGGGAATGAGGCTGTCGCGGATCTGCATGGCCTCGCGGTCCATGGTGAGGGTTTCGAGGTCGCGGTGGGCTGCCAGCAGGATGGTGCCTCCGGGGGTCTCGTAGATTCCGCGGGACTTCATGCCCACGAAGCGGTTTTCCACGATGTCGACCCGGCCGATTCCATGTTGCCCTCCCAGGGTGTTGAGCACGCGCATCATGCCGTAGGGCGAGAGGAGGGCGTAGCCATCGCGTTCTCCTTCCGCCGTGATGTCCTCCAGGCCGGCGAGGAGATCGTCCTGTCCCTCGCACTGGAAGCCGATGGCATTTCCCTTCTCGAAGAGGAGTTGGAGGTAGTGCGGTTGGTCGGGGGCCTCCTCGGGGGAAACGGAGAGGACGTACATGTCGCGGTCCGCCTCGGTGGTTCCATCGTACCAGGGGTCTTCCAGCATTCCCGCCTCGAAGGAGATGTGCAGGAGGTTGCGGTCCATGGAGTAGGGTTTCTTGAGGGAGGCCTGGATCGGGATGTCGTGGGCCTCGGCGTAGGCGATCATTTCGCTGCGGCCGGGAAACTGCTCGCGGAAGCGCTCCTGCCGCCAGGGAGCGATGACTTCCACCTGGGGCGCGAGGCTGGCGGCGCTCAGTTCAAAGCGGACCTGGTCGTTGCCCTTTCCGGTGGCACCGTGCGCGATGGCGTCAGCTCCTTCCTGGAGGGCGATCTCGAGCATGCCCTTGGCGATGCAGGGACGGGCAATGGAGGTGCCCAGGAGGTAGCGGCCCTCGTAGACCGCGTTGGCCTGGAACATGGGAAAGATGAAGTCGCGGGCGAATTCCTCCCGCATGTCGCCGATGAAGCACTTGCTGGCCCCGGTGTTGAGGGCCTTTTCCTCGAGTCCGTCCAGTTCGTCCCCCTGGCCGACGTCCGCGCAGTAGGCGATGACGTCCGCGCGGTAGGTCTCCTTGAGCCAGGTGAGCAGGACGGAGGTGTCCAATCCTCCGGAATAGGCGACGACGATTTTCATGGTCGCGGAAGTTAAGAGGAGAGGGCGCAGAGTCCAGAACCAAGATTGCGGATTGGAGAATGGCGGTGAATTGGACCGGGTGGGCTTGTCTCAAAAGGCGGTGTGGTCACAATCGGCCGCGCATGGAGATTGAGTTATCGGCTGCCGGTTGGGCCTGGGCCATCGTGGCCGCGCTGGCGGTGGGCGTTTCCAAGACTGGTTTCGGTGGGATCGGCCTGGTGGCGGTCTCCATCATGGCGGACCTCTTCGGGAAGCCCTCGGTGGGAATCCTGCTTCCCATGCTGATCCTTGCCGATATCTCGGTCTACCCCTTCTTCCGCAGGTACGCCTCCTGGGCCCCGGTGTGGAAGCTGCTCCCGCCCACTCTCCTGGGTTGTGGGGCGGGCTACTTCTTCCTCGACTGGATGCCGGCAGATTCGGCCCGCTTCATTATCGGGAGCATTATCCTGGCCATGGTCGGAATGCAGCTTTTCCGGCGCATCGGGCAGGAAGGCTTTGAGCGCCTGGCCCACTCCCGGTCGGCAGGCTACGGGGCGGGGTTCGCAGCGGGTATTGCCACCATGGTGGCCAATGCGGCGGGACCGATCTTCCAACTCTATCTCCTTTCCCGCCGCTTTGAAAAACTGGAGCTCATCGGGGTGGGAGCGCGCTTCTTCCTTCTCGTCAATATCCTGAAGGTTCCCTTCCTCGGTGGGATGAGCTTCATCAACGGGGAGAGTCTCCTCTTCAACCTCAAGCTCGTGCCGGTCATCCTGCTGGGGATCTACCTCGGACGGCACCTCGTCCATGCCGTCTCGCAACGGCTCTTTGAGTGGCTCGTGATTATCTTTGCCCTGATTGCCGGGGGACGGCTCGTC
Organism: Akkermansiaceae bacterium UBA7890; assembly: GCA_002501065.1. Taxonomy (GTDB): domain Bacteria; phylum Verrucomicrobiota; class Verrucomicrobiia; order Verrucomicrobiales; family Akkermansiaceae; genus Roseibacillus_B. The sequence goes on from DLRK01000144.1 coordinate 29,853, forward strand.
TTCTTCTAGAATGAGGTCCTTTACCAGCCGCGCTGCTCACTGGCGCGTAGCATCTTGTAGTTCTGCCAGGCGGTGAAGCCGAGCACGATGGGGAAGAGGAGGCTCCTGGTCAGGAGAAACATCAGCACCCCGACGACCACCGCCACGACGATGCTGATCTTGAGGGTGAGCTGAATGCGACGGGGACCGAGGGCTTCCCGGAGGATCTGCCCCCCGTCCAGGGGATGGACCGGGATGAGATTGATGAGAGCCCAGAACAGGCTCACCCATACGAAGGCATACAGAAGGCTGGCGGCCGGGCCGTCGAAGCTGCGCGGCAGGAGCAGGAGCAGGACAAGGGACGCTCCGCCACAGCAGGCCTGGAGGGCCGGACCTGCCGCACTGATGAAGATCTGCTGACTCCGGGTGAAGTTGGCACCCTGGGAGATGGCGGCCCCACCGAGGCCATGGAGGACAATGGCGACGTGCCGGCACCCGAAGAGCCGGCTCATGAGGGCGTGTCCCAGTTCGTGGATGAGGATGGAAGCGAAACCCGCCATCATGAACAGCATGACTCTGAGAATGTCCTCGCGTTCCTGAATGTGCAGAGCACCTCCAATGAAGGCGAGGATGAGCCAGTGCCAGGGTTCCACCGTGACGGGGAATCCGAAGAGACGGAAGCGGAGCACGGGAGGAGACTAAGGGCATTCCCCCGGGAGTCGAGTGTCCAGTGGGACTGGTTTGCCTGGACGGCCGGATCCTGTTGTGAGCGCAGGAGCACCCGGACCGGGACCACCTCGCAAGGGTGAACTTGCGGGAGTTGCTGGTGGGTTCAAAGGCGGCTGTTGAGGGTCATCAGCCACGTCAGAGCCTTATTCCTCCTGCGCGGCCTTTTTCTTGGCAGCCTTCTTGCTGGCGGCCTTCTTGCGTGGGGGGAATTCGAAGATGGGGCGGCCCTGGTCAAAGTCGTAGCGGAGGAAGGCGTCGAACTTGCGCTTGGTCCGGTTGGAGATGAATCCCTTGAGGAGTTCACTTTTCTCACCGTTGAGCATCCGGATGGCGGCTTCCCGGGGGATTTCGGCAGAGAGGATGGTCTTCGAGAACTTGACGCCTTCGGGCTCCTTACCGGTCTTCAGGGAGGGGACGAGGTAGCTCTTGTCGGTCTCGTAGAGGTCGTGCTGTTCGTCCTCGTGGGTGACTTGAGCCACGATCTGATCCTCGGAGAGCTCCTCCGGTTCATCCTGCTCGAAGACGAAGTTGGTCTTGAGGCGTCCCTTCTTGCCGGTCTTGCTGACCGCCTGCACCAGTTCGATGGCGGCCTCGAAGGGTTTGTTGAAGCGGGAGATGAACCCGTCGCGTGGTCCGAGAAACTTGGTGGTAAAGAGCTCCCGGGCCTCCTCCTCGCTGAGGCGGCGGCCCGCGATGTATTTCGAGATGCGGAATTTACATTCCGGTTCGTTGCATTCGTAGGTGGCGTCGGTCTGCTTGAGATCGGGAGCACCGCACTCGGGGCAGGCGCACTCAAGAGCCGGAAAGGAGCGGGAAACGGCCTCGTTGTAATGGGACCGGGCTTTGTTCACGACATCCTCGGTAAAGGTCGCGATCTCCTTCATGAAGGTCTCGCGATCGAGTTGACCGTGCTCCATCTGGCGTAGCTTGGCTTCCCAGTCCCCGGTCATGGAGGGAGAGGTCAGGGGTTTGATGTCCATTTCCTCAAGAAGCTCGATCAGGCGGAGTCCTTTGCCGGTGACGTTGAGATCGCGGCCGTCGCGGGCGAGGTATTTCTGCCGGAGGAGGCCCTCGATGGTGGCGGCGCGGGTGGCAGGGGTGCCGAGACCGCGTTCGGCCATGGCTTCGCGCAGTTCCTCGTCGTCAACGAGTTTTCCGGCGCCCTCCATGGCGGAAAGGAGGGTGGACTCAGTGAAGCGGGCGGGAGGATTGGTTTCCTTTTCCTCCAGCTGGACTTCCTGGACGACGGCATCTTCCCCTTCGTTGACGGGGACGAGTTCGTCCTTCCCGGCGGCGACCCCGACGCTACGGCCGTAGACGGCGAGCCAGCCGGGGTTGGTGAGGATCTTGCCATCGGTCTGAAAGGTGTCGGAGGTGCTTTGCACCGGCTCGGGGGAGCTGGGGATGATGATGGTGCTCGGCTCGGAGTGATTGATGGTGGTGAGACGCTTGGTGACCTCGAATTCGGCATGCGGAAAGAAGACCGCGATAAAGCGTTTCACGACCATGTCGTAGAGTTTCTCCTCGGCTTCATTGATCTTGACGACGCGACCGGTCGGGATGATGGCGAAGTGGTCGGAGACCTTGGCATTGTTGAAGACCCGCTTCTGGAACTTGATGCGATCGTTCTCGAGGGAGTCCGCGGCCCATTTGGCGACAGGATGGCTGGATTTCGCGAGTTCCCGGGTGGTCTGGATCACGTTGGCCAGGTAGTCCTCGGGGAGGTAGCGTGAATCGGTCCGAGGGTAGGTCAGCATCTTGTGCCTCTCATAGAGAGTCTGGGCGAGGCCGAGGGTGTTCTTGGCGGTGAAGGGAGCCTCGCGCTGGAGAGTGGTGAGGTCGTAGAGCTGGGGGGCGATCTGCCTGGTGGGTTTCTTTTCCTCGTGGACGGTCCCGGTCTTGCCCTGGCAGCGGCCGTGGATGGTTCTCGCGGTCTCGAGGTTCCAGATGCGCTCGCGGCGGGAGTGGGGATTGCCCTCGTCCTTTTTCCAGGCGGGGTCGATCCACTTGCCGGCGTATTCTCCGGCTTCGACGCCGAAGTCGGCGTGGACCTCGGCGTAGGGAGTGGGGTTGAAGGCGGCGATTTCGCGTTCGCGTTTGGCGAGGATGGCGAGGGTGGGGGTCTGCACCCGGCCGGCCGCGGTGATGTTGAAGCCGCCGTGGCGTGAGCGGAAGCAGGTGAGGGCCCGGGTGGAATTGAGGCCCACCAGCCAGTCGGACTCGGAGCGACACTTGGCGGCATCGGCAAGGTCGTCCATTTCTTCTCCACGGCGCAGGGTGTCCCAGGCCTGCTGGATCGCCCCGGTGGTCATGGATTGCATCCAGAGGCGCTTGATCGGTTTATCGATGTCTCCGATGTCGAGGATGTACTGGAAGATGAGTTCCCCCTCGCGGCCGGCATCGCAGGCGTTCACGATCAGGTCTACATCCTTGCGCCGGGCCAGCTTGAGGACATGCCGGAGGCGGCCCTCGGATTTCTCGATGGGCTGCAGTTCGAAGGTCCGGGGGATGGCGGGCAGGACGTCGAATTTCCAGGGAAGGTTCTTGCCATTCGGGCCGGTGGGCATCTTGAGTTCGACGAGGTGGCCGACCGCGGAGGTGATGATGGCCTGCTCGTTTTCGAAGTATTTCGCATCGAGCGATTTCCCTTTCTTCTCGAACTTGTCGAGCTTCCTGGCGAGGGCACGCGAGAGGTCGGTCATGACCGAGGGTTTCTCCGCAATGATGAGGGTTTTTGCCATCCGGGGATGCCACATACGCGGCGAAAGGTGGTTTTGGAAAGGGGAATTTTTCGGAAGATCCTCTTTCAGGAACCCTACGGGTTCCGAAAAAAGTTGTCCTCACTGGTCTTGTGACCGCGAAGCCGGAGGGCCACAAACGGGTGGGAAGGACCTCCCTGAGGGTCTCTTTACGAATCCGAGGGTAAGCAGTGGAACGGTCTCGAGGGAGAGGGTATCGGGAGATGAATGGGGCCTTCAGGCTGGCTGTGCCAGATCTTGAAATTCAGGACGATTTCACGAAGTAGGAGCCCGGGAGCTGCCTGGCGAGGCTTCTCATTTCGAGTCGGAGGAGGGTGGCAGCGACCGTGGAAGCGGGCAGCCCCGAGCCCTCGATGATCTGGTCCATGCTGCGCTCTTCTCCGCTCAGCTGGGCGAAGACCCGGTTCTCGTCCTCGCTGAGGTGGGTCAGATCGGGGTTGGTGGAGGGGTCGTGGACGGGCGCGGTGGTCCGGGCTTCCAGAGGAAGCGGAGAGAGCTCATCCAGGATCTGGGATCCATCCGTGACCAGGATGGCGCCGGTGCGGATGAGTTCGTTGCAGCCTTCCGAACTGGGGCGGTCGATTCCGCCGGGGATGGCAAAGACGTGTTTCCCGTAGTCTCCGGCCAGATTGGCGGTGATGAGGGAGCCGGAGCGGGAGGGACACTCGACCACCAGAAGTCCCTCACACCATCCAGCCACGATGCGGTTACGTTGCGGAAAGGTGTGGGTGTCGGGCCTGGTGTCGATGGGAAATTCCGAGATGACCGCGCCATGGCCGTCCGCGATTCGTTCCGCCAGGGCCATGTTCTCGGGAGGATAGAGTTGACCCAGTCCGGAACCAAGCACCGCGATGGTGCGACCCTCGGCCGCAAGAGCGCCCTCGTGGGCCGCGGTGTCGATTCCACGTGCCAGTCCCGAGATGATGGTGAAGCCCGCATGGCCGAGTTGGAACGAGAACTTCCTGGTGCAGTTGCGCCCGTAGTGGGTTGTCTTGCGTGATCCCACGATCGCGAAGGCACGGGTGTCGCGTTCCTGCACCTCGCCCCACACGTAGAGGAGAAGGGGGGCGTCCGGGAGATGGGTGAAGGCGGCAGGCCAGGCTGCGTGTCCGGGGGTGAGCAGGGACAGGCCCCGTGAGTGGATGGAGGACAGTTCCCCCTGGAGATCGACCTGATCCTCCCAGGCGTGAATGACCCTGGCCGACTCGGGACCGATGCCGTTGATGGCGGTAAGCTGGGCTTCAGGGGCCCGCAGGACACCTTCCGCATCCCCGAAGCGGTCGAGAAGACGGCGGAGCCGGATCGGACCCAGCCCCGGGAGGAGGTTGAGAGCAAGGAGGCTTTCCTGAGAGGTCATTTCCGGAGGGTTCCGGGCCTGCTTTTCAGGACCCGGTCGTTGGCAACCTGGTGCGGATATGCGATTTTTCTAGGTCTTATTTGGGAAAAACTGCTCTGCCACGTGCCGGGCAGGCGCTGCAGGCGCCCAGGAAATTTCAAGGGAGCTGGCTGGTGGTTCGTGACCTGCGGACTCTGCGGGATTGACAGGGAGTGGTGGTGGTGCAAGCAGACGGGGATGAAACGGTTTCTATTTGGTTTCGCGGCCCTGCCCCTCCTGGCCCTGCCCTGTTCTTTCG
>DLRK01000144.1:35285-50414 GCA_002501065.1 Akkermansiaceae bacterium UBA7890
CGGGGCGGAACTCAGGAAGATCCCGGACAAGCTGGTGGTCCTGACCTTTGATGACTGTAACAAGTCAGACCGGGCCTTCGTGGCCGGGGAGGTGAAGAAGCATGGCTTCGGGGCGACCTTCTACGTGACGGAGGGGCTGGGGTTCTTGCGGAACAAGGACCATTACGTCACCTGGGAGGAGATCGTGGAATTGCACGGAATGGGTTTTGAAATCGGCAATCACACCAGGACTCACCCTCACATGCCACGGCTTTCGAAGGAGCGTATGAAGGGAGAACTTGCCCATATCGAGAAGCGTTGTGCGCAGCACAAGATCCCGAGGCCGGTGACCTTCTGCTATCCGGGATTCGGTCACAGTCCCGCCTGTGTCGAGGTGCTGACCGAAATGAAGTATCTCTTTGCACGCCGGGGAGTGGGTCCGGAATTCAAGGACGGCGGGAAGGGAGCACGGGGTCCCGCCTACGATCCGGGGGTTGATCATCCCCTTCTGGTGCCGACCACCGGCTATGCCGGTCCCGACTGGAAATTCGAAGATCTGGTCTGGGCCGTGGAGCAGGCTCGCGACGGCAGGATTGCAGTGCTCTGCTATCATGGGGTGCCGGCCCTGGAACATCCCTGGGTGAATTGCGATCCCGGGGACTTCCGGAAGCACATGGCCTACCTCAGGAAGGAAGGCTGTACCGTAATCGCAATGCGCGATCTTGCGCACTATGTCGATCCCGCGAAGGGGCCCGGAGATCCATACGCCCCGATCAGGGCGCGGGTGGCGGGCAAGAAGTGAGGGGCCTGACGCCTTTCCCTACCGGTTCCGGCGCTGCTTTCTGGGGTCCACCTTGACCGGGGGCGGGGAGGGAGGGTCCAGGATGTTGAGGAGCGAGATGACGGCCTTGCCCTCGGGCAACCTGGAGTAGCGTTTTTCCATCTTTCGCAGGAGGAGGATGGCGGTCTCCTTGTTCCCGGCAGTGCGGTAGACATCCATGATGTGGAGGTCCTGCCTCAACTGGTCGGTCTTGTTCTGGAACTTGTCGCTGGCACTCGTGAAGAAAGCGGTGGCCTGCTCTTCCTGCTGGTTTGCCCGGGCGAGCAGGCCGAGGGCTTCAAAGACGGATCCACTGTTGATATTGTTGGCATAGGTGCGCAGCTTCGGGACAAGCTTTTCTGGATCCTCTCCCCATTCGTTCTGGGCATGCCGGAGAGCCTTGTAGTCACGGTCTTCCCTGTCCTTCACATTCGCCTTGAGATCCTCACGGAAGGGGCGGTAGAGGGGATCGCCGAGGAGGACGGCCTGCCAGGAGAGAGCGGGGAGGGCCATGTGGGAGGCCTCGCCGATGGTGTAGCCCTGGAGAAGGCGTTGATGGATGATATCAAAGTGATGGGTGAGGGCGAGAAAGGGCTCGTAGACGTTGCCCACCGTGGCGGCGGCTCCATGTGCGAGAATCGGCCCGCACCAGCGCCGGGTCGGGTGTCGAAGTTCGAATGCGCTGTAGGAATGGAGGTGGATGGCAACCGCCCCGCGCTTGAACTGGAATTCCTCGTTCAGGAGTGGCCCGCTGCGGTGGTGGGAATACCAGCCATAGTAAAGGGCGGCGTGGCTCATGGGGTAGTTGGTGACATAGGTGTCGGGGTGCCGGTCGATGACCGTGGGGATGCCGGCTTCCCTGTTCATTTCAGCGATCTTTTCCAGCCACTGGTCTCCCAGTTCGTAGCCCGCTCCCTTCCGGGCGAGGTCGAGGTAGGCCATGCCCCAGAGGCCGCTCTCTTCCACTGCCCGGGCGTCGTCGATCATGCGCTTGCAGATGGCGAGGGACGGTCCGTCAATGCGTCCCACCACCAGAAAGCTGGCGTTGGAGAAGTCCATGACGGACTGGTCCTGGCGGAAGTAGGGATTGTTGATCTGTCCCGCGATGGAGTAGCTTTCCACCCCCAGGAGGCTGAGCTCGGAATCGACCGAGGATTCGTTGCCCTTGGGATCGGGGGCGAAGGGGCGTTTTTCGAGCTGGTTTGCAGGGATGGTTTCGGGCGTGCGGGCGATCTTGTAGGGGACCCCACGCATGGTGACGAGGACCTTGCATTTAAAGGAACCCGGTTGGGCCTGGTCGTCCGCTCCCTCCGTCCGGTCCCACCACCCGCGTGTTTCAAAGAGTTTGCGCAGAGGATCGCGGATCTTTTCATCAAATTGCTCGCGGGAGATCTCCTCGTCGGGCGGCATGGGCAGGCCCACGAGGTTGTCTTCGGGGATGGCGCGCACCCTCGCATAGTGCCGGGCCAGGGATTTCGAGTCGGCTTCCTTGCTGTTGTAGAGGACGACGACGGATTGGGCCGGGATCACTGCGGGACGGGCCAGGAGCACCGGAGAGGAAACGAGGAGCAGGGTGAGGAAGAGGGCGGAGGGGAGATGTGTCATGGACTGGGAGGAGTAACCATAGCGCAGGGTTCGCCACTCTCAAAGCTCAACTTGAGTCCGTCGCAGGCGACGGTGACCGATTCCGGGAGGTCCAGATCGTTGGCCGCGCTGCGGTAATCGATTTCGTGGGTGAGGTGGGTGAGAAGGGCCCGGGCAGGTTGAATCCGGGCGATGGCTGCCAGGGCCTCTTCGACGTTCATGTGGGTGAGGTGCGGCTTGGGACGAAGGGCATCGATGATGAGGATCTCAAGACCCTCGAGAAGAGAGAAACTTGAGGAAGGGATCTCCTTCACGTCACTGAGGTAGGCCAGGGCCTGACCGGTGGGGAGGTCGAAGCGGAATCCGAAGGTTTCCACCGAGGGGTGCACCACCGGAACCGGGGTGACAGTAAGATCACGGAGTTTGAACGGACCATCGATGAGACGGGGAGCGGGTCTGACATAATTGGGAGAGGTGTTTGACATGGCCCAGGGAAACATCTGGGTGAGGACTTCCAGGGTCTCCGGGCCGGCATGGAGGGGAAGAGGATCCTCCCGGTGCCAGCAGAAGGCCCGCAGTTCATCGAAGCCTGCCACGTGGTCGAGATGGGAATGGGTGTAAAGAACGGCATCGACAGTATGCAGGTCCTCCCGCAGGGCCTGCTGGCGGAGGTCGGGGCCGCTGTCGACGAGGACGGAGAGTCCGGGCATCTGCAGGTGAAGGGAAGAGCGGGTGCGTTGGTTGCCCGGATGGCCGGAGGTGCATACCGGGCAGCGGCAGCCAATTACCGGAACCCCCACCGAAGTGCCGGTGCCAAGCAGGGTGGCGGTGACGGGCTTAGTGCTCACGGAGGGGAAGGCAGCCGCACGAATGCAGTTTAAAGTGCGACTATCGGACGAAGACGAGGAACTTGCGACAGAGAAAATTCACGAGGGCCGAGGTGCCAATCAGCATGAACTGGGCGAGGACGCTGGAAAGTCCGAACCCCCGGATGAGGAATGGTCCTCCCAGCAGGCCGACCAGGAAGCCGAACCCGGCGATGGAAGTGAAGAGGGCGAACTCGGCGGGTCTGGAATGGCGTCCGGGGACGAAGACGAGACGGGCGTTGAGGAGGTAGTTGACATGGTTGGCGAAGGGAAAGGCGATCAGGTTGTTGATGATGAGATTTCGCTGCCGTTGGGCGTCAGTGATCGGCTGGCCCTCAATGATCGACCAGTTCATGGCCGGGATCATGGTGTTGGAGAGGGTCATGGCGATGGCCAGGAGGATGATGGTGCTGGCGACCCCGCAGAGACCATACTTCACGAACTGCACGAAAACAGGAGTGTTGTGGGTCTGAAACCAGCGTTTGAGAGTGTCTTGATGGGGAAATTTCACACCGATGGACAGCAGCGATTGAATCGTGGGGCGATGATTGCATAATTGGTGCCACGAAAAAGAGCGGATGCTGAGTCTCCTGAAAATCCGGAACCTGGCCCTTGTGGAGCGGCTTGACTGGGAGCTTGGCGGCGGGTTGGTGGGAGTGACCGGGGAAACCGGGGCGGGCAAGTCGGTGATCGTGGGAGCGCTCAAGCTGGTGTTGGGGGAGCGGGCGGACAAGGGATTGATCCGGACCGGGGCGGAAGGGTGCCAGGTGGAGGCGGTTTTTGAGTTGCCGGATGCCGGAGGGGTGAACCGGGTGCTGGAGGAGATGGGACTGGAACGCTGCGAGGACGGGCAACTGCTCATCAAGCGGGTGGTGGGTTCGTCGTCCAACCGGCAATTCGTGAACAACTCGCCCGCAACCCTGAGTGTGCTCAAATCGCTCGGGCGGAACCTGGTGGACCTGCATGGTCCGCATGATCACCAGTCGTTGCTTTCGGTGGAGCGCCAACTGGTAATGCTGGATGCCTACGGAGGGGCGGAGGAGGCAGGAGCTGCCTATCGCAGGAGCTGGTCAGTCTGGCGGGAGGCGGAAGCGCGTTGGCGGGAGCTGCGTGACGCCGAGGAGGCCGGCGAACAGGAGCTTGAGCTGCTGCGTCACCAGGTGCAGGAAATTGAAGCAGCGGAAATCGATCCGGAGGGGGAAGGGGAATTGCAGGAGCGTTACCAGCGGGCTGCCAACAGCGCCAAGCTGGTGGGAGTGACGGGACAGGCCCTGGCCCTGGTGACGGGCGAGGACACCGGGGTGATGGACCGGGTGCGCGAATTGCAGCGTCTGGTGGGGGAACTCGAGAAGAATGATCCCGCTGCCCGCGAGTGGACTGCGGGGCTGGAAACCGCAGTGGTGGAACTGGAGGATCTCTCGCGGGAACTGGAACGCTATCTCGGAGAGATCGATCTTGATCCGGAACAGGCGTCCGCCCTGGAGGAGAGGGTCGATCTGCTGGAGAGTCTGAAGAGAAAGTATGGGCCGGCCCTGGGAGACGTGGTGGAGAGCGGGGCCCGGGCGGCTGAGCGCCTGGGGGCGGTGGAAAACCGGGGAGAACTGCTGGAGGAATTGGAGGTGGAAGCGAAGTCGGCGCGGCAGGCAGTCGTGGAAGCGGGAGCAGTGTTGACCGGGAAGCGGCGCAGGGCGGCTCCGCGGCTGGCCAAGGAAATCCGCAGGCACCTTGCGGAGCTGGGATTCAGGCAGGCCGCTTTCGAAGTAAACCTGGAACTGCAGGCGGAACCGTCGGCAACCGGATTGGAGAGTGCCGAGTTCGCCTTCGGTCCCAATCCGGGGGAACCACTCAAACCGCTGCGGCAGATCGCCTCCAGCGGGGAAATTTCCCGTGTCATGTTGTCGGTCAAGAGCGCCCTCGCCAGGGAGGACTGCACGCCCTTGATGGTTTTTGATGAGATCGATGCCAATGTCGGAGGAGAAATTGCGCGGGCAGTGGGAAGAAAGATGGCGGCCCTGGGTGGCGCCCACCAGGTGGTGGCCATCACGCACTTTCCGCAGGTGGCGGCCCTCGCTTCCCAGCATTTCCTGGTAGAGAAGAAAGTGGCAGGGGGGCGGACGGTTTCCTCCCTGCAGGAAGTGAAGGGCGAAGCGCGGGTGGAAGAACTGATGCGCATGCTGGGAGGGCAGAGTGAGGAAGCGAGATCGATGGCAAGGAGCCTCCTCGACGACCGATAAAGAGCGCTTTTCATGCGGCTCGGCAGGCGTGGCTCTCCCCGGGAAGGGAATTCACGTCTCCCTTTTCACGGGTCCGGCTGGAATCATCGCGGGAGCTTCTTTCTCGCCCGCCTGTTCTGGATGAGGAAGAGCAGAACGAGGACCGCGAAGGGGATGAGCCAGAGGCTACCGGGCAGGGGGAGATCCCCCTCGGCGGTGAGGTGCATGGGTTCCTGGACGTGGTCCTTGAGTGGGAAGAGCCACTCCAGTTTATGTCCATCCTGTGACTGAGTGGTGGCGTTGGACTGCCGGGTGGAGGTGGGCAGGTTGAGGGTGTAGTGGAAGGAGGAGTCCCCGAGGAGAGCGGGCACCTTCATGATGGACTTGGCAGCCGGGCTTGATTTGAGGAGCCAGCCGATGTCGACCTTCCGGTCGTAGGAAATCCCACGCCAGGAGATGTCGAGGTGTGTCTCGCCGAAGAGCACCTCGGCCTTGACGCGTTTGTCGGGTTCGGCGGGATCGCGCAGCTGACGTTCTGGAAAGGTGGCGAGCTTGCGGAGGTCGTCAAAGGTTCCCGAGAACCTGAGGGTGACGCCGCCGCGCCTGGTCTGGTGGCTGACACTGGTGAGTTCGATGTGCGGGTCGCGCGCAGCGGCCTTCTTCAGGATTTCCACCAGTTCATCCGGCTCGCCAATCTTCTGGGCCACCACGGTGGGCATCTTGTAGGTGGCCTCGATGCGACCCGAGCCGTCGGGTTCGAGCCAGATCTCCTCCTCGCCTTCGATGCAGCTCACCAGGAGGAGCGGGAGAAGAACGGAGAGGAGGGCGAGGAGACGCATGGACGGGAGGGGAGGGTGGTGGGGTGTTTCCAATTGTCAGTTAACTTGGCAGGGGAATCGAGGGGCGGTTGGAGAAATGAAAACGGATCGTAGACAACCGGAAACTGGAATCCAGCGTTGCTGGTCTGACCTCTGTCGATTCAGGTCGCGGGGGCAAGGCGTTGCAGGAGAAGGGCGAGGAGGAAACAGGAGAGGGGGACGAGGGCGAGGTAGAGGGGGCTGGCGTCGAGAGCGTGCCAGCCGGTGCGGATGGTGGCCGCGATTCCGGCAAAGGCGAGGAGATCGAGGAGGCAAAGACCAGCCAGGGCGCGGGAGACGAAGTCGGGGATGGACTTCCTGAGGACGAAGAGGCTCCGCCCGGTCCAGGCGCAGAAGGGCAGCAGGCAGAGGAGGGTCGGAATGGCGAGGTGCCAGCCGTCCAGGAAGGGTGGGCGTTTCCAGATCCACCACCAGGTGTGGGTGAGAATACAGAAGAGGATGAGGAACCGGAGGAAGGCCCTGGGGATGCGTAGTTGTCCGGGATGGCTTTCGAAGCGGGCGGCCAGGGTGAGGCCGGCAACGTAGGTGAAGATGCCGAGGGCCATGAGGCCGAGAATGACAAGCGCGTTGTCCTGGACAAGGTCCAGGGTGGAAGTTGCCGCCCTGCCGGGAGTGAGGCCGGAGTCAGGGTCGGGAACGGAGATCACCACGAAATAGCCCAGGAGATAGAGGAGGCTCCGGCAGATTCCCATGGGGATGATTGCCAGAGGGGTCCGCTTGTGCAGCACGGTGTAGATCGCGATGGCCGTGAGCAGGGCGGCGCCCAGGGCGGGAACGAGGGGTTGCCCGGAACCCTGGAGAAAGCAGGTAAAGGACACGAGGACGAAGCCTGCAGCCATCCAACCGATCGCAGGGCGTGACCAGCGTCCGCTCGGGATGGCACGTTCGGGGCGATGTTCGCCATCGAAGTCGGCATCCTTCCAGTCGTTGAGGAACGTTCCGAAGAGGTAGGCGGAGGTCACTCCGATGAGAAGAAGAGGGAGGCGCTGGAGCCCTGCTTCGAAGGGTATTTCCAGGTCATCGATGGTCCAGGCCAGGAGGAATCCCACCAGTGTATTGGACCAGACGGTGGGCAGATTGGCCACCCGACCGATGGCAAGAAGGTCGAGGAAGCGCTGACCGGTCATGTTCACGGGTTGGGGTTGTGGGCGCGGCCTGATTTCAGAGCTCGGAGAGAACCCAGCGGTACTCTTCCGCGATTTGATCGACGATTGGTTTCTGCAGGTCACCCGGGAGGACGCCCCAGGTGTAGGTTTCGATCTCGAAGTGGGTGCAGAAATCCGGGTGGTTTCGTCGGTAGGCGAGGAGGTCGCTCACATGGGACTTGGTGGAACGGAGGGGTTCGGCGGGCTCGGAATAAAGGGGAATATGGAAGTGGACGCGGGCTTCGCGATGATCCTCGGTTGAGAGGAGAGGCTCCTGCAGCACGACGAGCGCCTCCGGAAGGTCGGTGAAGAAGCGGCTGTGTTCTCCTCCATTGGTAATGAGTTGGTGCAGGTAGACGGGTTCGTCGAACTGCGCGATGGCTTTCACCGCGGCCGGGTTGTCGAGAGCGAGGGCGAGGGCGTTGGAGAGGTGAACCTTGGAGATGCGGAGCCCTGCATTCCGGAAGGCATCGAGGGATCCGCGGCAATCGTCGAACTCGACCGCGAAGTGGCAGGTGTCGTAGTTGATGCCGAGGCGGCGCAGGAGGAGGTCGGGATCATCGGCCTGGTCCAGCAGGCGGTCAAAGAAGGCGAGGGTGTCGCGGGTGTTCTCGAAATGGCCCAGCGGCTCGGGTTCCAGTCCGAGGTGGAGGTCGTGCCCGCTCTGTCCGGAGAGAGTCTCAATGTGGCGTGCGCAGGCCTCCAGGTTGGCGAAGAGGGAGGGCTCGTCGGCCTTGAAGGACTTGAAGGAGCCGGGCAGGGTGGAAACGGAACCTTCCACCCCTTCGGGCGTCAGCCGGGCGACAATGTCGAAGAGCTGGTTGGTGTAGGTGAGCCGTTCGGGTGAAGACCAGTCGGGACGGTAGACGTTTTCCTTCACACGGGTCCCGTGAAAGGCGCCATAGGGAAATCCGTTGATGGTGAAAACGTAGCAGTTCTGATCGGCGAGCCAGTCCTGAAAGCGAGGCAGGTTGTCATCTTCCAGCAGCTCGCGGGCGGCGAGGGCGGAGAGACGCAGTCCGATGGCGTAGGGTTCGTCGTTCTGCACCACCTTGTCGCGCACCTTGAGGGTGTGTTCCTGCAGGACGCCGAGGGTCTCCACCCAGGACTCTGCCGGATGGATGTTGGTGCAGTAGGCGAGATGATGCTGGTGGTCGAGATGCACGGAGTGGATTAAGCACGAATGATGTGGGGTGGACGCGAAAAAAATAGAGAATCGGGTATCGGTGGGGAACTCCCGAGGTGAAACGGGTGGTTTTCTCCTGACCGGATGTTCAGCCCCGGATCTCCGCCGCAAGTCCGGCATTGGAATCCCGGGACCCTGGCTCGTGGCCCTTGGCGTAGGTAAAGAGATCCTTGTGGCCATACTCCACGAAGCGTTCCTTCTGTGCGTCATCGAGCCGGAACCAGATCGCGACGTTGAAGGTGCGGTTGATCTTCATCATCATTTTCAGGGTCAGCTGGCGGCCGGAGCGCGCGCGCCGAACCTGCTTGTGAGTAAGCTGTTCCGGTGAAGTCTTCACCAGGTCGGTGTTGGTGAGCCCCCACTCCTCCATCAAGCGGTCGAATGGCTGTGTTCCCAGGTCGCGTTCGCCCATGTGCAGTCCTGTATTCCCTGCTGACCAGGAATGGACCAGAAGATTTTCACTCAAATTCCTTCTTCAGAATTCCGGTGGCGGGTCTACATTGGGCTCATGCCCAACAAGACCGACATCCTCGACCTCTATTTCATGGATGCCCGATACAAGCTGATCGACATTGCGGCCTTTCTCGATCGCCTCGATCGCCATGAAGGAGAAAGTGACTTCCGGCACGCGGGATTTCTCAAGGCGATGGAGGCCATGTTGAACCCCGGCGACCGACCGCGGGCCAGGGCGGTGCTGGAGTCGCTCTCGGATCACTCCGTCGAGCCGGTCGATGCGACCGAGATCCAGTTTGCTTACGGAGCACCACAGGAGTAGACCCGAAACCGGTTTCTGGTCACATCCCTCATTCCCCATCGACTCATGCGCTACATTGAACCTCACGCTCACATGGTCAGCCGCACGACTGACGACTACCAGGCAATTGCGCAGGCCGGTTGCCAGGCTCTCTGTGAACCAGCCTTCTGGGCGGGTTACGACCGGGGCTCGGTCGAAGGATTTCGCGATTATTTTCGTCAACTCACCCAGTATGAGCCAGCTCGCGCGGCGAAGTTCGGCATCCCTCACTATACCTGGCTCTGCATCAATCCCAAGGAGGCTGATGACGTGGTTTTTGGCCGGGAGGTGCTGTCCGTCATTCCCGAGTTCCTCGACCAGTCAACCGTGCTGGGAATTGGCGAGATCGGACTGAACAAGAATACCAGGAATGAGCACACAATCCTGGAAGAGCACATCGCCCTGGCCCAGGAGCGTGACCTGCCCATTCTGGTGCACACCCCGCACCTGGAAGACAAGCTCAAGGGAACCCGCCTCATCGTGGATGCCATGAAGAATGCGGGAGTGAATCCCGATCGCGTCATCATTGACCATGTGGAGGAACACACTGCGGCAATTGCCCTTGATGCGGGTTTCTGGGCGGGGATGACGCTTTACCCCGAGTCGAAGTGCACGCCCGCGCGGGCCATCGATATCCTGGAAACCTTCGGGACGGAACGCATCTGGATGAACTCGGCCTGTGACTGGGGCATCTCCGACCCCCTCGCGGTGGTGAAGTGCGCACTTGAGATGAAGAAGCGCCAGCATGGCGGAAAACTGATCGAGAAAGTGATATACGAGAACCCGAGGACCTTCCTCAGCCAGAGCCCGAATTTCAAGGTCTAGGGCCTGTTGGCAGGGAAGTCGGCAAGCCCGGGCTACGGTTCGGATTTGACCGCCTTCGGTGGGCCGTGCATTGCTCTTCGTGCAGGGATGACTTGGGAGATCATAGCGGTTTACGTGATGCTGGTGCTCACGGTGGCCCTCTTCGTGACCGACAAGGTGCGGATGGACATCGTGGGTCTGCTCATCATGGTGATGCTTGGTGTGCTGGGGATTCTTGAGCCCGGGGATTTGCTCCTCGGGTTCAGCAACGAGGCACTGGTCACCATCGCGGCCATGTTCGTGCTCAGTGCCGCCCTCATGCGTAGCGGGCTGGTGGCCGCCCTGAGTGGGAAGCTGGCTGATTTTTCCAGGGGTAGCCCCATCCGGTTCATGGTCTTCGCGCTCTCCATGGTGTGCTTCATGTCCGCCTTCATCAACAATACCCCGGTGGTGGTGGTCTTTATCCCGGCGGTCCTCACGGTGTGCGCCCGCCTCGGAGCCAGTCCCTCCAAGTTTCTCATGCCGATTTCATTCGCCTCCATGCTGGGCGGAAGCTGCACCCTGATTGGAACGTCGTCGAACATCCTGATCGCTTCCTATGCGGCAGAGGTGGGCTTTGAGATCGGGATGTTCGAGTTCACCGGGGTGGGAGTGGCCATCGTGGTGGTCGGGATGTGCTACCTCCTGCTGTTCTCATGGCGTCTCCTGCCCAATCACACCACCATTGCTTCCACGCTCTCCGCTGAAGATGCCAAGGAATACATCACCCAGGTGCGCATCGGTCCGGATTCCGACCTGATCGGGAAGAAGCTGGCAGATACTCCCCTGGCTACGGCTGGCATCAAGGTGGCCGAGTTGATCCGTGGTGACCGCGTTCAGCGACTGGAGAGGGAGATGCCGTTGCGAGTGAACGACATCCTGCTGATCCGGGGTGACCTGAACAAGATTCTTGAACTCGATCGCCAGCATTCGATCAGCATCACGCCGGACATGCACGAGGATGTTTCCGAGGTGAAGCGGGTGGAAATGACTCTCTTCGAACTGATGGTGGCACCCGAGTCGTCTCTCATCGGGCAGAGTTGCCGGGATCTCGGTCTGCGGCAACGATTCGATGTCTCGGTCTTCGCCCTGCAACGCCGTGGGCGGCATCATCAGCGTGATATCGCCGATCTGGAATTGCGGATGGGTGACGTTCTTCTGGTGCGAGGGACGACCCAGGCGCTGGAGAGCCTGCGCTCAAGGGACGAGTTCATTCTACTGGAGGGCGTACACGATGAGGTCATCGAGCGTCACAAGGCGCCGCTGGCTCTGGGGACGATTCTGATGGTGGTCATCCTTGCTGCGACCGGGCTGGTACCCATCAGCGTGCTGGCTCTGGGAGGAGCGGCCTTTCTCGTCCTGGCGAAGGTCCTTTCCCCGAGCGATGCCTACCGCTCGATCGACTGGTCGGTCCTGGTGCTGATTGCCGGAATGATTGCCCTGGGCAAGGCGATGGAGAAAACGGGTGCCCTCGAGCTTGCCGCCGGACACCTTCATGCGATGACGGGGGAGTGGGGCGACCATGCCACGCTCTGGGTGTTCTATTTCATGGCAGCGGCGCTGAGTCTTCTCATCCTGAACAAGCCAGCAGCCGTCTTGTGTGCACCGTTGGGAATCGAATTGGCCGCCAAGCTGGACTGCAATCCGGAGCCCTTCATCATGGCCGTGGCCTTTGCCGCATCCACCGCGATGGCCACGCCCATGGGCTACCAGACCAATCTGCTGGTCTACGGACCAGGCGGCTATAACTACAGGGATTTCGTGGTCTTCGGCCTGCCGCTCAATATCGTGGTCGGGGTGTTGGCCTGCCTGCTTATTCCGATGATCTGGCCGTTCTAGGCAGGGATCGAGGATCATTTGATCGGGAAGGTGGAAAACCGCCACAGATCGGAGTAGGATGGGGAAAATTCATGGGCGGGAAAGTGACCATCGTCGGCCAGGGACTGGCCGGAACCTGTCTGGCCTGGCGGCTTTGGGACCGCGGCCAGGATTTCTGTCTGGTGCATCGGGGCCACCGGCGGAGCGCCTCGTTCATCTCCGCGGGGTTGTTGACCCCCGTGACCGGACGCAAACTCAATCCCAGCTGGCGGCTGGAGGAGTTTCTGAGTGAAGCGCGTGCCTTCTACCAGGGTGTGGAGATGGTTCTCGGGGAACAGTTTTTCCACGAGGTTCCGATCGTGCGGCTCTTTGCTGATGCCGACGAGCGTTCCCGCTTTGACCGCAAGCGTGACGTGGTGGACCAGTGGGTGTCGGAATTCCTGGAACAGGAAAACTGCCCCTACAATGCACCTCACGGGGGAGTGATCTGGCAGGGTGGGGGATGGCTCGACACCCGGCGTTTCCTGGAGGCCTCCAGGGGTTACTTCCGGGAAGCCGGACTCATCGAGGTTCAGGAAGTGGATCTGGAGAAACCGCTGCCGGATGGGGGTGTTACCGTTCTCTGTGCCGGGGCGGCGGGGCTGGGTGCGGGCCCCTTCGGGTTCCTGCCCGAGCGCCGGGCCAAGGGGGAACTGCTCACCGTGCGGATCCTCGGATTTCCTGAAAACCGCATCGTGAGTTGCAACGGCTGGCTCGTGCCCCTGGGCGGAGCTCTTTTCCGGGCTGGCGCAACCTACTGTTGGGACGACCTCACCGACACAACCACCAGGAATGGCCGGGCCCAGATCGAAGAGCTCATCCGCTCGTTCACGAGCCTTCCCTGCGAAGTGCTGGAGCATGTGGCGGGGGTGCGCCCCATCGTGAGACAGAGCCGCCCGGTCATCGGACGTCATCCGGAGATCGAGGATCTCGTCATCTTCAATGGGCTCGGATCGAAAGGGGTCCTCTATGCGCCCGGGGTGGCCGGGCGCCTGGCCTCACACTTGTGCGAGGGAACCGAGATCGAGGAAGATTTGAATGTGCGTGCCCTTGCGGGGTAGCCTTGCGACCATGCGAGTGACGGAGCGAGCGCACCAGTCGGTGCGGGCGGTGGTGCGACCGGGTGATCATGTCGTCGACGCCACCGCAGGCAACGGGCACGATACCCTCTTCCTCGTCCGCCTGGTCGGACCGGATGGCCGGGTCATTGCCTTCGATGTGCAGGAAGAGGCAATCGCTGCCACGCGGGGCCGTCTTGCGGCAAACGGAATCGAGGAAGGCAGGGTGTTTTTTGTCAACGGGAGCCATACGATGCTGCGGCAGCACGTGGATCGTCCCGTGGCTGTCGTGATGTTCAACCTGGGTTATCTTCCCGGGAGTGACCACGCGCACACGACCACCCGTGAAGAGACCCTGATCGCGCTTGCGGAGGGCTGGGAAATCCTGCGGGAGGGTGGCATTCTCAGTGTGGTTTGTTACCGGGGACACCCGGGTGGGGCGGAGGAGGCTGCGGGGGTGCTGGAGTATGCGGAGGGTCTGCGGGATCAGGGGGCAGGCGTGGTGATTTCCGGGCGAAAGGAGACGCTGGAAGGACCGTTTCTGGTGATAATGCAGAAGAAAGGAAAACCGCAGGTTGGCACAGGGCCGTAGCGACGGCTCCCACCTCGCTGTCGGCGAGGGAGGCCAAGAGGGCCTTAATCGAATACTTCGCTCTCGCCGAAGAAACGGCGGAGCTCGATTGCTGCTGACTCCGGGCTGTCGGAGGCGTGGCAGATGTTACGCATCTTGGAAAACTGGTCCTTGCTGCCGTAGTCGCCCCGGATGGTTCCGGGGGCCGCCTCGTTGGAGTCGGTTGGTCCCAGAATCTTTCGGACGCGGCTGATGGCGTCCTCCCCCTCCAGCGCCAGGGCGATGATGGGTGTTTCCTGCATGAAGGCCTGAATGGCGGGGAAAAACTTGAGGTGTGTGATGTGGGCGTAATGTTCGGCCAGCAATTCCTCGGAAGCCCTGAGCATCTTGAGACCACGGATTCGGAAGCCTTCCTTGAGGTAGCGGTCGAGTACCACGCCGGTGATCCCCTGTTGAATGCCGTCGGGCTTGAACAGAATCAGAGTTGTTTCGCTTGCCATCGGAGGGCGGAGGGTCGGGGAGAGTGGAGAAGAAGTCAAAGGCAATGGCCGGGCAGAAAGGTGAAAAGTTCAGAGGCTAGAGCGACCTGGCGTAGGTGTCGCAGCGGTTGTGCCAGCCGGCAGTCCAACGCCTTTCGCCCCGCGCCGGTGGCGAGTTCCTCACCCTCAGGTCGAGACACCGTTTGGCCGCAGCGGCAAACTCCCGCGCCGCGGCCTGGCCCGGGGAAACGTCAGCCATGTCCATGAGGACCCACATGAGTCCCCAGCCCTGGCCCTTGTAGCGCTCGCGGGGGTTGGTGCCGTCGCCCTTGAAATTGACGTAGTCGATGAGGGCGTAGAGGCCGTTGGGAGTGGTGGCCACCTTGTCGTAGTTGACGGTGATGCGCGCTCGCCGGGTGGTGGGGGCAGCGGCCATGATCCTGGGCAGGGCGGCACGCGATTTGGCCATGATGAACTCGGTCTGCAGGTTGATGCTGGCGGCCAGCCACGTGCGAAGGCCCGAGAGTGCAGCCGCATTGAAATCGCGCTGGAACACCTTGCGATCGGACCAGGGACAATCGGGGAGGAGGGCAACGGCCGGAATCCCCCGCACGCCCCTGCCTTGTGCGAATCTGATGAATTCAGGCCAGGTCTCGGTCCAGCGCCCGTCGAATCCGCGGGGATACCAGATGAAATGTCCGATTCCGAGCGAAGGGAACTCTTCGCCTTCGTTCCAGTGGGTGAGTCCACTCACTTTGCCACCCGATTCATTCTGCCAGATTTTCATGCCAACGGCCCGCCGCTGGGCACCGTTCAGGGTAACGCCTCGGGGCGGAGCGGTGCGCGCCCCGGTCCGG
>DLRK01000082.1 GCA_002501065.1 Akkermansiaceae bacterium UBA7890
AATGGTGACTGTCTTGCGATTCTTTCCGGATCCCCTGGTCTCGGTCACCTTGTAGTGGACATGGCAGCATTTGGCCCGGGTCAGGGGCCCCTCAATGAAGTGATCCTTCCCCTCATAGAGGACGGTCTTTCCCTTGATCTCCGCGGGCCCGTAGGCAAGCCCGGTCGACAGGGAGGTCGGAACATTTTCAATGTAACGCTTGGTCTTCACTCTCCTGAATCCGAACACACTGCCCAGGATGCCGCCAGCCAGCGCCAGAATACCCCCCACCCAGGTCAGCCACTTCGGGATCGGGCTCGGAGCAATCTCGAAATCGGGCGCCGGGGGATCGTCAGGTCCAAGGATCGAGGCAGTTGGTTGGACATCCCAGTAGCGCGCGAGGTGACGCTCCGGGAACCTGCCGAGGATCGCATTGCTGCGTTCTATTGCAGCCGCGTAATCCTGCCGGATTCCCAGGACGCGCAGCCGGGTATGTGCGTCCTCCTGGGACTTTAGCCCCTGCAGGGAGTCCTCCCATCGAAAGGAATCGACCTCAAGGCCCAACTCCTTCTCGACGGCAGCGATGGCGTTTCGGGCGTGACGGGAAAGGCGATCCTTACCGTCTTTCAGGTCAGCAGACATCATCTTCAGCCCCATCATCAGCAATACACACAGGTTCAGGCCACTGAGCAGGGAAAGAAAAACCAGCAGGCGGTGGATGCGCAGCTTGAAACACAGCAACATGATGCCGAAGGCAAAGGCTATCAGGCTGCCCACACTTAGGAGGACTCCACCTGTTCCCTGACCACTGCGCACTGAAGTGGCGGTTGCCCCCTGGGAGAGCACCGGGGTGAACGATCCCTTCGCGTCAAAGTTCAGTCGGTAATCGATCTCATCATCTTTTTGCCCGGGATCACCCAATGGCTCCGCTTTTGCAAAGGCAAACAGCCTGTCGCCCGGATCAAGACGATACTCGGAGAAGCGGTAGTCACCTCTCCTGTGGCGATGGTCCAAATTGAGGTGCGGCCTTCCATCGGCCCGCGACAGTGATTCGAGGGAAACAAGGACTTTCCCGGTAGGATCATTCATCAGAAAGGAGGGGACATGCCGTGTTCCCGAATCACGTAGTTCCCAGGAGCCTCCTCCGTCATCATCCTCAACATATTCCTCTTTTGTCCAGTAGAGGTAGTAACTGCGCACCTCGGTGTACTTGCCATTCACCATCTCCCCGCCGTCGACGGCGCGCCCTGTCATGGTCACCTCCCCCTCAATCAGGGCAACAGCCTCCACATGCGGAATGCGTTCAAGTTGACGCATCTGGCGGATCTTCTCGAAACCGGCCCGCTGGGCCCAGTAACCGCCGAGGAGCAACACCGGGATAAGCAGGACCAACAGGAACGAAAAAAAAGAAGAGTAGCAACCCTTCTTGCCCTTCGAGCCAACCTTCACCTTCTCTGGCCTTGTCTCGCCCATCTCATCTTGGAGCCTTGTGGAGGAGGCACTGCCATCAGGAGGCAGAGGGGGAGGTTTCATCCGGTGACGTTATCACCTTCAATCAGGTTTCGGGAATCGGAAATTCTGCTCCGAAGATTGACAGAGGAAATGGGGTTCCAGGATCCGCGTGGAGTCCGTTACCCCTGCTTTCACTGGAGGTGGATGCGGCGGTAGCGCCCCCTCACCGGACACCAACAGGGCGAGTTTCTTTGAACCTCGCCGGAAGCGCGGTGGGAACCCTGCCGGCGGGAAGATCATTGCAAGTCCCTGTGATCCGGGCTATGCACGTTTTGGGTTGCGCGGCACCACTTTCCCATTTTTTCATGCGTAATAAACCCGTTAAGCATGAAGAATGAACAAAAAGGGGAGTGTCTGCATCGCCGCCGCTTACTTGCTTTTTGTCATGGCAAAGATCAGATGAAACCACACCGGTCAGCTTACAATATCACACGGGCTCTTATTATCGTTCTGGGAGCCTCATTTGCTACTGTTGCAACTGGAATTTGCGAGGAAGCGTCCCCGGTGATCAAGGTGCGCTACCGCATGCCGTCAATTGTCATGTCAGCACATGCCGACTGGCCGAAAGATCCCGATTACCGTGATGCGATGGCCAAGTTTGTCGTCGAGCATGGGTTTAACGTTGTCGAGGGAGGAGTCGACGTGCTGGACGTCTGCCGCAAGAATGGCTTGATGGTGCAACTTGGAGGCGACCAGGCGACCCTGGACATGGCTCCAAAGCTCAGGGACGATCCTGCGGTATTCGGCTATTTTGTCTCTGACCGCCGGAGGCGTGACTCCTTTCCGGCCTTCGCCAAAATTGCGCGCATCTTCGAGAGGGCCGACCCCAATCACCCGACAATCTTCATCAATCGCGCCGCCTGGAATGAGTTCGGGGACTTTGCCAAGGAGGTCAGGCCCATGCTGCTGGACTTTTATCATTATCATGCGATGCCGCGCAGGCACGCCGAACGGTATTACCTTTACCTGCTCATGTTCCGTGGTCTGGGCCAGGAACACGGGATTCCGGTGATGCGTTGCACCAGCAGCAGTTCCCCTCCGGCAGTCCTGAGGCAGACGATCTACACAAGCCTGGCCTACGGAGTGAAGGGGTTTCATTTCTGGACCCCCTGGATATTCGCTCACGCAAAGGACAAGGAGGGCAATGCCGTGTTGAAGGACGGCAAGCTGAACATGTATGTCACCCTGCCACACCTTACTGATATTGCCAAAGAGGTCAGGAAGATGAGCCCGGTGCTGGCAGATTGCCGTTCGGTTGCCATGTATCACACGGATCCGCTTCCCATCAGTGGCGGCAAAGCTCCCGGGGATGCATGGTGCCAACCCTCCGGGTCCCAGCTTCTGGTTGGCGTGCTTGAGGATGAGAAGGGCGGGAATTTTCTCCTTGTGACCAACAAACACCCCGGCATGAAGCAGGAAGCCTCGCTGTCCTTTGATGCAACGGTCAGCGCTGTGGAGCAGATGGACAAGAAGACGGGAAAGTGGAAGGCAATACCGCTTGCTGCCGGGAGCGAAAGGCGAACCGCCAAACTGCACCTTGCTCCTGGCGACGGCGAACTGTTGAAGGTTGCGCGCATCGCCAGGCAATAGGCAAGATGCGCCAGTTATCGATTTAGGTGACGCACAGTGGAGGTTGGGCTGCAATGGGAAGCCTGCTGGGTCTGCTGATGCGTCGACTCCAGAAGGAGCACGTCACCAAGAAGCGGAGGAAGTGAGGTCAGACACGCTTCTTATCGAGTTAGTGCCGCGCTCACCGGGGGCCAGGGGGCAGGTGTGTAAGCAGAAATCGCGTCATAAGCATCCGCAGGTGTAGAGACGTGCCCTTGCCCCTTGAAATGCCGTGGTCGCGGTTGGGGTAAGCAAAATAGTCGAACTGTTTGCCCAGCTCGATGAGTCGATCCACCAACCCCTCGGTTATCTCAAGATGTGTATTGGTCTCTCCGGTTCCGTGGATGATGAGGAGGTCTCCCTTGAGGCCTTCGGCAAAGTTGATCGGAGCGGACTTCCGATAGCCCTCCGCGTTTTCCTCAAGGGTTCGCATGAAAATCTCCTGAAACCACGCATTGTAGAGATGCGGCTGCGGCTTGGGCGCCACGGCGATTCCCATGTGATAGACATCCGGCTTGCGGAACATGGCGTTCAGCGTGTTCGAGCCTCCGCCGCTCCAGCCCCAGATTCCGACCCGGGAAAGGTCGACATAATTCCGGAGGCGACCCAATTCCTTAAGACCCGCGGCCTGATCATCGGTGGAAAGAATGCCGAGGGTTGGGAACTCCGCCTTGCGCCACGAAATTCCCTTCGGTGCCGGGGTGCCGCGGCTGTCCATGCACACCACGAGATAACCAAGATCGGCAATCACGCGATGGAAGCTGGTTTGACGGCCGCGCCACTTGTCCAGCACTTCCTGTGCGTAGGGCTCACTATACACATACACAAAGACAGGATACTTCCGGGATGGATCGAAGTCGCGCGGTTTGATCATGTAGGAGTCCATGACCACGCCACCGCCAATCTCCAGTTGAATAAACTCAGTTGGCCGAGTGATCCATGGCTTCATTTTGTCACCCAGTTTCCTGTTGCTTTCGAGCGTTCGGACCACCTTGTGATCTGGCAGGCGCACAAGTTCAGTGAGCGGCGCGGTATCAAACGTCGAATAGGTATGGAAGGCCCACTTGGCGTTTGGAGAAAAGTCGTAGTAGTGCGTGCCGGGCTGATCCGCGGGAGTGATCCGTTCGGCTTTCCCGCTTCCGTCCAGCCGCGTCCGATAGAGATGCTTCTGAGTTCCGTTGTGGGGCGAGGCGTAATAGTAGTACCAACCTCCCGCTTCATCCACGAGAGCCAGCGCAATGATGTCAACACCCTCGGGTGTCAGAACCGCTTCCTCTTTTCCATTGCGCGAATAGACATAGGCTCGCCGCCAGCCGTCTCGATCGCTCATGACGATGAATGCGCCATGGTCGCGAATCCACTCCGGCCCGGCGTCGGTTTCGTAAGCCCCAGCGACCCAGGCGGGATCGGATTCTTCGTAGATGCTGCTGATGGCGCCGGTGCGGATATCGGCCATGAGATATTCCCGTTTATCGCGGCCGCGGCTCAGTTTTTCCACGAATAGCTCATGGGAATTGCCGGCCCAACCAAGCTTCCCCAGGTAACAACCTTCTGTCGGCTGAGGAAAGGAGAGCCAGCGGATCGCCTTTCCCCCGGCATCGACCACGCCGATCCGCGATTTATTGATGGTCTCGCCGACCCTCGCAAAGCGCCTCTGTCTGACTTCCGGATACGACGGATCGTTCGGCACAAGCGTCGCTCTAAACGGCACCCCGGAAGTGTCGCTCTCCATGAAGGCAATCCACTTGCTATCGGGACTCCAGATCGCACGACCATTGGTAATCGCCTCTTCAACCGCGTTCTTGGTGAGAGGAATCGTCCGGTCGTTTTCCAGCTCGCGCACGTACAGGTTTCCCCCCTCGGAATAGACCGCAAGACGGCCGTTGGGGGACGTATTGACTCGACCCGATCTTCGGTTGCGGCGGTCCGGTGCTCTGGGAGGTCCATTCAAGACCGTGCGTTTGCCGGTGGCGGCCTCATAACGTGCCTGCACCCATCGGTTCGACTTGGGATCCGGCTCAGTCACCGTGTAACCTGAACCATCGGGGAGCCAAACTCCCCGAAAGGACCTGGCTTCGCCATCGAACTCTCCTGTCTCATAAATCGCCCGGAATCGCCTCTCGACTTTTTCAAGCAACTTCTCCGTGGAATCCTGCCCGTCGCCGTCAGGCGCAGCGACGCCACCGGCAATACAGAAGCACGCAAAACTGGCAACCACCATACTCGTGTTCATTGTTCCTTACTTCCCTGAAGTTTATATTTTCCTTCGCAGCATCGTCGAAGGGTAGCAATTGACGAGCAAATTTCCGGTCACCCGTGGCCAGTTCCAACCTCTCCTGATCTCACAACCTCCGAACCGAATTGCTCTAAACTAAACTACGGGTTCAGGACTCGCAGGTTGAGGAAGTCGCATCAGAGGTCATGGGCGGCGTGCCGAGCCTTCTTCGGGATAAGATCGTGGTAGTGGGGGCGAAACCCGGAATCACGGGGGAGGAATTGGGCCTCGATCTGTTTTCCACTCCTTTTCATCGTCTTGACGCACGGGGTGACCTGCCACTGATGAGCGGGGTGGAGATCCAGGCGAACGGGCTCATCAATCTTCTGCGGCAAAACTGGCTGGTTCGCTCAAGCAGCCGGTTCGACACCTTCCTGGTGGTCCTCTCCGGGGTGCTCGCTGGCTTTTTCTTTGCCTGGTTGCGTCCTCTGCGCGCGATGATCGTGGCCTTGCTTTGCGTGGGGGCCCTGGTTGCGGCCGGTATTCTCGTCATGACCCAAAGCAATATGTGGTTTCCATGGAGCGTGGTTGCTTTCCTCCAGATTCCGGTCGCCCTTGGATGGGGATCGGGATCGCGCTACTACATCGAGCGTTTCTTCAGGGTCAAACTTGGGAAAGAACAACAGCAATTGAAGGATGCGTTTGAGAAATACCTTTCCCCGCAGATGCTCGACAAGCTTTCCGAGGATGGATTCAAGATGAAGTTTGGAGGCGAGAAGGTGGAGGCGGCAATGATGTTCACCGATCTCGAATCATTCACGAACATGTGCGAGCGGGTGGGCGATGCGGAACGAATTGTGGAAGCGCTGAGTGACTATTTCGAGCGGACGACCGGGCATATTTTCGATCACGACGGTGTGGTGATTAAATTCATCGGCGATGCGATCTTCGCTGCCTGGGGGGCACCGATTCTCGATCCCCTGGCACCGCTTAAGGCGGCACGGGGTGCGTGGCATCTATCCCAGGATGACTCCCTGGTGGTTGAAGGGGTGAATTTGAAAACAAGGATCGGGGTGCATTTTGGCGAAGTTGTTGCTGGAAACATCGGCAGCCGGAAGAGGGTGGACTACACGATGATCGGGGATGCGGTGAACCTTGCTGCACGTCTGGAAGGTCTGAACAAAATGTTCGGGACTCGGATCCTGATCAGCGAAGATGTTGAGAGCCGGTTGGGTGGTGAATTCCATACCAGAAAATTGGGAAGGTTCCGGGTCAAGGGGCGGAAGGAACCGACGGCGGTTTTTGAACTGGTCGGGCCGGTTGCGGAGATCGACGAACCAAAGTGGGGAGAGGTTTATGCAAAGGGAGTTGCCGCCCTGGAAGGCGACGATTTCGAGGAAGCTCGCCAGTGTTTTGAGGAAGTGGACGGCATGAGGGGGAGCGATGGAGACGGGCCGTCGAGGTTCTTCCTCCATCTGCTTGAACGGGGTGAACCGATCCATCAGGGTGTTTACGACATGACAGAGAAATAGGATGATTCTCCACCTTGTCACAGATACAGCAGTCTTGGAGACGAGGGTCATGGCACTGGTTCGTTTCCCTGAATTCCCATGCTAAAGCGTATATTGATCTGTGCTTCCATCGCGTTCTGCATCGGTTTCGCGGTGTATCTGTTCAAATTGCAGGACGACCGTGGATCCATGGTGAAGGGAGAAGGCGGAGAGTGTGGGCTTGAAGGAACTCCGGTGGCTGAGCTGAAATGGAATCGGGAAATTGAGGAAGTCCCGGGCAAGGAATCGCTGGCTTCGCTAAGGGAAAAACTTCTTGCCAGACCAAGCTCTGAAGCTGTTGCTGAAATCGAGGGATTTCTCCGTAAAGGAAAGGACAGGAAAACGGATCTGAACCTCAAGATCGGGAAGGGGGGCAAGATCGAAGGCTGGCCGACCCTGCGGGTGTTTCTCCTGGATCTGCTTCTTGAGATCGACCCCGGGTCGGCAGCTCGAATTAGCAGGGAGATCCTGAGGTCCGAAACGTCTGCAGACGAGTGGGCGATCGCACTAAGGAACGTGGCGAAAGGTGAGCGCTTAGAAGGAAACAGGGACTACCTGCGAACAAGAACCGAAGATCTGATCACCAATCCCGAGTGGCAGGCACAACCATCCGTGGGATATTTGAATGCATTTGATGTTCTGGTTTATACCGGGGCTACGGAGAGTTTGCCGCTGCTCTCTGGATTGATCCAACGGAAAGATCGTCACGATCTGGCCCACGCAAGTTTTCTTACAATGGACCGACTGGTGCAGCGCCAACCGATAGATATGTTGACTCGATTGAAAGCTGACCGAGCCCTTCAGCAAAGCAGACCCGAAATGACGGCGCAGCAGTTTGCCCGGGCTGATCTTCGTGACACCTCACAACAGGCAATTGTGAAATCGTGGCTGCTCGATCCCTCCCGCACCTCGACGGAGCTTCAGAATTTCGCCGCTATCTATCCCAACAATAACAAGTTGATTTCACACAACATGCTTACTTCCCAAGAGCGGGTTTCCGGAACGGATTTGAATGCCCATGATCGGGAAGTCCTGGAAGTCATTCGAGACTGGAGAACGGATCCCGCATTCGAATCACGATCCCAGTATCTTGAGGTCATGGATAGACGTGTTTCCCAATTCGTGGAGAGTGCGGATGGCTCTTCCCGGTGAGGATTGCCAGGAAATCGCATTGCCCGCCCTGAATTCATGGGACTCCAGGAGTCGGGGCAGGTGGGAGTGCAAAATTGCTTCCCTTCAATTTGATTGGACAATCGAGGAACAATTGGAATTCGTTGACGATAATCCTCCGGGAGAGCAGGGGCTGTATCGGATCAGAGCAATACAACAACCGTGATTTTTTGAACACGCGTCCTCTTGTCTCTAGAAATCCATGAAGATGAAACCGAGAGGAAGCTGTGAATAGGATGGGCAAAATTCTTGACGCATTTGGTGAAGATTTTTGCAAAAATGAAGTTCGATTATTTTCGACAAAACATGCAAGGTCCGTAAAGGAATACGTCTAGTAGGAAGACAAAAAATCTGAAACATAGAGCCATGAGCACGAAAGAAAATGAGCTGCCAGACCAAGGATTCTTGGAAAGTTTGACGAATGAAGAGCGGGAAATTTTGCGGGAACTTGGGGAGGAGTTAACCTTCAGCGAAGGAGAGACAGTTATTCAGGAGGCTGCTTCACAGGATCATCTTTACGTCTTGCTCAATGGTCGATGCAAGGTGCTGCAGAAACATGTCGCGCCAACTGTGACCGCCTGGTTGGAGGAAGGAGAGTCTTTTGGTGAAGTCAATTTGTTCGATTTGGAAGGGGCTGGGGCAAGCGCATCGGTCCGCGCTGCCGAGAGTATAGTTGTTTGGCGTATTGACCGTAATGGACTGAATACATTTATCGGGAGCCATCCGGATGCAAGTTTACGGCTAACGATTGGGCTCTCGACCCTTCTTTCGAAACGTCTTCGTTCGGTGAACGAACTTGTTAAAGAGATGTCGGTTTGGACCCGGGCTTAGCCGAATACGTTAGAGAAAGAAACTATGGTGGAATTGTCCCAATTTGGTTGGGGCGGAGTATTTCTTGCCCTGCTGAGGTCGGCGTTCGGTTCAATCGTGTAGCTTTGGCCGTTGACCGTGATGGTTCAGATCAAGATCGCCCGGCAGCTCCGGGATGACACAGGCTGGAGGGAAGTCCCTCAACGGGACGCCTGTGAAGGAACTGCTGGCTAAGTGCGCTTCGCTACCCGGATTGACACTTTCATGAGATTATTCCAACTCGCCCGGGACGGCCCTGGCACGCGGAGGGTGGGGGGATCAGGCTTTGATGTGACGTTTTCGCCCGACTGGTTTACCCTTTCAGGCCATGCAACAGGCGTCATTTGGGTGCATTTCCCCCGGGCCTCCCTACGAACCCGGCCTGTAAAAGCGGTTTGCTAGCAGTAGTTGGTGGTTTGCGGGTCGGGGTGCGTTATGACAGCCCAAGCCACTTGGCCCAGGGAATCCGGGAGAGGATGAGCAGCAGCGAGATGGTATACAGGATGAAGTTCGTCTTGTGGGCTGAGTTGGAGTCGATTCTTTTTGTCTTGATCCGGGCGACCGTGATTAGCACCGCGGCGATTAGCATCACCATCGGATGCTCGAGGGCGTAGAGGCGGAGGGTGGAGTCTTTCATGGCTTGGCCAAAGTCGTTTAATGCTGCTTGCGTCATCGGACTCTCAAAATACAAGACCAAGCCGAACGTGAACTGTGTGTGAAGGGCGATCAGGGAGGCCAGGCCCAGTTTTTTGTCACGTGCCGTGGAGTCCCGTCCCGACAACCACCCCCATAAAGAGTTGAACGTAAACAGTGTGACGAGGAGCAGGACGGCGTATGCCAGATAATGATGCAGTGTGTACATTTTTTGTGTTTCGGGTTTGTGACCGGTGAACGTTTTTACTTGGCGGGATAACGGGAAGCCAAATCAATTGTCATTTTGTTTTTCCTCAATTCGGTTTTTTGAGTGGAAATTGCGGGTCATTTTTTCCAGAGTGCGCAGCCAAAGCGGAGGCCTCAGGCAGGGGATAAAATCGAGACTTTCGCCGCCTGCTTGGAGGAAGGGGGCCTTTGCTCTCATGCCGATTTGCTCAACGCTCTCAAGGCAGTCGCCGACGAAGGCGGGGCAGACAACCAGCATGCGTCTGACTTCCTGCTTGGCCAAGCGGGGCAATTCCAAGTCGGTGTAAGGCTTGAGCCAAGGCTACACCCCCCCCACCTTCCCCGGGTCCTGGGAAGCCTGCAGACTCGCCAGACCGGTGGGCGGCCACATCACAGCGGGAAAAAATGTAAAGAGCCCGCGAATCCAGGCGGTCAACACGGGGTCTACTGCTTCAAATGCGAACTCAAGTTCGTATTTGAGCGTGAACGAAACAAGGGTGGCTGCAATTTGTGGTCCTAGGACCATAAGTGACCTTTTGGACAAAGCTGCAGGGGTGCGGCTTCGCGGTGGTCGATAGCTCAAAGTGTCAGCACGTGCTGACAATTCAAAAAGGGCTGGTTAAGACGGCGGGCGCTGGATCTTCTCGACGATCGTTCCACCAGTGCGATCGGTCAAAATTCGAACCCGATCCTCTGGTCGAAGATCTCGAATCCCGCGCGCTCGCTGGAGCACGGTGATCCGTCCATCATTATCCTTCCTGATCCGGAGTTCAAAAGCAGTCTTCCCCTCCAGGTTCTCACCAACCCCACCCAGCAAAGCCCCGATGATCGCGCCTTCAAATGCCGCCCCTTCATCAGCCCCGATCAGAGCCCCGGCAATGACGCCACCCACAACACCGTCACCATCGTCCGGAGAATCATTGTAGATGATTTTCTTGATATGGGTCACCGTGCCAAACTCCTCCTCGTAGGACTTTTGCAGTTGTAACGAGGTGGCGGGAGTGGTTGCTGTTTGACAACCTGCTGTCAGCAGGACGCTGGCTAGCGCGAGAATGGTTGCGATCTGGTTCATGGCTCCCAAGGCCTATCAGATTCCAGGCGCAGGGGGCAAAGGGATTCGGGGGGCTTGTGGTTGCCTGGGCTGGCGTGGTAGGACTTGGGGATATGAGAACGATCCTTGCGCTCATCCTCGCCTGCACGTTTGAGCCCACCCTGTCGGCCCAAGATCCAACGATTCGCCCCTTCCGGATCGAGGTCGCCGAGAAGGCCCTTGCGGACTTGCACCCTCGTCTCTCCGCTACCCGCTGGCCTGACCAGATTCCCAACACAAAGTGGCAATATGGAACAGATCTCGCCACCCTCCGTGACCTGGTTCACCACTGGGAAGAAGGCTACAACTGGCGCGCCCGCGAGAAGCGGCTAAATACCTTGTCACAGTTCAAAACCGTCCTCGACGGTATCGATCTGCACTTCGTTCACGTGCGCTCGCCGCACTCAAAAGCAACCCCTCTCGTTTTGGTGCACGGTTGGCCGGGGAGCGCTTTTGAATTCCAAAAGATCATCCCCATGTTGACTCAGCCGGAGAAGCACGGAGGCAAGGCCGCCGACGCCTTCCATGTGGTCTGCCCCTCTCTTCCCGGTTTCGCATTCTCCAGCGCGCCCGTGGAGCCGGGCTGGAGCAACGACCACAGCGCGGAAGTGGTTGCCAAGCTCATGGCCCGTCTCGACTACGAAAAGTACCTCGCCCAGGGTGGCGACTGGGGAGCGTCCATTGTGCGATGGCTGGCCGATCACGATGGTGCGCACTGTCTGGGTGCCCACAGCAACATGCCAATGGCCGGTCGCCCCGGAAACGATCCCTGGAAGAATGTCTCCAGAGAGGAACGAAATCGATGGGAGCAGCGAAATGCCGAGTTGCGCCCTCACAAGGCCTACATGAACCTTCAGGGAACGCGGCCTCTTACCCTCGGCTACGGGCTCAACGATTCCCCGGTGGGACTGGCCGCTTGGATTCTCGATAAGTTCTGGGCATGGAGCGATCATCGCGGCGACCTTCAGAACAGTTTCAGCAAGGACGAGTTGGTCGACAACATCATGATCTACTGGATCAGCGGGAGCATGCCCTCCGCCATGCGCATCTACTATGAGACTTTCAACCGGCAGCCCCGTCCCAAGTCGATGAGCCCTTTCCTGAAAAGCGGTCCGCCCGCACCCCTCGGCTTCGCCCTCTTTCCCAAAGAGATCAACGTCCCGCCCCGGGCCTGGGTCCAGAGGCAATTCGGCAAGCGTATGGTACACTGGAGCGAGATGCTTCGTGGGGGCCACTTCGCCGCCCTGGAGACTCCGGAACTGCTGGCGAAGGACATCAGGGCCTTCTTCGCGAAGATCCGACCGTAGCTGCGACATCCCGCCGGCGAGCGCTCGACGAGATGTTGCCAGATCATATTTGGCACTCGGCCAAGGATCTGGCGAAAACCCTTGGAATCTCCAAGGAGGGAGCAAGGGGACGAATCGCCAGGCTCAGGGACGACTTCCTTGAAGAGAAGGAAGTGATCCAACCCACGCGGAGCGGGGCGGGGTGTGGGCGCTCCTAGGGCTTCTGAACCGGTGCTTCGCTCCTTATAACCCGAGTGCGGAAGAACTTTTTAGCCGTCTGGCTGTTCACCGTCTGGGAGAAGAACGGAAGCCAGCTCACCAGGTCGTCGCTCGCTTCGACCACGACGTCGTAGTTGCCTGTTGAGTTCTCCGGAAGCACAAGCACGGTGCCGGGTGTGACTACATTGATCTCGGAAACAGGGGTGATTTTCAGGGTGATTACATCGGTAGTGGCACTTGATCTCAGTGCCGTTAGACCGGTATATTTCTGGCTAAGGGTTCTCGCGAATGCAGTGCCGGAGTTGACCCCATCTCGCCTATAACCTCCAAGGGCAACAGTTACTTCGGTTTCGTCACTAAATGTAAGATGTAAGAGTAGGGTAGAGGAACTGCGGACATTACTACAGCCGACAATTTCAACAAGATCTGTTGCGGCTACAGTCTTCGACGGGTTGGTCGGGGTCAGCGCAACATACTCAACTGCCTGAGCAGTTCCGAGGGAAAGGGCGGCAAGGACGGCGGCAAGGATCGTTTTCATATCTTCCATGCCTATCAGTCCATGCGCGGGGGGCAAGCGGGGAGAGGGACTTGTGGCTCAAGGCGTAGGCGGCTGGTCTTTACACAAGGCTCATCAAAAATTAGGATAAGCTAGGTTTCTGAATTGGGAAGAATATGCCGCGCCGAATGACAGCCACGAAAGATGGTGCCCACAAAGTCCTGAAGAACACTTCTTTCGAAAGTATAGTAGCAAGCTGGCTGATGCGGGACGGTTGGCAGGTCTTCCTCCCGATCCTGGATCATGGTCACAAGACCGATATTCTGATCTCCGATGGTCCGAATTACTACCGGATTCAGGTCAAGACGGTGGATGGAGCGACAGAGGATCTCGTGATCGAGAACAAGTGGAAGGAAGGCAATGTCGATGTCGTCGTGTTCTTTGCCCGGAACTCGAACTGGGGCTACATCGCGCCGGGATTTAAAGAGCAGCGAAGACCGCTCAATCACGAGTCGCACCGGAGATTCGAGCAAGGACAGAAAAAATTCTTAAAGGAGTTTCATCAGCTCTGAACTTGGGCTGAGGAGTGCTGAGCCCGAAGCGGGATTTAGCGCCGATTCTGATCGATCTCGAAGGAGCTGATCGGGACACCTTTTTTGGGCGAGTTGGAATGTTGGGTTCCGGGGACTGGTTTTGAAATTGTTGGTAGGAAGCGTTGCCTGTATTCCGACCGCCAGTCACCTCACGGCGACCGCGCCAAGGGCAATTACACTGACCTGCCTCCAGTTTTTGGCCCACTCAAAGTGAGAAGATCTGGGATTGGTTCTATCATTGGTTGATCGGTTGGCAAGGCTCTTGGGCGGCACGAGTCTGAGGGTTGGGATGTGAGCGCAAGCAGGAGAACTTTTCGCAGAGAACGAAGCCCCTCACCTGGCGCAGCCGGGGGCTGAGTTCGGCGGCGAAGAGATCAACGATCGTTCGTGCATAGTTCAATCGTGGCTCCAGCAACCTACGCCGCCCGGCGCCGTCTGGGTGGCGCTAAATTAGAGGCGAACTCCTGCGGCGTCTGCATGC
>DLRK01000165.1 GCA_002501065.1 Akkermansiaceae bacterium UBA7890
GCGGTGGCGGTGGACGTTGCCATCGGACGGCTTTCAAGACTGGACTCCATGCAGATGGAGGAGGTGCGCAAGGATGCCACCCGCCGCCGCAACCAGCGTATTCACGAATTGCAGGAGGCCCTGCGCAAGATGGATGAGGGAAATTACGGGCAATGTGAAGGTTGCGACGAATGGATCGCCTATGTGCGTCTTGAGCAGCGACCCGAGGCTACCCTTTGTGGGGACTGTGCCCGTTGAGGGTGTCAGGGACCGGGAAAACCGGTTTCTAGCGTGGCTTGTCGGTGACCACGGGATGACGGGCTTTTTCCCAGGCCAGGATGCCGCCGTCGAGGTGGTAGACCTTCTTGAATCCGAGTTTTTTCCAGAGTGCAAGCGAGCGTGAGCTGCGTCCACCGCTGCGGCAGTGAATGAGATAGGCCCGGGTGCGGTCCAGTTTGCGGACCTTGGTAGAGAAGTCCTCTTCAAGAAAATCGATCTGTCTGGCACCTTCCAGGTGCCCCTCTCTGAATTCGGCGGAAGTCCGGATGTCAATGATGAGGGGGCGCTTCTTCTCATCCTTGTCGGTGAGAAGTTGCGCGGCTTCCCGGGCGTTGACATGGACGATCGCCCCGGTCTTCGTCTTGCCGGGATCCGCGTTTGCCGGCAGGGCTGCAAGAAGAGGAGCGAGGAGGAGAGCGATGATTTTCATGCG
Source organism: Akkermansiaceae bacterium UBA7890 (assembly GCA_002501065.1). GTDB lineage: Bacteria > Verrucomicrobiota > Verrucomicrobiia > Verrucomicrobiales > Akkermansiaceae > Roseibacillus_B. The sequence continues at coordinate 692 of DLRK01000165.1, forward strand.
CGAACGTTATGAGGGCTTGGCGGGTCCGGAAAGGCAAACCTCCTTTCCCCGAATATCCTGCGGGGCCATTTGCCCTAGCTTGGCGTGCGCCAGACGAGTCGGAGGGCATCCAGGCGAAGTCGTGACTGGCCGAGGAGTCGGGTGAGTTCGTCGCGATGGTGGACGAGGGATTCGATCTCGGAAGAAGAGATGTGGGTGTTGATCCGGGCCAGATCGCGGAGGCGTTCAATTTCGCCGGTCAGGGATTTTTCAGCGGTGCTCACCGCGTTGTCGACTTGTGACCGGGCCTGTCCGGTTGCGATTTCCTCCGCCCTGGTCAGCATGGAGGGCAGGATTTCCTTCCGGAAGACTTTCTGGGAGACGATCTTACGGGGACTGCCTGGTTCGAGATTGGCGGCGGGCAATCCCTCGTCTTCGCTCAGATCATTGCCCTTGTGATCAACCACCGTGCGGTAGGGGGTGGGCGGAAGAAAACGATCAGCGTGCAACCGGGCGGGCGCGAGACACTCCAAAACGTAGTGACACTCAAGGAGCATCGTCTTCCCCCGTGCGGTCTTCCAGTGGGCAAAGCTGCAGTTTCCCTGTTCCCGGCCGAGGAGAACGTCGATGGCATCCCGGAAGAGGGGATGGTCCGGGGTCATGAAGGCGATGTCTTCCCGGGTCAGGGCGCAGTCGCGGTCGAAGGTGGCCGAGAGTCCCTCCTCGGGAAACTCCGCGAAGGTCTCACTGAGACGCTCGCCTCTCTGGAAGACATAACTTCGCAGGGAGAGATCCTCGATGTTCAGTCCCAGGTGGTCGAAGAGGCGGATGACGAATTGCTCGAAAACGGGATCGTGATCGGTGTTTGAAATGTGTTCGATGAGGTTTCCCGTTTTCTCTGCCGAAGGAGCACCCAGTTCCAGGAGGCGATCGTGACCGCAGGCAAGTTCACGCGCCACATCCTCCCGCATGGTCCTGGTGCGCGCGAGAAACTCCGTGAAGCCGGTCGTCTCCCCGGATTCCTGCAGAGCCTTGAGTTCCGGTCCCAGGGTGGCGGAGAGGGTGGCCGCTCCCTTCAGGGAATGCTCGAAGGCATCAAGCCCCTCGGCATACCACCGCGCCAGTAATTCCGTCCTGCTTCCCTTGATCACCGGGACGTGGATGTTGATCGTTTCCGTTTGCCCGATGCGATCAAGCCTTCCGATGCGTTGCTCAAGTAGTTCCGGATTGTCCGGGAGATCGAAGAGAACGAGGTGGTGGGCGAACTGAAAATTACGTCCCTCGGATCCGATTTCGGAACAAATCAGGATGCGGGCGCCCTCGGATTCCGCGAACCAGGCGGCATTGCGGTCACGCTGAAGAAGGGTGAGTTCCTCATGAAAGAGTGCGGCCTCAATCTGAATGCGTGTGAGGAGAAGGGTGCGGATTGATTCGGCCATCTCCATGGAATGGCAGATGAGGACGACCTTGTGCCCGGGAAAATCGCGAAGGAACTGCGCCAGCCAGTCCATGCGCGCCTCAAGCCCATCGAGGTCTCCATCCGGGGCGGCTGCAAGGGTGACAAGGTGCAGTCTGCGCTCCGGAAAGCCGGTCATGCGGTCCCGGGTGTTGCGGAACATGACCCGTCCGGTGCCGAAGGAATCGATGAGATCACCGATTAGTTCCGATCGCACCGATTCATCGTTGCCGACCAGGGACCGGGCCAGGTTTTCCGTGTGTTGTGAGCGCTCCGAGACAAGAGCGACATCCTCTTCGGTCGGGAGTTCCCCCTCCGTCAGTCGCCCCACCAGGTCTGCGAGTGGTTCGTAGCCTTCCGCTTCCGCCTGGAAGGTGGCGAGGTCGTCGTAGCGGTCTGGATCGAGAAGTCGCAACCGGGCGAAGTGTCCTTCCGCACCGAGTTGTTCCGGGGTTGCGGTGAGGAGAAGGACGCATTCCGTGACCGTCGCAAGCGATTCGACCAGGGAATAGGCCGGGCTGGGTTTTTCGGGATGCCATTCGAGGTGGTGAGCCTCGTCCACGATAAGGAGATTGAAACCGGCGGCCCGCGCCTGTTCGGCCCGTAGCGGGTGTTCGGTGAGGAATTCGGTGGCGCAGAGGATGAGCTGGCTGTCCAGGAATGGATTTCCGGCATCTTCGTTGGCGTCAAGGGAGGCGCAACGCTCCTCGTCGAAGAGGGCGAAGAGGAAGTTGAAGCGGCGCAGCAGTTCCACGAACCATTGATGGACGAGGGGTTCTGGAACAAGAATGAGAACCCGGTCAGCCCGTCCGGTGAGGTGCAGGCGGTGCAGGATGAGACAGGCTTCGATGGTCTTGCCCAGACCCACTTCGTCTGCGAGGAGGAGTCGGGGAGCAAGACGCTGGACGGCTTGCGAGGCAATGGCGAGCTGGTGTGGGATAAGATCAATGCGTGCGCCCGTGAATCCCCGGGCGGGTGAGCTGCGAATCCGGCCATTGTGCTGCAGGGCCTGGGTCCGGAGGTCGAAGGAGCGGAGGTCGTCGCACTGGCCGGCCAGAAGGCGTTCCTCCGGCTTGATGAAACTCAGGGAGTCGAAGAGATGTTCCTCGGGAATCTCGTGTTCCCCGCAGTGGTAGATGTAGAGTCCGTCCCGTTCCTCGACCCGCTCGACGGTGAACTCGGTGGCCGATTGATCCTTGATCCGGTCACCCTCCTTGAAGTGGACGCGGATCAGGGGAGCGGAGGAGAACACGTACTGCCGCATTTCCTCTGCGGCGGGAAAGCAGATTTCGACCCGGTCGCCCTCCGTGGTGATGACAAGACCGAGGCCGAGTTCCGGCTGGGATGCACTGGTCCATCGCTGACCGGGGAGAGGGGGCTGCACGGGCGGGAGAGTGGGGGGCGATGAGCCTGGAAGCAAGAGTAAGCAACTGGCTCGGATCATCTGGACCGGACGACCTCAACCCGGAAGAAGTTGACCGGAGCGAGGGGCTCACCGGTGACGGCGCGGGTTTCGAACCGTCCTGATCCGGAGAGGGAGAGGAGCGATGTCCAGGTAACCAGGTCGTGGCTGCGGAAGACGGTGTAGTTGCGATCGGTCAGGGTGGGAAAGGTGACGAGGGCTCCGTGGGAAACACCGGGATCGGAGGTGACCACGATCTGAAAACGGGAGTTGGGATCGAGGGGGTCGGTCTGAGTGAGCGAAAATTCGGCCAGATTGCTCTGGTGATCTCCGTCCGCGTCTTCTTCCCCATCCGGGGTTCCGTCTCCATCGCTGTCCGCCAGCCGGGGGTTGGTGCCCAGTTCTTCCTCCAGAGGATCGGGCAGTCCGTCCAGATCAGTGTCGTCCAGGGCGATGATCCTGATGTCGTCGATGGCGATTCCCGGCAGAGGTTGTCCGATCAGGAGCTGGCCGGGATTCAACGATCCGCGGGAGTGCGGAGTGGGGAAACGGGACCAGGCGGAGAATTCGTCAAGTCCCAGGCTGCCCGTGCCGGATGGCGGGACCGGATTGGCCTGAGCCACGCCGATATTCTCCGAGGTTCTCCTGCTGGCCGGACCGTCGGTTGCAGTGAGCGTGCCTTCGTAGGAGAGAAACTCCTGCACCTCACCCCCGGCCACGATGGCCACACCATCGGGGCCGTTCTGGATTCTGGGAATGAGTTTCGAATACAGCCGATAGCCGGACGGGAGGGTCTGGTCGAGGGAGAAGGATGCCAGAGAGTGCTGCCCATAGACCCTGCCCCCATTGCCGTTGTAGAGAAATATTTCCACCTCCGAGATGAGTCCTTCGTAACCCGGGGCTACCAGGACCTCGAGGAACTCGCCGGTGTCCTGACCGTCGTTGTCGTAGTGGATCTCATTGAGGCGGACTGACTGCTCCATGAAATCCGGGGGGAGCCCCGGGTTTGCGGTGAACTTGAGCTGGAAGGTCTCGCCCGGGGCGATGGAGAGGGCTGGAAGGTCCATCGTGAGCGCGGTGGAGTGGCCATCTGGAACAGGGCCGTTGCTGCCGGGAGAGTGATCCGCGGTGAAAGTGAGAGCGGGCAGGGGGGTGAGTGTGCCGTCGATGGAGGCTTCCACCGTGATGGTATCGGCTCTTCCGCCCTCAAAGGCCCGCCATTGTTCCGCCCCGTAGGCAATCTTCAGGGCCCTGATCGTGTGGCCGGTGGTGTTCCGGAAACTGGCCGTGGCAGTGACCGGATCGGTGTTGATGAGAAATCCCAGCGACCCGTCGTTACCGTAGGAGTAAAGGCCGGTTATTCCCGAGCTTCCGTCATCGATGCCCCGCCAGAGTCCGCGGGAGGTCGTCCAGCGGAGGGGGTCGGAGAATCCGTCGAATCCATTGAAATCCTCGCTGGCGGCTTCTCCCAGTTGGCTGATCTCGTAGAGGGAAATGGAGCTGTCGTTCACCTTGAGGCGGGTCGTGGCGGGGGCGAAACCCACTGAGCTCGCAGTAAAGATGACCTCCTGTGATCCGTCGATCCGTCCATCGGTTCGTGGCACGACATCGATGTTCCGCGAGGTCTCTCCGGGTTGGAAGATGACCGTCATCTCCGCTGGAATTGCTTCCTCCGGAGCGGACGAACTGAGCTGGACCTCAATCGACTCTCCCGGGCCGGGGGCGGAGGGAAGTTCGATTGTGAGGACGGCCGCTCCCGGAGGGTCGGATTCCGCCACTTCGGCGGGTGAGACCTGCAGGACCAGGGCGTCCCGGGAAGTCAGTTCAAAGTCGGCAAAGATGGCCAGGTGGTCTGAAGCATTGCCACTTGTTTGTTCGGGCAGTGGCGAACCCGACTTGGGAAGACCGTCCCGGTTGCTGACATCGAGTGCGCTGTTGTAGATCTCGCTGGCATGGACCCGGTCAGTCAGGGCTGAGGTGACGAGGATGAAATCGAGGCGGCTGCTTCCCTGGGTGCTGGAAGACCCGTTGAGTTGCTGGGCCTCGAGGGCCGACATGGACCAGGACTGAAAGTAGGCTGCCGGGTCGATGTGGTAATCGACCGGGAAGGTGATATCAGCACCCAGATCGAAGGTCGTGGGCAGGCCGCCTGGAACCGCCTCGAAAACCAGATCGCTTCCGATCAGATTGAAATCGCCGAGAACGATGACATTGTCCTGGGCTGTCAATCCCCGGTCTGCCAGGTGATCCCTGGCCCGCTTCAACTCGACCGCCCTCCGGAAGGGGTCGTCCGGATCGAGACAGCACTTCAGGTGCAGGGTCAGAATGGTGGGATCAGCGACGGTAGCCGGAATGTCGACCACGATGGCCGGAATCTGGCGTGCCATGTCCCTGGCGGCCGGTGGGGGGGCGATGTTGGTGGCAGAGGTGATGGGGTAGCGACTGAGGAATCCCGCACGCATGCCGGAGTCGAGAACCCTCTGGGTGGTGGCAAGGTGCACGTGTGGATAACCAAGCGTGGAGGACAGGCTCTCAAACGGGGTGGGCGCGCCCTCAAGGTCGGGTCGATTGAGCTCCTGCAGGGCGACCACATCGGCATCGATCCGTTCCAGGATATCGACCACCGCTTCGAATCCCGCGCTCCCCGGCGTCCCCAGACCGAGTTCTACATTCAAGGTGGCCACTCGAAGCGGAGTGGCCGGGGCGGTGGACCCCGAGAGGGCGAGGAGCAGCAGTGCCAACAGGATGACACTCTGCCGGAAGCAGCTCGGAATCTGGAAAGTCATGGGGGTTCCTTCTCTATAACGGAGAAGGCAGGTAATGTCGAACAGGCTTGCGCGTTTAACCTGCGAGAATCTGGGCCAGGACGTAGGGCAGAATTCCACCCGCCCGGTAGTAGTCGATCTCCACTGGCGTATCCAGGCGGACCATCACGGGAACCTCCATGGTGGATCCATCCGCACTGGTGGCGGTAAGGGTGACCTCGCTCCGGGGAGCAATATCATTGTTCAACCCGGTGATCGAGAAGGTGGCATCATGAAGGTTCGCGACCTTGTCATAGTCAGCCTCGTCGACGAAATTGAGCGGCAGGACGCCCATGCCGATCAGATTGGAACGGTGGATGCGCTCAAAGGACTTGGTGACCACCGCCTGCACGCCAAGGAGACGGGTGCCCTTGGCGGCCCAGTCGCGGGAGGACCCCATGCCATAGTCACTGCCGCCGATCACCACCAGAGAGGTGCCGTCCGCCTGGTAGGCCCGGGAGGCGTCGTGGATATGGGTGGTGGTTCCCCCGTCGGTCGTTTTCGGCAGGTCAAGGTCCGGAACCTCGCCCGCTCCATGGTAGACGGTGTAGCCACCCTCCGTGCCGGGGACCATGAGGTTCTTGATCCGCACGTTGCCGAAGGTGCCACGGGTCATCACCCGGTCGTTTCCACGTCGGGAACCGAAGGAATTGAACTGGGCTTTCTCCACCCCGTGTTCGAGGAGGTAGCTTCCAGCCGGGGAGTCCTCCTTGATCGCACCGGCGGGAGAAATGTGGTCCGTGGTGACCGAGTCACCAAAAATGCCCAGCGGGCGGGCATCGACGACATCGACGATATCGCCCGGGGTCCCGGTGAAGCCGTCGAAGAAGGGAGGGTGCTGGATATAGGTGGAGGTGTCGTCCCACTCGTAGGTGGCGCCCGCCTTGCCCGGGATCTGGCCCCACTTGGGATTGGCGGAATCAAAATCGCCGTAGAGCTTGTTGAAGACCTCGGGGTTGAGAGCCGCCTCCAGTTGTTCCCTGACCTCGGCATGCGAGGGCCAGATGTCCTTCAGGAAGACCGGGTTGCCGTCCTTGTCGTTGGCGAGAGGTTCGGTGGTGAGATCCAGGTCGACCCTTCCGGCCAGGGCGTAGGCCACCACCAGGGGAGGGGACATGAGGAAGTTGGCCCGGACCGCGCCGTGGACCCGGGCTTCAAAGTTGCGGTTTCCGGAAAGGACGGAGGCGCATACGAGATCTCCCTCCTTGAGCGCAGATTCGATAGCCGGATGGAGGGGGCCCGAGTTGCCGATGCAGGTCGTGCATCCGTAGCCCACGGTCTGGAAGCCGAGCTTGTCGAGCTCCGGGCTCAGGCCGGTGGCGTCAAGGTAGTCGCTTACCACGCGGGAACCGGGCGCCAGGGATGTTTTCACATAGGGCGCAATGGCAAGGCCCTTCTCGTTCGCTTTTTTCGCCAGGAGCCCGGCGGCCAGCATGACACTCGGGTTGGAGGTGTTGGTGCAACTGGTGATGGCGGCGATGAGGATCGAGCCGTGGGCGATGGAGGTGTCCGTGTCGATGGCGGTGATGGTCTCGCCCTCGAGGATGGGAGAGCCGAATTCGCCGGCCGGGCTGTCGAGGTGCACAGGCATCCGGGTGCCGCGCTTGTCAGCGGTCTCGCCGAAACCTCCCTCGGTGGCGGAAACGGTGAAGAGTTCGTCGAAACGCTCGCGGAGGTTGGTGATCTCGATGCGGTCCTGGGGACGTTTCGGGCCGGAGACCGCGGGCTGAATGGAGGCCAGATCCAGTTCCAGGAGATCAGTGTAATCGCATCCTCCCTTGTCCGGGATGCCGAACATGCCCTGGGCCTGGAAGTAGTTCCGGATAGTCTCGCAGAGGGCGGGGTCGCGTCCCGTGCCCACCAGGTAGCTGATCGTTTCCTCGTCCACGGGGAAGAAACCCATGGTGGCTCCGTATTCCGGCGCCATGTTGGCGATGGTGGCGCGATCAGGCAGGGCGAGGGCCTGCGCGCCCGGGCCGTGGAACTCGACGAACTTGCCCACCACGCCATGCGCCCGCAGCATTTCCGTGATATGCAGGGCCAGGTCGGTGGCGGTGACCCCCTCCGCGAGCTGACCGTGCAGGCAGACGCCCACCACTTCCGGGACGAGGAAGGTGACCGGTTGGCCGAGCATGCCGGCCTCCGCTTCGATTCCGCCCACGCCCCAGCCCACCGCGCCGACTCCATTGATCATGGTGGTGTGCGAGTCGGTGCCGACCAGGGTATCGGGATAGTAGACGTTGTCCCTGGAAAGGACCCCCTTGGCCAGATACTCCAGGTTGACCTGGTGCACGATCCCGATCCCGGGTGGCACGACCGCGAAGGTGTCGAAGGCCTGTTGGCCCCACTTGAGGAACTCGTAACGCTCGCGATTGCGGATGAACTCGATTTCCATGTTGCGGTCGAGCGCCTTCGGGGAACCGGCGAAATCGACCTGCACGGAGTGATCGACCACCAGGTCGACCGGCACGAGGGGTTCGATGGCGTCCGCTTCCGCGCCCTGCTTCACCGCAGCGTCACGCATGGCGGCTACATCGACCAGGAGGGGAACCCCGGTGAAGTCCTGCAGCACGATGCGTGCGACTGTAAAGGGGATTTCATAGTTGCCGGGTGCCCCGGCCTTCCAGTTGGCCAGGTTCCGGACATCCTCCCCGGTGACTTTCTTGCCATCGACATTGCGCAAAACGGACTCAAGGACAATCCGGATGGAGACCGGAAGGCGCGGGAGATCCGGGAATCCCTGCTCGGCAAGGGCGGGGAGAGAGTAGAATTGTCCCTCGGAGCCGGAGCCGGTCGGGAAAGTGCGGAGGGTGTCCATGGGGGTATGAATTGTCGGAAGGTGCCAGGGCAGGAAGGTCAGGAAACTGTCAAAAGAGAGCTGCCAATCGCCCGCTGCCCGCTTCCTTGCCTTGAGGGCCGACAGGGTAGGAATTCGGGGGGGAATTGTCAAAGAACGAAAGGTGCTGAAGCATGGGGGCGGGCAGGGTCTGTTCACCACATTCCTTTTCCCCGGGCTTACCGTATTTGGTGAAGAATCAAGAGGGACCGGGCAAACGAGTTTCCGTCCTGCCCGCTTTTGGGTCGTCGTTGACATTGCAGGAGGAGGCTCCGGCTGCTCTCCTCCCCGGCGTGATCAGCGATCTCCTGGCCTTTGCGGGTGTGATAGCGCTCGGGCAATTCAGCCCCGGGCCCGACATGCTGCTGCTCACGCGCACGGCCCTGGCGCAGGGGCGCGCTGCCGGATGGTGGACAACCGCGGGAATCACCACCGGACTGTGTGTGCATGCCACCGTGGCAGTCTTCGGAATAGCTTACCTCATGGCGCAGGGTGGATGGATCACCGGGGCTCTTCGCTGGGTGGCCGCTGCCTATCTCGCCTACCTGGGATTTCGCCTGTTGCCGACCGCCTTTGTTGTGATGCGCCAGGGGAAGCCTTACGGGAAAGGGGGCAGCGAGAAGGGACGATCCGCCTACATGCGCGGTCTTCTCTGCAATATTCTCAACCCGAAGGTGGCGCTCATCTTCGCGGCGGTAGTGACCGAGTTCGTCACCGGGGACCGTCCTGCCTGGTGGTCTCCCGTCCTGTGGGTTATCATCGTGGGACAGGGATTTCTTCTCTGGTGGCTCTACGTCTGGCTGCTCCAGTTCCCGCCCTTCCGCAACGGCTACCAGCGGGCGGGTCCCTGGTTCGACTCCGCCTTTGGAGCCGGACTCCTGACCCTCGCCGTCCTCCTCGCCATCAATCAGGCCCCGGCATGAAGGCTGGAACCTGCCGGCCAGGGCAGGGCCGGGAAAGGGAAGCTCTTTCTATCGGTAGCTGGGGGTCCGGTGCTTTGTGAAGTAACTGGTGCCGAGGTAGAAGGAATGCGGATAATCGGGAAGCGGTCCCGCATCGGGAGGCCGGGAGATGTTACGTCCGATGGTCGCATCCTCCGGCTGGGTGGTGCTGATACTCACCGGGGTGCCCACCCGGACCAGGCTGTAGAACTTCGGTGCCACGTTCTCGTGCATGCGCAGGCAGCCGTGGGTACAGGGGTAGGGTTTCATCCAGCCGGTGTGGAACCCGTAGTTGGCCTTGAATTCGCACCAGTAGGGCATGGGCGTGCCCTTGAATTTCCATCCGGCGGGTTTCTTGGAGAGCCAGGTCTGGACCACCGAGTTGCCGTTGTAGGCATAGCCGTGGCTGTTGGCGCGGTGCTTGTGCTCCTTCTTGAAGATGCGGAAGCTGCCCTGGGGAGTAGGGCTGCTGGAGGTTCCCACCGCAATCGGCATGACCAGGAGCGGACGATTGCCCTCCATGACGTAGGCCGCCTGGTTCCTGATCGAGACCTTGACCCTGACCCGGGACGGGTTTGAAGCCTTGGAGGCCGGGAGATCGTAGGCGGCATAGCGTCCGGATCCGCCACGGACTCCGGAAGATGTCGAGCACGAGACAAGGGCAAGACAGGCGCCTGCCACTGAGAGAAGAATTAAGTTTTTCATGAGTTGTATGAAATTGATCAGCTCATCCGATCTGCATTAGACCCTCGAGGGGACAGAATTCAAGCGTCCGGTGTCGGAAGAGGAGTGACCATTGCTGCTGGTTCCTGCCGACGCAATTTCAATGGCTGTAGCGATGGGAAAAGTGCCCGGGATCGAGGCGCTCCCAGGAATCGACCACCTCCTTCCGGAAGATCACACTGGCGGACCGGTAAGGGAGATACCCGACCGCAGGGAAGAAACCGAAGCCGTGATAGTGACCGCCATGGCTGCTCAATCCCTGGTAGCTGTGGAACGAATGATGGAAATGGGGTTGCAGGCGCGTGTAGTCCCAGCGCTCAAAGGAAGCGTCGTCGCGGAAGCCCTGGATCTTCCGGTTGGGAGGTCCCAGGGCGAAATAGACCGCGGATTGTGACATGCCTTTCGCAATGCGGCCCTGGCCTGCCAGTTCCCGGTGACTGTCGGGAAGCGAATCGTAGAGCGAGGTGTTCCGGTCAATGCGCGCCTGCGGGGTGCCCAGTGTGCAGCTCAGGGTGGCGAGACAACCGGTTGCGGCGGCCAGAAGGATGAGGGTCCGGAGAAAAGTGGTCATGAATCCGTAAGAGCTTCCTTCTGCAGGGAAGCCTACCTCTGATTTTTCCCGATGCATCTGTTTTTCCTCAATGGGATTGCCGGGAAGGCCGGGCATCTCCCGGCAACGACAACTTCAGGGACTGAGCACGACAGCTAGCGTGGCAGGAGAATCTCCTCGGTGTCCAGGCCGGTGAGTTTCTTGAGCCCCTTTACGAGGTGCCACATCACGAACATGAGGATCACCAGGATGGGCACCCCGATGGCAATGAACCCCCAGAAGGTGAGCTTGCCTACCCCGTTGTTGTACTGCCGACGCGCTTCCAGCTTGTCATGAAAGTCGATGTCGCCAAGGAAGTGCTGGGCGAGGAAGAAGTTGGCAAAGGTGCTGATCAGGAAGGAAGCGGAGAAGAAGATCGTACAGGTGAAGAGGAGCTTGGCATAACCCTCCATCGCATTCTTTTCGTGCACCAGGCGCTCGATCTTCCCGATATCGAAAATCTGGGGGCTGTAGAGGAAGGTGTTGAGGAGCGGAGTCTTCGTCCAGTGTGAACCGAAGATGGCGAGTCCCAGAATGAATGGAATGGATCCTTCCTTGATTCCGAAGAGAGTGGGGGCATTGGAACGGACGCTCCCGTCCGCCTGCCAGAGGTAGAGCGTAAGGCCTCCGGTCAGAAGCACGGAGATCAGTCCTATCACCGAGAAGAAGTTGAGCTTCCGGTGCCGGCAGAAGAACCAGACTCCGTAACAGACCGGCAGGGTCAGCGCGATGATCAGGGCCTTGACCGGGCCGAGGTGCCACGGGCGGGGTTCCTTGGCGTCCACCCCCTCGGCCCGAAGCTGTTCCAGGATGCCCGGGTCGTCACTCATCATCGTCAGGGCCACGATGGGCACGAGGACGTTGACGAGGATGTTGGTCAGCGGGTTCTCCTGCGGAGGTTTGGCATCGGCGTCGGACATGAGGACGGGGAAGAGTCGGGAAGACGAAGGTCAAAGGGCCCGACTCGCGGCCTTCGACCCGGGGTCTGCCGGTCCCTGGTCAGGACTGGTAGATGCTGTTTCCGGTGGAAAGCAGGTCGTCGCAGGCGCGCTTGAGGCGGTCGCAGAGGCTCTGCTCCGCCTTCTTGAGATAGGAACGGGGATCGTAGACCTTCTTGTTGCCGACCTCGCCCTCGATTTTGAGCACGCCTTCGATGTTCTCGCAGATATGGGTCACCACCGGGCGGGTGAAGGCATACTGGGTGTCGGTGTCGATGTTCATCTTGATCACACCGTAATCGAGAGTCTCCCGGAGTTCCTCCAGTGTCGATCCGCTCCCACCGTGGAAGACGAGATCCATTTCCGCGCCCTCTCCGTGCCTGTCCATCACGGCCTTCTGTCCGTCCCGCAGGATGGTGGGCTTGAGTTTCACCGCGCCGGGCTTGTAGGCACCGTGCACGTTCCCGAAGGTGGCGGCGAACATGAAGCGCCCGAGCGGGTTCAGCGTCTCGTAGACCGTCATCATGTCCTCCGGGGTGGTGTAGAGCTTTTCCGCGGGCAGGCCCGAGGTGTCGTGCCCGTCCTCCTCGCCGCCCACCACGCCGGCCTCGACCTCGAGGATGATGTCGAGGTCCACGCACTCCTTCATGATCTCCACCGAGAGGGTCATGTTCTCGTCCAGGGGCAGTTCAGAGGCGTCGAGCATGTGCGACTGAAAGAGAGGGGCCAGGCCGTTTTCCTTCCGGCGCCGGGATTCCTCCAGGAGGGGCCGGAGGAAACTGTCCACCTTGCCGGGGTGGCAGTGATCGGTATGGAGGGCGATCAGGACGTCGTATTTCTCGGCGAGGCGGTGGACGGCCTCGGCCAGTACGATCGATCCATAGGCCGCATCATTGACTGCGAGACCGGAGGCAAACTGCCCTCCCCCGGAGGAGAGTTGGATGATCCCGTCCGAATTGGACTCGGAGAAGGCCTTGAGGGCCCCGTTGGCGGTTGTCAGGGAAGTGATGTTGATTGCGGGATAGGCGTATCCACCCTTTTGGGCGGCATCCAGCATGTGGTGGTATTGCTCAGGAGTCGCAATAGGCATGACGTATGCGCTTTAACGGCCCCGGTTCCTTCATGCAAGGCCGGAGCGCTTCGATTCACCCTGATATTTTAGGCTTGAGCGTAAGAAGGCCCCGGCATATGCCCTGCCCCCGCACTTTAAGGGTAGGTACCGAAGTGGTCAAACGGGGCAGACTGTAAATCTGCTGGCTTACGCCTTCGAAGGTTCGAATCCTTCCCTGCCCACCACTTACTGCTAGTAAATTGCTTTCTCAGGCCGGGTTTCCTAGAGGCTGAAGGCCCGGGGAAGGTGGGGGTGCAATCCGCAGGATGGGATTCTAGCCCTGGTTGTTGGGGATAGCATTTTGATTCCTTAGATCGCTGACTTTTCTGGGTGATGTCGCGGAAAGCCAGCCTCAGTATCGATGGTTGACGCCAGCGGGTCAACGTTCGGCGATTGAAGATCAAACTGATGAAGTGAAGGCGACAATTTCGCACAGCTCTTTCAGCAGCACCTCAACGCGACGCCGGCGCTGACTCACCAGTTTGCGCAAAGAGTTCAACATCGACGCCGGCCTCGACGTCACAACCACCAAAGCAATCGATCTCGGCAGGGACAGCAGTTCCAGATGGAATCAGGGCCGATCTGGCAGTGGAACGTCTTTCTCCACACCCGTCGGGTGCGACGGGTCAACGTCGATTGGTGGCCAGAGTGCGAGTCCATGTTTTTGATCGGCGATCTTACTCTTGTCATTTCCAATCCAGCCGATTTCGTTCGAGTTAAGATCAAGCCACAGTGTCAGTCGCCGCCATTGGTCATCGGACAGTTTCACATCCTTGTGTTCGGGTCCTGTAGTTAGCGACTTCATGATGCCCGATGCGCGAGCACCAAAACGCCCCGGTGTCGTTCGCGAGCCGCCGACACCCAGCGCTACCAACGCTGGCCGCTCTCCTGGATAACTGAACGCTCGATCATATCTGGCTAAGGAACGGTAGCTCATGTCTGGCGCTTTCGGGTGCTTCTTGTGACATGGCACACACTTCTTATCAAACACGGGAACTTTGACCAGCTGAACGAAGTTGAACGGGATGGCCCCGCTCGTGACTTCCGGGACAATCTTCGATGGCGGTCGTTGCAATGCCATGGGCGTTGAATAGGTCTGAGGGGTCCCTTTCCACTTGTCTTCGTGGCATCCGAGACACGACAGATGTTCACCCGGATGGACGTATGTGGCGGACCTCATCGAGTGGACCGCCATGCCTTTCTGGTCGAGAAGCTGGAAGTAAATAGCTTTCCCGACAGGCGCTTCGCAATAAACACTGCCGTCTTCTTCGACTGGCACGACGCCGAGCGGCATACGGCCAATCGAATCCGTCGCAAACGATACCTGGGAGACCGATTCTAAACTAAAGTACTGGTCAAGCATCTGGGGAATGACTTGGACAATACGCATCCACTTAACCTTAATATCGTCGGGCAGCCGACCCGCTTCGTCAGTGGCATACACATTCATTACGCTGATCACCGCGCGACGATGTTCGGGTGTCCCTCCGCGTTGGCCTTGCCAAGTCTTCACCGGCAAGACGGGAGGCATCCAACGCGATCGCAACGGAAATGGGTCTCGCACGCGATGCGGTCCCGAGCCCGGAGCATAGATTACATCGCGATTGCCGAACCGGTCTTGGAGGTAGAGTCCTAAGTTGTAATTACAGAGGTAGAAATCCTCACTGAGTGGCCAGGCAGTGCCGTAAGTGTGCGTGGCTCCAGCTTCGACTTCGGGGAAGAAGAACTCCGGAGTGATCCGCCTGAGCTGGGCCATTTTTCCATCGTCGGGAATGCGAGGATCAAGCAGGACGAGACTGCCGGAGAAACCTTGGTGGTGTCCTACGGCGGTGGCCGTGTACTTTGGCGAGTCAGGGATGGGACGGAAGGAGATTTCCACGTCGGGCCGTAAGGCTCGACCGTAAACCAGCGTCGCCTTGCCATAGTCGCTGGGCTGCACGCCTTGAGGCATGGCAGACCAAGGCAAAGGGTAGTTTCCATGAAAGTTCCTTGGATCCCGCCCATCTGGAAAACACTCCCAGAAATGATGGGCGGTGCCCCAGTGCCGGTCAACGTAGTCCCATCGCGTGTAGGCAATCTTCCCATGATGGCTGACCGTCGGAGCCCATTCGTTGGTTTCATGGAAGCTGAGGCAAACGACATCGGTGCCGTCGGGCTCCATCGAGTGCAACGTGTAAGTCAACGACTGAGGAGTGAGCACACAGCGACCAACCCCACCACGCCGTGTCGAGGTGAAGACGATTCGTCCCGAGGGAAGCTGATGCGGGTCAAAGTCATCGGCCTGACCGTCAGTCAGTTGGACCAGCTGTTTGGTGTTCAGGTTGAATCTGAAAATATGCCAAACTTCGGCACTGGTCGTCGCGGCGAATAAGATCTCTTCTCCGTTGTAGTTCAACTCCAGGCCAGAGAACTTGCCTGTCAGTTCCTTGCCCTTCCAAGGTCCAGCGGTTACTGGGATGCCAGCCAGCGCATGAACGCGAGCGGCCTCTGACTTGAAGTCTCGAATGATGAGCGGCCCGCCACCATTGGCGTGCCCAGGACACTCTGCTCGCGCCTGCTCGACAATGCGACGGTCGCCTGGCTGTTCGAGCATACAAACGATGTCATCAAAGTCGAGAAGCGGATTGGAAAAGGCGACTCGCCGCCGCAATTCGCACGCTCGGCGGAACAGCGCCTTGCGCGTCTCAGGCTTGTTGGCCGATCGTGCCGCCACATCGAGTTCGCTCAGCTGTTTCTCCGCGTCACCCAGAGCGGACGGGGAGAGCTGCCCCTGTTGTTTGAAGTACAGTACCAGTGCGTTGGTTCGTCTGAGGACAACATCAAGTGGATCTCGATCCTCCGGAAGAATCAGCGCCTGCCGATCCAACGCTTCGGACTTCAGACGCGATCGGAGGTTTTTGTCCGACTGCTTCAGGCGGTCGATCTGACGAACCAGCTCGCTGTAATCCTTGTTCCATGTCCGCTCCACGGGCAGTTCCGCCACAGCAGGCGAAACGAACACAATGATCGCGGCAGTCGTGCAGACGGTTACTAGGTCAAGAAATCGGAAAATCCGCCGGCGATAAGCGAGTCCTTCGTTAACAGCGAAGTCCGTGACGTCGTTTCTAATCGACATTACTGACTGCTAGTAAATTGCTTTC
>DLRK01000152.1 GCA_002501065.1 Akkermansiaceae bacterium UBA7890
GCGGCGGGCCTGTCTCAGCGCGGGGATCACCATCGCCGCGACGGTGGGAGGCTACTTCCTGGCGATTCTTTGGAGTGGGATGGCGGCGGATGGCATTGCGCCAGGGGTCATCGAGCCGGGGGTCATCGCGCGGGGGGTAACGGGACGCGGGGCCATTTACCAGTGGTTCCTGGAGCGTCTTTCGGGCATGGAGCTTCTGGTGGGCTGGGGGTTCGGAACGGTCAGCGAAATCCCCGCGGAAGAACTGGGCTGGTTTGTCCACCACCCGCACAGCTCCTATCTGACCCAGCTTGTTCTTGGCGGTGTGCTCGGGCTTGGCCTCCTCCTGGTGGTGCTCGGGTGGAGCTTGCGGGAAGCCTGGCGGGAGGGGACCCGGGGGCAGTCTCTCTGGATGGCGTTGCTGGCCTGCGGACTGGTATCGCTGCTTTTTGACGGAGCGGAAATGTTCACCCTCCACTCCGCTCCGCGCTTGGAACTTCTGCTGGTGGTGGTGCCGGCCTGCCTTCTGGCGGGGCAGGCCTTCGAGCAGCAGCGCGGTTCCGGGTGCAGCCCCTCGCGGGAAGAGTAGCTGCAGCAGGCTCCGGAAAGCGGACATACGTTCCTTCTGCCGGGAGGCGCGGGCGGCCTCCGGAACCACGGGGTGGCGGAGGCACTGGTTGCTGGTGGTGAGGCGATGCCGGGAGGGGGATCAGCGCCAGAGAAGGTGCAGGATCCCGGTTTCGCCCACGTCATGCAGAAGGGAGGAGCCGCTCAGCCCGTGGTTGAGGTAGCGTTCAAGGCCGGCCTGGTAGTCGTCGACGTTTCGGTAGATCTGCTCGATTTCTTCAAGCTCGTCAGTGCGCATCCGGCGCCAGAAGCGGAAGCGCAGTTTGCTTGAAGTGGCCAGCTCGATGGAACCGGGGATGATTTCGCTGATCCGGGTGAGTGTGCTGGTAACGAGATCCAGGGTGTCGCGTTCGTCCCAGCCGTGCCGGATGGCAAAGGCGGTTCCCACTTCAAAGAATTCGATGATTTCGATGTGGGGGGTAGCGGTGGGCACGAGGTAGAGGCGCGGTTCCCAGTCCCCGGGAGCGCATCCATAGAGCGCGCGCATGTCGTCCTCAGGGGTCTCGGGAGGAGGATCGCGGGGGTCTGCTTCATCGCCGACCTTCCATTCCGGGCGTTGGGGATGCGGGTGGAAGGTCATCCCCGGGACGGTGTGGTCGAGTTGTCGCCTGCGTCAAGAGAGGGGGAATGGGCAGGAGGCCCCAAAGGACTTTTTCGGGGCAAAACGAGGGAATAGCGCTAAATATAGATTAAATATAAACATTTTTGTAATAATCTTGCCCTTTTGATGGTAGGATGTTTCCGCAAGTCGGACGACCACCGTTCACCCTTATGGTCTCGTCACACAATATCGGGAAACCCCGTGCCGGGCTCCCCGTTCCCATTTCGTCTGAAGTGGGATGGGAGTTGACCCTGTTGCGCGTGCTTCTCTGCCTGCCCTCCCTGCTTCTCTGCCAGTGCAAGAGCGTGGAAGGGACGAAAACCGACGGGCCCACCGAGGCCATCGCGCTGGGGACGCCCATCACGCTCTCGGGAAATACCGGCCGGGACGCAAGGGCTCTCGGTGGATCAAATCAAATCATCCAACTGGCGGACTGGGGTCGGATGAGTGCGGGCCAGAACTGGTCGAAGATTTTCGGCAAACACCAGGTCTACGGGGAAAAGGGATTCACTGCCAAGTCCGCGCCACCCCCCCGCCGGGCGCGGAACATTCCAACCTTCAATCGACCGGACGGCAAGGTGCAGATCTACTATCGTCTTGAGCACTTTGGCGGAGTGAACGTGGCAAACACCCGCAAGAGCTTCAACGACAACTCGGTGGTTACGGTCACCCCAAACCAGCTGGAACCGTTGGTAAAGGTGGTGCAGGCCCATCTCGGGGATCAGGGGACGGTCTCGGCCCTGCCCTCTGAAAACGTTCTCGTCATCACCTGCGCGCAGGCCTCCCAGAACAGCGTGATGCAGTTGATGGAACACATCGATTCCGGTCGCAAGCAGGTGGAGATCGCGGTGCGGATCTTTGAAGTTGCCGACGACTTTGACATGCAGGTGGGGATGAACTCGCTACTCAAGCATCTGGGCACCTCAAACTCACAGGCCCTGCTGGGAAACTTCAGCCCGGCCTCCTTTGTGGGCAGGGTGGTAGATCCCCTCAGCGGGGTGGGGCCGGATCCCGGCGGCATGTTGAATCTGGTGGGGCTGCTGCAGAAAGCGGGGATCGGAATCGACGTGACGCTTGAGGCCCTTGAGCGCTCGGGAATGGTGAAGGTGGTGTCCCAGCCCCGCATGACGGTGGAAGCAGGGCAACCTGCATACATGATGGCGGGACAGGAGCTCCCCATCCGGGAGGGACGCCTCACCAACGACAAATTCGTAACCGAGAAAATCTCCTACAAGCCGGTTGGGGTGCAGCTCCATATCACCCCCCAGTCGATTGGAGAGGACAGCGTGAAGCTGCACATTCTCACCGTGGTGTCGGCGGTCTCGGGGTTTACGCCCCTGCCCAGCCTGAAAAATAACGAGATCAAGGGTCAGCTCATGAACCCGGTGCTCGATACCCGGCAGGCGGAGACGAGGGTGGAAGTGCCCCACGGAAGCACCCTGGCCTTTGGCGGCCTGCGCATGGCGCGCCAGATCGGGCGCGAAGAGAAGATTCCCATTCTCGGAGATGCCCCCGGGATCGGGAAACTCTTCAAGAGCAAGCGGAAGCAGAAGACGATGAGCGATCTCTACTTCTTTGTGACGCCACACCTGGTGAGCCGGTAGCACCCCGGCGGATGCTCCGGGAACCCACGAATCCCCGGGCCGCTCTCAGGGGCTCACGTCCAGACAGATCGCCTCCCCGTTGTTGTTCCGGGCGATCAGTTTTCCGTCGGACACCGCGAAGGGGGACCAGCATTTGCGCGGGAGGATCTTGAGGCGGCCGGTCTCCGTAAAGCCCCGGTCGCTCACCTTGCCTGCCACCAGGTCGCCGGTTTCGGAAAGGAGGACAAAGGTATCACCCACCAGCGCTGAGGAGGCGCGGGTGCCGGGCATCTTCTCGCGCCAGTGGATCTTCCCACTGGGGAGGTCCATGCGGATGAGCTCGGCATCGATCCGTTTGTCGCCGAAGACCCCGGTGATGCTGTTGCCGGTGCGCACGCTGTTCTGGAAGATCATGCGGATGTCCTGGTCGCGGTGAAGAATCTTCGGGCTGGAGCCGGTAACATCGAGGACGGCGTAGCCCATGCCGTAGCCGGAGGCGAAGAAGACCTTGCCATCGTGATAGTGCGGATTACTGGCATTGACGTCGTAGGAGGTTTTCCAGCGGTGCTGGAAAAGGATCCTGCCCTTGGCGGCCAGGTCATGGGCCACGACGGTGCGGCCGTAGAAGACGAGGGCGGCCTTCGTCCCGTCGATGGTAGTGAGGACGGGTGCAGCGTAACCGGAACGCTGGACGTTGGTGGTGTGCCAGGCGACCGAGCCGCTTTTCTTGTCGAGGGCATAGAAGGCGCCGTCCTTGGAACAGGGCAGGACGTAGACCAGGTCCCCGTCCACCACCGGGGAAGCGGTGAAACCCCAGCCGCCCGCCTTGCCTCCGAAATCGCTCTTCAGGTGTTTGCGCCAGATGGGACGCCCGTCGGCGAGGTTGAGGCAGAAGAGGACCCCGGACTTGCTCAGGGTGTAGACGCGGCCGCCGTCGACGGTGGGGGTGGTGTTTGGCCCGCCTTCATAGAGATTGGGACCAAGCTTTTCAGGATACTGGTGCTGCCAGATGGATTTACCGGTCTGTGCGTTGAGGCAGCGCACAATGTCGTTGCGCCCGTCATTGCCAGCCACCAGGGCCTTCCCCCCGACAATGGCCCAGCTGCCGCACCCCTTGCCGACCTCCGTCTTCCAGAGGGTCCGGGGAGCCTTGCGGCTCCAGTTGCCATTGATTTTTTCAGACGAGATTGCAGCTCCCCGGGGGCCGAGATACTGGGGCCAGTCTGCGGCGGGAAGAGCGGGAACGAAGGCGCCAAGGGCGCAGAGGGGGAAGAGTTTCATGTAAAGACGCATGGTTTTGTGGCCGATTCTTCCCTTTTCTATAACCCCGGGCTTGGCACTTGCAAAGCGTCGCGGCCTCATCAGACTACCGCGCTATGTCAAAACGCGCTGTTACCCTTGCCCTGGAGGTTTTGCTTGGTGCGGGCCTGCTTCTTTCCGGAGGGGCTTCGGCCCAGATCATTCATACCCTTCCCGAAACCCGGGTCACCGCTTCCGCCGAGGGGGAGGGAGCAGGAGAGGGGGACCTCGATGAGACGGTTCTGGCGCCCGAGGACCTCGACCGCTTCGGCGTGGAGACCCTGGAGGACTTGAGCGCGCTCGCGCCCAACCTGCACTTTGTGGACAGCGATACGCGGGGTTATGGCAACGTGATTTCGATGCGGGGTCTCAGCAATACGCTCTTCTTCGGGCCGGCAGCGGTTGGGCTCTACGTCGATGATGTGCCCTTCAGCGATGCCTTCACCTATGCCTCCAACCTTCTCTCCCTGGAATCCGCCCGGGTCCATCATGGACCACAGGGCGCAAGCTTCGGGGCCAACGGAGCGGCCGGGATGATTAACCTGACCACCCTGCAGGCCGGAGACAGCTGGCAGGACGCGGCCAGTCTGGAGTATGGCTCCTACGACTCGCGGGCGGTGACCTATTCTTCAAGCGGCCCCCTTGCGAACACCCCCTTCAGCCACACCTTCCAGCTCTACTGGAAGGAGCGGGATGGCTTCGTGCGAAACCGGACCCTGGGGAACCGCCCCGACGACCGGTCCGTCCTGGGCGGGCTGGCCTCCCTGATCTGGTCGCCCAGCGACGACACCGAGATCAAGCTGCGGGTCATGGCCGAGCGGGTGGACGACGGAGGCCAGCGGTTGACGCCTCTGCCGATTTCGCAGAATCCCTTCCTCGGGCAGCCGGGGGATCCCTTCCTCGGGCAGCCGCTCATTTCCAACCTGGCCTTCACCGGCGATATCCATACGGTGGATTCCGATCTCCGGGGACAGAATGAAAGCGAGCGTTACCAGCTTTCCCTGCACGCGCGCCGGGATCTTGAGTGGGGCACGGTGAAGTCGATCACGAGTTACCAGAACTGGGACCTTGGTCCGCAGACCGTGGACCTGGACCTCACCCAGGCACCCTTCGCCACTTCGTTGATTGAGCAGAGCCAGGAATTGTGGACCCAGGAAATCCGGGTGCAGAGCCTCCAGGGAGCCGGGCCATTGAGCTGGCGGGGCGGGCTCTTTTACATGAGCAAGGAAAACAGTGGGGCGACCCGCCGCCAGTTTCCGTTCAACGCGCTCGATCCTTTCAATACCATCGTGGTGGAGGGCAACCGCTTCTCCATTGAGCAGGACTCCTTCGCGGCCTTCGGGAAAGCGGCCTATGCCCTTGGCAACGGTCTTTCCGTGGAAGCCGGGGCGCGGGTTGAGCACGTCAGGGTCGCCATGGACCGGGTGAAGACCCTGGCGCCCTTCGGCCCGGTTCCTGACCAGTCCCCCAGTGAGGAGGATCTCTACTTTTCTCCCACCGCGGGCGCGGTTTACGAAATCGACGGGAATCTCACCGCATTCGTGCGCTCCGGTTTAGGAATCAAACCGCACGGCTATTCGGCCTTCAGCGACAGTCCGGTCACCGCCTCCTTTGAGGACGAGCGCAACTGGTCCAACGAGATCGGCCTCCAATTCCGGAATGAAGAGAGCCGCATGAATGCGGTAGTGCGCGCCTTCTGGAACGAGATCGAGGATTACCAGCTCAACGCGCAGAACCCACTCTCGACCGACTTCGTGGTGGTGAACGCAGAGGAAGTGCGGTCCCGCGGAGTGGAGGCGGAACTGCAGTGGCGGCCCATCGATCCGCTCCTCCTGCACGGGACGGCCGGGTTCACCGACATCCAGTTCGAGGACTACACCGACGCCTTCACCGGTGCCAACCGCGATGGCAATACAGTCCCTTTCATCCCCGAGTTCACTGCGAGTGCTGGATTCCGCTACGACCTGCCCGGGGGATTCTTCATCGGATCGTCGGTTCGCGCTGCGTTGGACACTTACTATGACGCCGCCAACACGGAAGCCTTCAGCGAGGAAGGCTGCTGGGTGTGGGATGCGCAGGTGGGTTACGAGCAGGAGAACTGGTCGGTCACGGTTTTCGGCCGGAACCTGCTGGACGAGGGCTACTACACCTTCATCAACCCGCAGATCGCGGCCGGAACTCCCGGGGATCCCCAGTTGTTCGGGATTCGCGTGGATCTGGATATCTGGTAACGGGTCCGCCCCCGAATCCTTCCTCTCCTGCTCATAGATGCAGGAATTAAGGAAAAGGAGCGTGTGTTATTCCGCGTAGAAAACGATCCATGACGCCCTTAAGGTTTCCGCTGCCCGGCAAATCACCCTTCCATCATTATCCGGAGATGAAACTCAACCCAGCCTTCCCTCTGATTGTCAGCCTCGGCCTGGTTCCGATCATCTCTTCCTGCGGGGACGGTGGTGCGGATGCGGGTGGCGATCCGGGTGCCGGCGGGAAGGCGGGTGTCAGCGAACCCCTTTCCCAGGGCGAAGACTGGCCGACCTGGGGCCGTGATTCGACCCGAAACATGGTGGGCAATGCCAGGAACCTTCCGGTGGAGGTGAATCCCGGGGAGATGGACGACGAAACCGAGGAGATTGATCTCAAGACCGCGAAGAACATCCGCTGGATCGCCAAGCTCGGATCGCAGTCCTACGGGAACGTTTCTGTTGCCCAGGGCAGGGTCTTCGCGGGGACCAACAACGATTCACCGCGTGACAAGCGCAACGTGGTGGATCGTGGCAACCTGATATGCCTTGATGAGAAGACCGGAGAGTTTCTCTGGCAGTTGATCGCCCCCAAGCATGCGGCCCTGAAGGCAAGCGACTGGGAATACGTGGGCATCTGCTCTTCGCCCGCCATTGAGGAGGACCGGGTCTGGGCGGTGACGAATCTTGGGGAGGTGATCTGTCTGGACATGAACGGCCTGGCCAACGGCAATGACGGCCCCTTCAAGGACGAGCAGAAGTATTACGGGGCCGGGTATGCCGGTCTGGACAAGGCCCGGGATGTCACCGTGGAGGGGGAGACCCGGACCCTCTCGGACGAGCACGCCACCCTGGTGGAAAGCCTGACCAAACAGATCGAGGGGGGACTGGAGGGCGACGCTCTCAAGGCTGCGCTGAGTCGTCGGAAGAGCACTTTCGCGGAAGGCGCCCCCAGGATCGACAACACCTACGCAGATATTCTCTGGATCTTTGACATGCGCGACGCGGACAAGGGAGTGGGCGCTTTCCCGCACAACGTATCGAGCTGTTCCCCCCTCGTGCATGGCGATATTCTCTACACCGCCACTTCCAATGGGGTGGACTGGTCGCACACCAACATCCCGGGGGAATCCGTTCCGGGGCTCATCGCGCTCGACAAGAACACCGGCAAGCTGCTGGGCAAGGAGGTCTCCGGTGTTTCGGAACGGGTGCTGCATGCCAGCTGGAGTTCGCCTGCCATCGGCAAGGTCAAGGGCAGGGACATGCTCATCTGGGGCGGAGGCGATGGCTTTGCCTACGGGTTTGACCCCATCCCGGTGAGGGACGGGGAGAGGGGAGCCCCCATCCTGAGGGAACTCTGGCGTTACGACGGGAACCCGCCGCACTACCGTCACAAGGAGGACGGCTCGCCCATCAAGTATGCCACCTTCAAGGGTCCCAATGAGATCATTGGAACCACCGTGATTCACGACGGACTCGTCTACATCGTAACCGGTCAGGATCCGGAGCACGGCGACGGGGTGGGCATGCTGAGTTGCCTCGATCCCAGCGGGACGGGGGACCTGAGCGGAAAAGCGATCTGGACCTACGGGTATGGGGATGGCTCCGGAATCGGCCGCGCCATCTCCACCCCGGTCATCACGGATGACGGCCTGGTCATCT
Source organism: Akkermansiaceae bacterium UBA7890 (assembly GCA_002501065.1). Lineage (GTDB taxonomy): Bacteria > Verrucomicrobiota > Verrucomicrobiia > Verrucomicrobiales > Akkermansiaceae > Roseibacillus_B. The sequence goes on from DLRK01000152.1 coordinate 7,992, forward strand.
GTGCGGAATACGACGGGGATATCCACTGCGTGGATGCCAAGACCGGCAAACCCTGCTGGGTGCACGAAACCGGAAGCCGGGTGTGGGCCTCCACCCTGGTGGCGGACGGCAAGGTCTACCTTGGCACGGAGGATGGCGAGGTCGTGATTCTGGGGGCCACCAGGGAAAAGGAGCATCTTGGGACCATTGAGCTCCACGCCCCGATCTACAGCTCTGCAGTGGTGGCCAACGACACCATCTACCTCGCGAGCCAGACGCACCTTTATGCTATCGGGAGGCCCAGATAGCCGGCGTGCGGGAGGGGGCGGAATCCTGCCTTCGGCCGGGGCTCCGCATCCGTGTTTGACACCTTGCAGGCGGTTCAAGGAAGATGTCGAAGACGCGGATCGACGAGAACCCGGCTCTCCTGATGAAATGGGATCCCCTCTTTTCCCGTAGGGCAGATACAGCCTCACCCCTCAAGTGCGCCATGAAGAACCCCCTTCCCGGAATGCCCCTCATCCGGGCCGCCCTGATCCTGCTGGTCTTCGGCATGGCCAAGGCGGGATCTGCAGAGAAAAAGGCGGCGGCCGGAACAAAGAGCTGGGCCATCCCGCGCGGCGGCAACGCCCTGCAGGGCCGGGTGCCTGAAGCCGTCCCCCGCAAGCCCCGGGTCAAGTGGGACGCCGTGCTTGACGGACCGGTCACGGGAGATGCCGCCATCGCGGATGGAACGGTCTATGTCGGGACGGTAATGGGCACCTTTTACGCCCTCAACCTTGAGACCGGCAAGGAGCGCTGGAAGTTCGAGACGGAAGACACCATTGACGCTCCGCCCACCGTGGGACTGGGCAAGGTTTTCATCGGGTCGAGCGACCGCTTCTTCTACTGTCTCGATCAAGAGACCGGCAAGGAGATCTGGAAGTACGAGGGAGCAGACAAATTCGTGGGGGGCGGTCTCCTGGTGCGCAGCCCTGATAACAGGGAGGACTGGATGGTGGTCAACGGCTACGATGGAACCTGTCGCGCCCTGCGGACCAAGGACGGCAGCGAGGCGTGGACCTACGAGAGCGCCCAACCGATCAATGGGACGCCCGCTCTCGTGAATGGCAGGACGGTAGTCCTGGGCGGCTGCGATGCCCTCGTGCACGTCATCGATGTGACCAACGGGAAGGCCGTCAAGGAAGTGCAGGTGGATGCCGAGATCATCGGGACGGTGGCCACCATGGGCAGCATGGTCTATTGCGCCAATTACGGGAACCAGCTGGTGGCGGTGGACACAAAGCAGAAGAAGCCGAAGTGGGTTTACGAGGACAAGGACTTCGGGTTTTACGCTGCGCCCGCCCTCAACGACGAGTTGGTTTTCATTGGTTCGCGGGACAAGCATCTGCATGCCGTGAACCGGGAAAATGGCAAGCGGGTCTGGCGGGTTAAGACTGGCTCCCGTATTGACGGAGGCGCCATCGTCTTCCGGGATGCAGTTGTCGTTGGTTCCGGAGACGGAAGGCTGTATGCCTTGAAACCATCAGACGGCAGCGAGATCTGGCGTCTCGATCTGGGAGAGGGCATCAGCTCCGACCTCGCCTTCGCCAACGGATGTATTGTGGTGGGGGGCTCGGATGGCAGCCTCTTCTGCGTGGAAGGTCAATAAACCGACTCAGCGATTGATCATTGAAATGCCGGGCAATGTTGAAAGCCAAACCGAAGGGACACGCAAGGCGATCCGCGCGTCTCACGAGGAGGACTTCAGCTTTGCGGAACTGGCCAGGAAGCAAGAAGACATCCGGTCCATGCCCGCCGACGGTCCTGTCGGCGATCATGACGACAAGGACTGCAGACCCCTGGTCCAAGCCTTGGACGACCTTGCCGCCTTGCTGCTCGCGCACGGACGGGGTGCCCGGCCCGTGAAATAGCATCCCCCCTTCCCGTCCTTCATGAAAGTCACCTTCCTGACCGCGGGCACGGGCAGCTATCACTGTGGGGCATGCATGCGGGACAACACCCTGGTGACGGCCCTTCACCGGGACGGGCACGAGGTGGCAATGCTGCCGATGTATCTACCCATGCTGCTGGACGAGGAGGCCCTTCCGCAGATGCGGAAGGTGCCGGTTTTCTTTGGCGGGATTAACGTGTACCTGCAGCAGAAGTTCTCCTTCTTCCGCCACACTCCGCGCTGGCTGGACAAGCTCTTCAATGGGACAGGGCTTCTCCGGGCTGCCGCCAGGCGCAGCCACATGACCAGTCCACGCGAGCAGGCGGAGATATGCCTGGCCATGCTGCAGGTGGACGAGAGCCGCCTCACCAAGGAACTCGACAAGCTCATCGACTGGCTGGAGCATCACGAAAGGCCCGATATCATCGCGCTCTCCAACGCGCTTCTTTCGGGAGTGGCGCGGCAACTCAAGAAGCGCCTTGCAGGGATCCCGGTGATGGCCTTCTTCCAGGGAGAGGACACCTTTCTCGACAGCCTGCCTGAGCCTTTCCGCACCAGAAGCTGGGAGGGGATGAAGGAGCGCCTTGCGGAGTGCGACATGCTCGTTGCCCCCAGCCACTTCTATGCCGGGGTGATGGGAGAGCGCCTCGGGATTCCCCTGACCGGGATCGAGGTTCTTCCCAACGGCATCAACCTGGAGGGATATGGGAGGCGCCTGGCAGACGGTCCGCAGACCATTGGCTATCTCGCCCGGATGAGTCGCGAGAAGGGCCTTGGGGATCTGGTGGAGGCCTACCTGCTGCTCCAGGAGAGGGGCGGGTTTCCGCAGTGCCGCCTCAGGATCGCGGGATCATGCCCTCCGGGCGATGAGGCGTTTGTGGAGGATCAGAAGCGGAAGATCGAGGAGGCCGGTCTTAGTGAGCTGGTGGACTGGCATCCCAATGTGACGCGGGAGCAGAAGACGGAGTTCCTGCGGGGACTCACGGTCTTCTCCGTGCCGATGCGCTATTCCGAGGCCTTCGGTCTCTGCCTGATCGAAGCGATGGCGAGCGGGGTGCCGGTGGTGAATCCGGAGGGCTCGGCCTTCGAGGAGATCGTTGCCGCGACCGGGGGTGGGAAGACGGTGACACCAGGTGACCCGCGGTCGCTGGTGCGAGGCTGGGAAGAACTTCTGGCCAACCCGGGAGAGGCGGCCGCGATGGGAGAAAGAGGTCGTCGCGGGGTGGAGGAACGTTATAGCGTCACCGCCATGAAAGACGGCTTCCTCGAGCTCGCCGGGCGGGCTTGCGCCGCAGCCGGACCACGGGATTCATGAGCGACGAGAGCAAGAGCTATTCCTTCGAGCATCAGCGGCGGGTCGAGTTTCACGAAACCGATCTCGCCGGGATTGTGCATTTCTCCAATTTCTACCGTTACATGGAGACCGCAGAGCACGAGTTCATGCGCAGCCTCGGCCATCCCGTTCCTCAGGAGATGAATGAAGCCGAAATCGGATGGCCGCGGGTGAGTGCCAGTTGTGAATTCCGCAAACCGGCCCGCCACGACGACCTCCTTGTCATCCGGGTCTCCATCGACGAGATCCGCACCCACTCGGTTCATTACAGTTTTCGCTTTTACCTCGATCCTGCGGATGCTCCCATTGCCACCGGGACAGTGGCCGCGGCCTGTGTGAAGTTTGAGAACGGAAGCCCCGCCCCCGCCCCCATCCCCGACGAGATCCGCGCCGATCTCGAAGCCGCCCGGGCGGGTTCTGCAGGGAAGACCCAGCACCGGAAGGGAATTAGCGAATGATCGATGTCCAGAATGTCAGCAAGGTTTACGAGATGCCCGGCGAGTCGCTGCGTGTGCTCGATGGGGTGAACCTGCAGGTGGGTGCGGGAGAGACCGCCGCGATAGTTGGCCCATCAGGGAGCGGAAAGACGACCTTGCTCAATCTGCTGGGAGTCCTGGACCGGCCCAGTGAGGGGCGCGTCCTGATCGACGGCAGGGACGTGGCGTCCTTTGGCGAGGAGCAGGCCGCCGCCTTCCGGAATCAGTCCCTTGGGTTTGTCTTCCAGCACCACCACCTGCTCCCGCAGTGCACCCTCCTGGAGAATGTCGTTCTTCCGCGGCTGGCCGGGGGCTGGGCGGAGGCGGAGACGGAAACCGCCGCCCGGGCCGAAGCGTTGCTGGGCGAAGTCGGCCTGCAGGACCGCCTCGCCCACTTTCCCCATCAGCTCTCAGGCGGAGAGCGGCTGCGGACAGCCCTCGCCCGGGCCCTGGTCAACGAGCCGAGACTGGTCCTGGCGGACGAGCCGACCGGATCACTCGATCAGGAGACTACCGGAGTGGTGGCTGATTTACTTGAGCAGCTTAATGCCCGGATGGGCGTGACCCTGGTGGTTGTCACCCACAATGCGGCCCTCGCCCGGCGAATGCAGGCCCACTACGAGCTTCGCGGCGGGAAACTGGAGAAGCAATGAATGCCCTCAAGTTCATTCGGCGTGGGATCTGGCACTACAAGCTGTCCTACCTCGGGGTAGGAGCAGGGGCGGTTCTGGGGGCCACCGTCCTGCTGGGCGCGTTGATTGCAGGGGACTCGGTAAAAGAGACTCTTCGTGAGGTAGCGCGCCAGCGGGTGGGGCAGGTCGACCAGGTCTTTGTGGCGGGGGAGGGCTTCTTCCGTGACGCTCTTGCCACGGACGTGGCCACGGATTCCCTGCGGGCTGCGCCCATTCTGTTCCTGCGGGGCCAGCTCAATTCACAGTCCAGTGAGCGTGGATTGGGCAGGGTCCAGATTCTTGGAGTGGATGATCGGTTCTGGGGATTTGCACCGGGCTCCGGCGAGGAGGTGGACCTCCAGTCCCGCGAGGTGGCGGTCAATGACTACCTGGCAAACGCACTGGACCTGAAAGAGGACGACTCGGTGATCCTGCGCCTGCAGGAACCCGGGATGTTGTCGCGCGATGCGCCGCTTTCTGGAGAAGCAGAGGACGTGATCAGCTTCCGCGCCACCGTGCGGGCCGTAGTGGGTGACGGGCAGTTCGGGCGTTTCAACCTCCAGGCCACCCAGCTTCCGGTCCCTACCGTTTTCGTTCCCCTCAGCCGACTGCAGCAGGTGGTTGATCAACCCGCCCGCGCCAACCTCCTTCTGCTGGGCCCCGGGGAGGACGGGACGTCCTTCCGCGGCGATCTGGCGGGGCACATCCGCAGCCGGATGACCCTGGAAGACTATGGCTTCTCCCTGGTTGACGTTCCGCTGGCGGGAGCGACCGAGATCCGCTCGGCGCGCATCTTCTTTGAGGCGCCGATTGTCGAAGCGGTCAGGGCCCGCTTTCCAGGGACCGTCCCGGTGACCAGTTACCTGGTCAACACTTATGCGGCCAAGGGGAAGGAGACCCCCTACTCCATGGTGGCAGCGGTCCGGTCGCAGGGGGCGCCCTTCCTGCCCGAGCCGTTCTCGAAGCAGGACATCGTGATCAACGACTGGCTGGCGGAGGATCTTGAACTTGAGGTGGGAGAGGAGGTCAGCATGGCCTTTTTCAGGCTGGTGGGAGGGAACCAACTGGAGGAGGCCACCGCCGGGTTTCGCGTGCGCGGCATCGTGGCGCGGGAGGGCCTGGCGGCCGACCAGCTCTGGATGCCGGACTTCCCGGGAGTGGCAGAGGCGGAAGACGCCCAGGACTGGGCGCCAGGGCTGCCCCTTGATCTGGGCCGCATTCGCCAGAAGGACGAAGACTACTGGGATGAACACCGGGGAACCCCCAAGGCCTTTATTTCCGAGGAGCGGGGGCGTGAATTATTCGGGAACCGGTGGGGAGAGTTTACGTCCCTGCGGGTCCCCACCAGGGAGGCCCCGGGAACCGAACTGGAGAGGGAGCTTCTCCCCCTTCTCGAGCCCGGGATGGCGGGCCTGCTTCTGCGCAACCTTGGCGAAGACGCCCAGGCCGCCGCCCAGTCGCCGGTCGACATAGCAGGGCTCTTCCTGAGCATGAGCGTTTTCCTGATCGTGGCTTCAGTGGCCCTTACGGCAATGCTGTTCCGCTTCAATATAGAACAACGAAACCGGGAGAGCGGATTGCTGACAGCCCTGGGGGTGTCCGCGAAGAGGGTTCTGCGGTGGCGCCTGATGGAAGGTCTCATTATTGTCACGGGGGGCGGGCTCATCGGCCTCCTCGTCGCGATCGCCTACTCGACCGGGATCCTGCGTTTTCTCGCGACGATCTGGAGTGAGGATTCGATCGGAACCTTCTTTGTCGTTCACCTCAACCCCGTCAGCATGGTTACCGGGCTCCTCACCTTCATCGCATTGTCGATGGGCGTCATCTGGTGCACCGTGCGGAAGCAGGCCCGGAAAAGCGCGACGCTGCGGCTGGAGGCGGGAGTGGAGGAGGTGTGCCGTGGCACGGCTCGGATGCGTCTTCTGCTCATCTGCGGGCTTCTTTGTGTTCTCCTCGGGTTCGGGTGCATCGCAGCCAGGGGAGCGATGGGTCCGCAGGCCGCCTTTTTTCTTTCCGGGACGTTCTTCCTGATTGCGGGGCTGCTGAACTACCGCGCGTGGCTGGGCTGGAATGGAGCGCGGAGGCGCCGGGTTCTTTCGCCCCGTGCCCTGGCCACTCTCAACAGCGGACGGCGTCCCACCCGCAGCCTGGTGGTGGTGGGGACATTGGCCTGCGGAGTCTTCCTGGTCATCGCGGTGACGGCCTTCCGGAAGCACGGAGGGGAAGAATGGGCTGAGAAGGCGAGCGGGGCCGGTGGGTTCGCCTTCTGGATCGAGACCACCAGTCCGGTCAATCGCGCGGCCGATGCAAAGAAGGACCCGGACTACTTCGAGTTGGGGGATCAACGGGATCTGCTGGGAGAGATCCGGCCCTTTCGCATGGGAGTGGGAGATGATGCGAGTTGTTTCAATCTGAATACCGCCGCCCGTCCCCGCCTGCTGGCCACCGATGTCGGCGTCCTGGCTCAACGGGGATCGTTCACCCTCAAGGCGGTGGCCGAAGGAAGAGATATCGAGAAGGGATGGGAGATTCTCCGCGAACCGGCACAGCCCCGGGTTCTGCGGGCCTTTGTCGATCAGACCACCATGATGTGGGTTCTGAAAAAGAAGGTGGGAGACCGCATCACCTATCAGGACGAGCGGGGCGTGGATTTTGAGGTCGAACTCACGGGGGCCCTGGCCGACAGCATTTTTCAGGGGAATCTGATCGTGGACGAGACCGCCTTTCTCAGGCTGTTCCCGTCTCAGGAAGGCTACCGGCTCTTTCTGGCCGATGTGCCCGGTGATCCCCGACACGCGCGAACACAACTGCAGAAAGCCACCGCAGACCGCGGAAGCACGGTCACCCTGACGCGGGAACGCCTGGAGGGATTTCACGGCGTGGAGAACACCTACATCGCAATCTTTCACGTTCTGGGCGGTCTGGGGCTCATTCTCGGCAGCGCCGGGCTGGGAATCGTGACGGCCCGTAACCTCGCCGAACGGCGGGGTGAGTTCAGGGTCCTTCGAACCATTGGCATTTCTCACCGGGTGACCAGAAGCGTCATCTTCAAGGAGGTGCGGGCCTTCATCGGGTGGGCCTTTGGGATTGGCCTCCTCGCTTCCCTGGTGGCCATCCTGCCCGCCCTCAACGGGGCGCCACCGGTGGGAACGTTCCTTGGACTGGGAGCAATGGTGGTTCTCATCGTCCTCAACAGCCTGTTCTGGGCCTTTGTTGGCTACGTGGTGGGCTACCGCAGGCGGGTTGGCATCGGAATCTGAGAGCGACTCCGTTCTTTCCGATGACCGGGCGGCTTCCTAGGCTGTCCGGGTGAAACAACTGCTGCTTGCACTGCTGATGACGGCGCCGCTGGTCTCCGGGGCCGGATGGATTGACCTGTGGCCCGGGGAAGCGCCTGGCGCCCCGCGCCCCAAGGCCGGCACGGAAACGGGGGGAGACGGCTGGCGCATTGCCCATACCGAGGTTCCGCAGTACGTGCTCTTCAAGGCGGAGAAGCCAAATGGAACAGGGGTGGTTGTCCTGCCCGGCGGGGGCTATGCCATGCTGGCGGCTGATCACGAGGGCCGGCAGGTGGGGGAGTGGTTCGCCAAGCGGGGAATCACGGCCATCGTTGTGAAATACCGGGTCAGCTCCAATCCGGCGCTTGGGTATCACTTTCCCGTTCCCCAGATGGATGCCCGGCGGGCGATCCGGACCATGCGCTTCAAGGCCGGGGACTGGGGAATCGACCCGACCAGGATTGGAATCATGGGATTCTCAGCCGGCGGGCATCTCTGCTCCACCGCGGTGACCATGTTTGACGACAAGTTCGAGCAGGAAACGAACGATCCCATTGACCAGGTCAGTTGCCGCCCGGACTTCGGGATTCTCTGCTATCCGGTCATCGCGATGGGCCAGCCCCACTGTCATCAGGGGTCGGTGCGCAATCTGCTGGGAGCCAATCCCTCCCGGGAGCTCCTGGACCGGAACAACACCGCCAGGCGGGTGACCAGGAAGACGCCGCCCATTTTTCTCGTGCACTCCGCCGATGATCGGGCGGTGCCCCTGCGCAACGGAACGGACTTTGCGGCCGCCTGTGCAGACAAGGGCGTGCCGGTGTCCTGCCATATTTATGCCCAGGGAGGCCACGGCTACGGACTGGGCCGCTCGGGAGATTCAAAGAACTGGCCGGACCGCCTTGAGGACTGGCTGCGGCACAATAAGTGGATGAAGTGAAAAGGGGCGCTTTCGCGCTGGCTCTTCCCGGGGGTGTCTGCGGGTGGAGAAACAGGGACCTCAGCTCGGGGCAGCGGCGTCTTCGTCCGGTTCCTCGTCGCGATCGGAGTCGACCCGTTCCACGGTGGCGCCTTCGCGCAGGCTGGAAGCGAACTCGCGCAGGGCATCGCGGCGCTTTTCGAACTCAACCCGGTGGGCGATATCTTCCTTCACTTCTTCAAAGGGCTGCACCACAGCTGGTTTGATCTCCGCGATCTTGAGGATGTGATAGGAGTGCTCGTAGGCGATGACCGGGCTCACTTCGTCCAGGCGCATGGTGAACATGATGGACTCGATCGGGTTCGAAGGCCGGTCGAAGGCGATCCAGCCCAGGTCTGTTTCCCCTGATTCCTTTTCCGTCTCGGCCCTGGCGACCTGTTCGAAGTCGTCCCCCTCAAGCAGCGTCTCGCGGAGTTCGCCCATCTCCTCCAGCAGGATTACGGGATCCTCGTGCTTTTCGAGAGATTTCATCAGGTGCAGCACGCGGACCTCGGTCACGCTACGAAATTCGCGTTGGTTCTCCTGGTAGTAGGTCTTGACGTCGTTCGCGCTGACGTCGGTTTTGCCGGCCAGCACGCTGTCGAGGAACTTTTCCATCCGCAGGTTGGCTTCGCACTCACCGAGGATGGTTTCGCGTTGAGCCTCCAGCATGTCCCAGCTGGCCCCATGCTTGCGGTATTCCTTGAGGGTTTCTTCAAGCCGGGTCTTGATCTCGGCGTCGGGAAGCTCGGGGAAGCGGTTCTCGGCTTCCTGGGCAATCAGGACGGAGTCGATAACCTCCTCTTCGGCCTGGGTCATGAATTCGGGGTCACGCTCGCAGCAGGAAATCTGCAGGCGCGCTTCCGCCTCGGACTTGATCCGGGCGAAAGCATCCTCAAGGAGGTTGGGGTCGATAAGCTCTCCGTTGACGCGAAGCATGCCGGACAGGTAGCGCCAGAGCGGTGGATCGCCAACTCGAAAGAACTCCTCAATTTGCCACGATGTTGATCAACCGGGCGGGGACAACGATCACCTTGCGCACCGTCAGCCCCTCGAGGTGCCCCTGCACTTTCGGGTCGGCCTGGGCGGCGGCCTCCACCTGATCCCGGGCGGCCTCGGCTGCTACCATGATCCTGGAGCGCACCTTGCCATTGACCTGCACCACCATCTCGATCTCGTCCTCCACGAGGAGGGAGTGGTCGTAGGAGGGCCAGCCCTCCCCGAGGCAGGAGCCAGCGTAGCCCAGGCGCTCCCAGAGCTCCTCAGTGAGATGGGGGGCGAAGGGATTGAGGAGAACCAGCAGGTCACGGAAGAGTGCGTGGGGGACGTTCTTCGCGGAGGTGAAGGCGTTGACGCATTCCATCATCTGGGAAATCGCGGTGTTGAACCGCAGCTTCTCGATGTCCTCGCCCACTTTCCTGATGGTGGCATGCATTATCTTCAGGAGGCCCTCCTCGGCGTTTCCGTCTTCCAGCTTGTCGCCCGCTTCCCACGCGCCTTCCTGGTTCAGGCTCATGGCAACCCTCCAGGTCTTGGCCAGGAATCGGGAGACCCCCTCCACGCCCTGCATGTTCCAGGGCTTCACCTGTTCCAGGGGGCCCATGAACATCTCGTAGAGGCGGAAGGCATCGGCTCCATACTCTGCCACCACGTCATCGGGATTAATGACGTTCCCGAGGGACTTGGACATTTTCCGCCCATCCTCCCCCATGATGAGCCCCTGGTTGACGAGTTTCTGGAACGGCTCGGGCGTATTCAGGTGTCCAAGGTCATTGAGGATCTTGTGCCAGAAGCGGGCATAGAGCAGGTGCAGAACGGCGTGTTCGGTCCCGCCGATGTAGAGGTCGACTCCTCCGGGATTCCCGTTGCTGCCGAGCCAGTATTGCTCAACCTCGGGAGAGATGAACTGCTCCAGGTTGGCCGGGTCACAATAGCGGAGATAGTACCAACAGGAACCGGCCCATTGCGGCATGGTGTTGGTTTCCCGCCGCCCGCCGTCGGGCAACTCCACCCACTCCGCGGCCTTGGAGAGCAGGGGCTCGGGATCTCCGGTGGGATTGTAGTCTTCCAGTTCGGGGGCCAGGAGCGGAAGCTCCGACTCCGGGAGGGCTTCGTGTCGCCCGTCCTTCCAGATGATGGGAAAAGGCTCCCCCCAGTAGCGCTGACGGGAGAAGAGCCAGTCGCGCAGCTTGTAGTTGATCTGCGCTTCGCCCCGGTCCTGCTCTTCCAGCCAGGCAGTGATCGTCTTCCTGGCCTCGGGAGTGGACTGGCCCTCGAGCGGCCCGGAGTTCACCGCCGTGCCGTCACCGGTGAAACCCTGCCAGTCTTCGCCAGCGGGAGGCTCCACCACCTGCAGGATGGGCAGGTCAAAGGCCCTTGCAAACGCGAAATCCCGGGTATCGTGAGCGGGCACAGCCATGATGGCGCCCGTCCCGTAGCCCATCATGACGTAGTCCGCGATCCAGACCGGGATCTGCTCGTTGTTGACGGGATTAATGGCGAAGGCGCCGGTCGGAACCCCCGTCTTGCCCTTGTTGAGTTCGCCCCGCTCCATTTCAGACTTGGTGGCGCAGACCTTCTGGTAGTCCGCGACCGCTTCCCGCTGATCGTCGGTGGTGATCTGGTCCACGAGGGGATGCTCGGGAGCCAGAACCATGTAGGTCGCCCCGAAGAGGGTGTCGGGTCGGGTGGTGAAGACCTCGATGACGCGGTCGTGATCGTCCGCCAGGGCGAAGACCACCCGCGCCCCTTCGGACCGCCCGATCCAGTTTCGCTGGAGCAGTTTGATTCCCTCGGGCCAGTCGAGGTCGTCCAACTCGTCAATGAGGCGCTGGGCATACTTCGTAATGCGGAGCATCCACTGCTGGAGGGGACGGCGTTCAACCGCGTGCCCCTTCTCTTCCCACTCGGCCACTTCTTCATTGGCCAGGACCGTGCCCAGGCTGGGACACCAGTTGACGGGGGCCTCCGCCACGTAGGCCAGGCGGACCTCGTCGATCTGATCCCTGGACCAGCCCCGGGCCTCCAGTTCAGAGACAGGCCTGGCCTTCTGTTCTGCCTCGTCGAAGTAGCTGTTGTAGATCTGCAGGAAGATCCACTGGGTCCACCTCACGTAATTAGGATCGGTGGTATTGACCTCGCGGTCCCAGTCATAGCAGAAGCCCAGCATCCTGAGCTGACGGCGAAAGTTGTCGATGTTGTTCTGCGTGTTGATCCGCGGATGCTCGCCGGTCTTGCGGGCATGTTCTTCGGCAGGCAGTCCGAAGGCATCCCAGCCCATCGGATGGAGAACATTGAATCCCTTCTTGCGCTTGTAGCGGGTGACAATGTCCGTGGCGGTGTAGCCTTCGGGGTGGCCGACGTGCAACCCGGCCCCGCTCGGGTAGGGAAACATGTCGAGGGCATAGAACTTGCGTGCGTCCGGATCAAATCCCTCCTCTCCCGGTCCCGGCATGCGGAAAGCCTTGTCCGCATCCCACCGTTCCTGCCACTTGGATTCGAATTGATCGAAGGGATAGGGTTTGCGTCTCTCGCTCATCGTGCTGCTTCTTCGGCTCCCGGAACGGGGCGGGACGGTGGCAGATATCCCGTATCAGGGCAAGTGCTCCCCCCCCTCGGAAAGCAGAACCCCGTCGCGGTAGCACCGAAACCACGACGGGGCCTCTGTCGCTCCTTTCTAGAAGAAAGGAGCGGAGAACTGCCTACTGGCATTCAAAGCTGTTCAAGGGGCACATTTCCTTCCGCAGAGGAAGAACGGGCACAATAGGGAACCTTGGGGAGGCTGGAGGCGAGGAGCGAGCGAAATTCTATCGTATGTTTATGCGAGCACAACCGGATGGCGACGCCGCTGACCGGCGGAAACGGCGTGCAGATTTTTCAGTATCCCCGGTCTGAGAGGACTGCTGCGCAGGCACAAAACGCGACCTGATCCAGCGGGGGGAATCACGTCCTCTCCGGTAGGACAAATCAGAAGGAATCCCTTTTCGCATTTTATTTTCGCTGCGATGCGGGGAGGATCAAGGAATGAAGCAATTGCTGCTTGCGACCCGGAATACGCACAAGACCGAGGAGGTTGTGGCCATGCTCAAGGGCTGCTTCAAAGTGGCGGATCTTTCTACCTTTCCTGATGCTCCGGAAGTGGAAGAGACCGGGGTGACATTCGGCGAGAATTCAACGCTCAAGGCGGTTGCCATCAGCAATCTGTGCCAGTCGCTTGTCCTTGCCGACGATTCCGGTCTGGAAGTTGACGCCCTGCAAGGTTCACCTGGGGTCTACTCTGCCCGTTTTGCGGGACCGAATGCAGACGATTCTGCAAACAACCAGAAATTACTCACCGAACTCACCGGTGTTCCCATGGAACAACGAACGGCGCGCTTTCGATGTGTGATGGTGGTGGCCCGGTCAGGAGTTGTCCTTGGAGAGTTTGAAGGCAGCGTGGAAGGGAGGATTCTCGAGGAGTCCCGCGGGACCGGGGGCTTTGGCTACGATCCGCTCTTTGTCCCGGAGGGCCATGCGCAGTCATTCGCGGAGCTCGGCCCGGGCATCAAGAACGGGCTCAGCCACCGGGCACGAGCCATGAAAGAAGTGGCCGAATGGTTGCGTCTCAAGGATTGAAACAGCGTTCAGGCAGGAAGGGCTTTTGTGGTTGCTCAGCGGTGTCCCACTGCGCCAAGCCCAACAAAAGAGATCGACAGCCCGGGCCATCAATATTAGGATAGCTTACATTCGCCCTTTCCATAATAAATTAATGAGACCCTCCCTCGCGCTTCTCGCGCTCGTTCTGGCGATCTGTCTGTCTTCGTGCTCCCGTTATGGCAGGGCCAAGTACGCAGTGGCCTACAAGGCGCATCCCAACAACGCCATTCTCGTCAATGGACGGGCGGTTGCACCTCGCAATGCTCCCCTTCCGGTCAAACGCGCCATTGCCGCCGCCAACCATATTCAGGGTCTCCCCTACAAGTGGGGAGGAGGGCATGCCCGGCTGAACGACAACGGCTACGACTGCTCCGGGGCGACGTCCTTCGTCCTTCGCAACGCTGGGCTCATGGAGGATCAGATGCCCTCGAAAGGCTTTCTCCGTTATGGAAGGCGGGGCCCCGGAGAGTGGATCACGGTCTGCGTTCGCAATGGTCACGTGTTTCTGGTCATCGCCGGTCTCCGCTTCGATACCCAAGGGCAATCCCGGCAGGACGGTCCCCGCTGGCGGCCCCACCGGCGTTCTACCAAGGGACATGTAGTGTGTCATCCCCCCGGGCTGTAAGGCTCCGGTCCGGTCTGAAAGTCACTGGTCGGAGGGGGCGCGAGAACTTTCGGTGATCAACCCCACCAAGTCACTCGCACTACCCAGCACGTGGTCGGCGAGGGAAAAATCACAGCAGGCGGTCACACGATTGGGAATGGCAACGGTGGGCATGCCCGCGGCCCTGGCAGCCTTGATTCCGTTGAGGGAATCCTCGACCACAAGGCAGCTTCCGGGACTGAGTTCAAGTTGGCGGGCCGCTTCCAGGTAGAGATCCGGGGCGGGCTTGATGCGTGGAGCGTCGTCGCGACAAACCGTGAGGTCGAACTGGTCGAAGAGCCCGATTTTCTGGAGCCAGCCGTCGACCCAGCGGTGGGATGAACTGGAGACGACGCCGAGTTTGAAGCCGGACTTCCTGCCAGCGTGCACGGATTCGGGAATTCCCGGCATGGCTGGTGCGCCTTCCAGATTCTTATCAATGGAGGACTGGCGGGCGGAATCGAGGGGATCCCAGTCGATGCGGCTGCCGGTCAATTCCTCGAGATGGGTTTTCGGGGACCAGGTATCGAAGTTTGTTCCGATACACTGGTTGAATGTTTCCAGCGAAAGGGGGTGACCGTAGTCGCGGAACGTCTGGCACCAGGCCTGGTAGATGGGCCACTCGGTGTCGACAATCAGGCCGTCAAAGTCGAAGAGGAGGGCGCGAAGGGAGGACTGCATGTAATGGGGTTAGAGTGCGGACGGCGAGAGGCGCAGGGGAGTTGGCTTTTTCTTCATGAGGACGAAGATCAGTCCGAGGGCGAGCAACACCACTCCGAAAAATCCGAGAAGACAGGTGAGAATCAAGCGCAGACCGATCCCGGTGAGGGTGCGAGTGAATTTCCCCTTGGTGAGCGAGAATTCGTGGTTCAGGTCCATGGTGGAGGTAGCCTTCAGGAGATAGGCCCCTTCCCTGTCGGGTTCGAAGGTTCCGATCCCGAAGGACTCACGGTCCGGGGTTGAGATCGAGGAGTGCATGGTTGCGATGATGGCGGGAAATTCCTTCCGGTCAGAAACCCGGATAAGCGAGAAGCTCATGTCGACCGGCACCACTTCCCAGTGTGAGGCCTCGAACCACGACGACGCCCCGGCCTGGACTTTCCTGTCATGCCAGAGGGTGTAGACCCCGGCCTCGTCGATCCTGACCGGGACCTCTCCCGGGGAGGTGATCCGGGCAACAGGGCTCAGGGTGTCCGCTATCGTGAAGATGCCGGAGAAGAAGAGGAGAAGGCCTCCTGCCAGGGAGGCCAGACCGAGGCCGAGGAAGATAAATCCGAGACTGCGCCTGGTCATGCTGGTGATTCCGGAATGTGAGGAGGAGGCGAGGGCAGGAGCGGCATCTTTTTCTCGCTCCTTCGCGGGTGGTGGGGGAAGAATGCCACATGCGCGCGCTCCTGACCATTTCTCTTCTGGCTCCCTGTTCGATTGCTCTGGGAGCGCCCAAGCCGGAAGTCCGCAAACCGGACGAAGTGGTGACCTACCGGAAAACCGAACAGGCCGAGCTCAAACTGGAGATCTTCCGACCAGCGGGGTGGAAGGCCGATGATGAGCGTCCCGCCATTGTCTTTTTTTTCGGGGGAGGCTGGGTGGGCGGCTCGACCACTCAGTTCCATCCCCAGGCCACCCGCCTCGCCTCGCGCGGAATGGTGGCCTATTGTGCGGATTACCGCGTGCGCAGTCGGCATAAGACTTCCCCCTTCGAGGCGGTGGCCGACGCCAAGGCGGCAGTGCGCTGGGTCTGGCGGAATGCAGGGGGCCAGGGAATTGACCCGAACAGGATCGTATCCGCGGGGGGCTCGGCCGGGGGTCACCTGGCAGCCTGCTGCGGACTGGTTGCCGGCCATGACGGGATAAAGAAAGGCGAGCCCGTATTCATTCCCGCCGCCATGGTTCTCTTCAATCCTGTCATCGATACGTCGCCGAAGGGCTACGGCCATGACAAACTGAAGGAGCGCTACCGGGAACTTTCCCCGGTAGAACATGTGCATGATAAGACGGTTCCGACCCTGATCCTGGTCGGATCGGCAGACACCACTACTCCGGTCTTCGGGCACAAGCTCTTTGAAGCACGCATGAAAAAAAAGAAGCGTTCGTGCGAGCTGATCATTTCCCAGGGACAGAAACACGGATTTTTCAATGCGCGGGGAGACAACGATAACTACTGGAACACCCTTGCGGGGATGGAACAGTTCCTCTGGGATCTGAATTTTATCAGGATGCCGGGTCGTTGAGCGGCACCCCCGGTGACTCCGGAGCGGGGCGGGGCGGGTCTTCGATTTCGAGCGGAGGGTGCAGGGTCATGGGGGAGCGAGTTCAACCTTCAGGCGCATGAAGAGATTCCGCGGCGACGCAAAGGCCTCCTGTTTTGCTCCATGGACAATATCCAGGCCGCCATCACCGGGATTCGTCTCCAGTATTTCAGTGAAGGCGGCACCCGAGTTCCAGGTTTTCAGGTCGGTTGAAATCTCAATGGTGGCCAAAATGTCGGGGATCGGGGAGAGGCTCTGGCGATGAGTGAAAAGCAGGGTGTTGTTTGCCCATGCGTGGGTTGTCACCGGCAGGTTTTCGGCGACCAGGGGATTGAGCCCGGTGAAATACTCCAGCAGGTTATTGCGGTGGTCGTGGTCGGGGTCGGCGGACGGATCGGATAAGGAGGCGGGGTCCTCCTTGAGGAAGCGTCTCTGGATCCATTCGGGATAGGAGGTAACGCGGGTATCGAGGGTGATGTCCCACGGCTGGTTGACGTTGGCGATCACCTCATGCGGACCCGTTCCGTTCATGTCGCCGCGGTTTACCGCCTTGGCGCCCTTGCTGCCGGCCACGTTGTTGGTGCCGGTGTCGACCCAGTAAATCTTGCCCGCGGGAATATCCAGGGTCATGCCGTGCGGCGTGTCCAGGCCGCTGTAAAGATCCTCGATCGGGCCACCGTCGACATGCCGGCGTTGGATTTTGTGGGCATTGCGATCACACCAGTAGAGGTAGCCCCCGCCGGGATCAACCTTGACTCCTCGCGTCTGAACGAGACCGCTGACAACGGTCTGGATATTCGTCGCGTCCGGTAGATCCGCCCGGAAGATGTTTCCTCCGGAGAAATCACCCCAGTAGATTTTTTGATGCACCCGGTCGAGATCAAGGTAATAGGGCTGGGTGGTGGAAACCAGGGTCTCACGATTGCTGCCATCATAGTTGGCGCGTTCGATGCGGTTGTTGTTGCGATCGCACCAGTAAAGTTTCCCGGCGGCCCGGTCGAGGGCGAGGTCGGCGGGGAAGCCGAGGGCGGTAGTGACAATGGCCTCCCGTTCTGAACCGTCCAGGCGGGCCCGGTAAATGATGTCGGCGCCGTTGTCGGCATAGAACAGGTCATTGCCAGGGACGTCGATGGCGATGCCGCGGATGTTTGAACCTGCGGAGGGAATAAGGGTCTGCAAACCGGAGCCGTCAAGGTTGGCAATCCGGACGAGCCTGGCGCCACGGTCGGTAAACAGCATCGTGCCTGCCCCGGCAAACCGGGCGAGTCCCAGCAGGCAGAGGCTGACATGGATGAGCAGGCGGGAGGACATGAAGCGGGAGAGGCCCAAGGTCTCTGATGCTGGCGAATCTCAGGAGAGAAGGGAAGACCGGATCAGGGCAGTATCCCTGCGAGTAGGCGGGGGGCCGGCCTGATTGTCTGCATGCCGTCGCGGAGAGCCCGGTTTGCCGGGGGACTCAGTTTCGCGCCAGGTTCGGGTTGCGTGCAACAACGCCCTCGATCCAGTTGACCACGCGGTCGGCCTGGAGCGGCAAGCCGAGGAAGAGAACGATGTGCCCTGCCGGATAACGCCATCGTTCGGGCCGGCCGAGGGCGTTGTAGAGAAGGTCCCCGGTATGGGCAGGAACAATGAGATCCAGTTCACCGCTCAACATCAGGGTGGGAACCGGCGGCAGGAGGGGTGCTACGTTGAGCGGATCGGTACGCGAGCGCTGAAGGGCGAGCTCCTTGAGCCGGGAGCGGGCGATTTCGCGACTGGCCTGGCGCTGGGCGGGGGGATCCTTTTCGTTCACCACAATTCTCGGGCGGTAGATCCTGAGGGACGATTCCAGGGCGATCTCCGGGACATTGGCACCCCCGCCGACGTAGACCGCAGCATCCACCCCTCCAAGGCGCTTGATGAGAATGGGCGCGGCGAGGGCGCCTGCGCTGGCTCCAATCACCACGTGGGGGCCGTGCAGCCAGGAAGGGCTTTTCCGGCGAAGGTAAGCCAGGACAGCTTCCGTGGCGTAGGCGGTTTCGGCAAGATGGTTATCGATCTCGTAGGCCATCAAGCTGGCGTATTGATCGAGCTGTGAGAGATCCCATTCCTGCTCCCAGCGATCCTTGGCGAAGAGGTCGATGGAGGGCGTAATGGCCGCCACGTTCCACCCGCGCTTCTGGAGCTGGCGGATAAAGGCCTTTTCCTCTTCAGAGATGAGCATGATGCTGGTGAGGTAGATTATCAGGCCGCGGGGGTGATCCGATTTGGCGCGGCGTAGGACCGCCAGGGTGACCCGGTGGTCCCTGGCCCTGAGTTCCAGGACGTGGTCTTCCCCGGCATCGGCGACAGTGAGGGTGAAGGGCGCCCGGCGTTCCTTGACGGGGAACTGTCGGCGGCTGGCCACGAAGAGAGCCACTCCATCCTTTACCGCACCAGCCTTGAAAACCCGGCAACTTTTGAACGTGCCCTCGTCGACAGGCGGCTCTCCCTGCTTGACGATGTAGGAGGGAATGCCGGGGGGAAGTCGGCGGGGCCAGAGACCGACGGAGGCTTTGGGCGGCTTGTCCGGGTTGACAACACGTGCCAGTGCGGGGTCGACCCGTGGGGCGGAACAGGACGGCAGGACGAGGAGTGCGATCAGGGCAAGAGGCGGAAGCCAGGAACGGAACACGGCGTGAATTTCGTTGGGCGAGGAGACAAAACCATGCCCCAGTCCTCGGATCAACGCAAACGATCTCCACCCGCTTTGCGCCCCGGGACCAGTTTCAAGCCGGGGATTCGACAACTGGTCGGCCGGGGACGGATCTCCCTGCGATTGCTATCTCCCCACCGCTTCCGGGTAGCGGGCGAGGATCCCCTTCAATCTGGCGAGCACCTCCCCCTGCTCCCGGGCCAGGTTCCTTTGCTCCACGGGATGTTCCCTGTAGTCGTAGAGTTCGTATTGCGCGGTTCCGGCCGGGGCGCCAGGCTTCTTCCATTCCACCATGCGGTAACGTTCCGTGCGGATGGCGCGGCCGATCACACCGCCTCTTCTGGGGTAGCAGTGGAAGGCGTGATCCCGTATCCGTCTGGCCGGGTCCTTGAGGACGGGGACAAGACTCTTCCCGCTCAGCGGTTGCGGAACCTCCGGAGCCGGGAGCCCCGCAAGTTCCGCCAGGGTGGGAAACAGGTCGACGCTCTCCGCCAGCTGGCGGGTGACGGTGTCCGCCCTGGTCACTCCGGGGGCGATCAGCAGGAGGGGGATTCGGTTCGCCTGCTCGTAGTTTGTGTGTTTGGTCCAGATGCCAAGGTCGCCCAGGTGAAACCCGTGATCTCCCCATACCACGATGATGGTGTTGCGGGACAGGTCGAGCCGATCAAGTTCCGCGATCACTTTTCCGATCTGGGCATCCATGTAGCTCACGCTGGCATAATAGCCATGCACCAGCCTGCGTTTGAGTTCGACGGTGTAGTCCTCGTTCCTGCGTGGCACGGGGGAATACATGGCGATTTCTCCGCCACGCTTGTGGGCGATCTTGGGGGAACCTGCGGGGTGGTCTTCGTCGCGGGCAAGCGGCAGCTGGGAGGAATCGTGCTGATCCCAGTATTTCCGGGGAGCGCTGAAGGGGAGGTGGGGCCTGACGAAACCGACCGCCATGAAAAAGGGGTTCCTGCGTTTCTTCGCGGCCCGCAGCCGTTTGACCGCTTCGGCTGCCACCCTTCCGTCGGCGTAGTCCTCGTCGCGGGCCTCCGGGGCCTCGAAGGCGGCGCCCCGGGGCAGGGAGTGGATGCGGTTGAGTTGCTGGTTCGTGAAGTAGGCTTCCTCCCTGGTGAGCTTGCCCCCCTCCGTGCTGGCGGGATCGAGATATTCGATAACCTTGTCGTGGAAGTGTGGCACACTGAAGGATTCGGGATCTCCCTCATTGCCGTGACCGATATGGAAAATCTTGCCCATTGATTCGGCGCGATAGCCATGCCGCTCGAAAAACTGCGGCATGGTGACCGCCTTCGGGTGGGAGTGGCGCAATCTGTTGCCGAGCCCATAGAGCCCGGTGGCGGTGGAGTGCGCACCGAGCATGAGGGTGAAGCGGGAAGGGGCACAGACGGCCTGGTTGCAGAAGGCCAGTTCGAAGCGCAGTCCGCGGGTCGCCAGTTGGTCGAGATGAGGGGTGCGGGCGTGGGGATCGCCGTAACACCCGAGGGCCGGTTTGAGGTCATCGACCAAGAGGAGCAGCACATTGGGCGGTTCGGAGGCCGGTTGGTCCTTCAGGGCCTGGGAAGGGCCCGGAAAGAGCGCACAGCCCGCGGAAATCAGGATGAAGGCGAGACGAAGCATGGGGCAGGCTAGCGGGGACGGTCGGATTACCACCAGCAAAAGTCGGGCGGTCGCATCCGGCCGGGCAATGAAACTGCGAGCGGGAATCCCCCCCCGGAGTGGTAAAGGGAAACAGGTCCCGGGATCAGGCCCCCCGGATCGCGGAGATGGCGGCCCTGATGTCCGGGGCCTTGAAGGTGGAGGATCCCGCCACCAGGACATTTGCCCCGGCGCCGGCGGCGAGGCGGGCGGTTTGCGGATCAATGCCGCCATCCACCTCGATGTGGAAGGCCAGCCCGCGTTCTTCGCGCAGGCGGGCGGCGTCCTCGACCTTGGGCATGACCTCGGCCATGAAGGCCTGGCCCCCGAAGCCCGGGACCACCGTCATGACGAGGAGGAGGTCGATCTGGTTGAGGTAGGGCAACACCTCTTCGAGGGGCGTGGCCGGATTGACGGCGAGTCCGGCCCTGCATCCTGCGGCCCGGATGGCGGCCAGACTGCCCGCGACGTCGTGATCGGCCTCAGGTTCCACGTGGACGGAGATGAGGTCGGCCCCCGCCTCCAGGAAACGCGGGAGATAGTGGTCCGGCCGGGCGATCATGAGGTGAACGTCGAGGAAGATGCCGTTGGTGGCGTGAATGGCTTCCACCATGGCGGGACCGAAGGAAATATTGTCCACGAATTGCCCATCCATGACGTCGAGGTGCAGCCAGTCGGCACCAGCTGCGATGGCCCTGGAGCACTCCTCCCCGATGCGGGAAAAATCGGCCGCCAGCACGGAGGGAGCCACGATGCGGTCGGATGGAGTCCAACTCTTCACTCCCTTGGTTTAGCCGCGTGGCCGCGCAATTCAAGACTTCCGGACAAGCCTGGCCGGACCTGCGCCCCGCGGCGGCCCTTTCCCTTTGCCCTGCGGGGGTTCCCCCCGGGCCGGGCCTCAGGGGATTTGGGGGTTTGGGTATTTCGCCGGGTGTGCTTGCCTGTGCAGCGTGAGCGAGGAACCCATCATCGACCTGACCAGTGATGCCTACTTCATGGAGCAGGCCCTGCGGGAGGCACGGAAGGCCTACGCCGCGGAAGAAGTTCCCATCGGAGCGGTGGTGGTTCAGGAGGGGACGGTCATCGCGCGAGCCTGGAACCAGGTGGAGACCCTCAGGGATGCGACCGCCCACGCGGAAATGCTGGTGCTCACCGCAGCCCAGAATACCCGGGAAGACTGGCGCCTGGACGGCTGCACGCTCTACGTGACCAAGGAGCCCTGTCCCATGTGCGCGGGTGCGATTGTGCATTGTCGACCGGACCGGGTGGTCTTCGGCTGCCCCGATCTCAAGGCGGGGGCGGCAGGGGGATGGATCAACCTGCTGGAGGCCAACCCACCTCTCAATCATCGTTGTGAGGCGACTGGCGGGGTGCTGGCAGACGAGTGCGTGGGATTGCTCCAGAGTTTTTTCCGGGAGGCGCGTGCCCGAAAGACGGAGAATTCCGGGGGTCCCCCGGGATCTGATGCCGGACCCGGTAATTGAGGGGAGCGCTTACTTCTTCCGCCTGAGCAGGAAGAGCAGGCCCAGGCCCAGGCCACCGAGAAGGGTGGAGGTGGGTTCGGGGATCTGGAAAGTGCCGGCGGGGAAGGGCGGGGTCGCGGTGGCATTGGTTCCATTGTCGGAGCCACCATTGACGTTGTCATTGCCATCCCAGGCGTTGGGACCGGAGAAGGACCAGTTGCCGGCATCAAAGGTGCCGCCATTGGCGCTGACCCCATTGTTGCGATAGGCCCAGCCGTCGAGGGTTTCCCAAGGCGTGCCACTGCCATCCACCCCAAGCTCGCCGAACGAATCGATCACCGCTCCACTTTGGTAGAGAAGAAGCACATCGTCTCCATTGTGGTTCACTGCTCCCCCCGAGGGGCCCGAGAAATTGGCCGCAAAGCCGAACCACTGGGCGAAGTCTCCGTCGTCGCGGTTGGAAACGTAGTAGAATTCCCCTGCCGCCAGGGTGTCGGCCGGAAGCGTGGCCTCCGGGGCCCCGCCCGAAGCCCCGCCGTTGCTGGCGGTCTCCAGCCCGTAGATGCTGAGGTCGGCAATGGCTGCGGTGGCATAGAGTTCGACCCCTTTGGGATCTCCCCCGGGGAGGGGGCCATCGAAAACTCCGGTGATGATGAGGGAGCCTGGGGCCGCGGCAGTGGCCGCGGCAGCAGCGAGTAGAGTGACGATCGTCTTCATGGGCCGGAGGGAGTTAGTAAGGAAAATATGAGGTGGAGGCGACTCCAAACTGAACGAAGATTGCGTTATTTGTCCATTGTCACGGGAGTCCGGACATTCGTTGCTTCCGTAGCTCTGGTGCAGGCTTGCTGGTTTGGGGCGGGGGATCTAAGCAGGGGGCATGCCGGGGGCGGTCCATGCAGTGATTGGGACGGATGACGGCCGGGTTTCCGAGGAAGCCCTGGCCCTCTTCAATGACCTCAAGCCCGAGGGCGAGGCCGAAGAATTCACCAATGACGTGGTGGAGGGGGTCGTGGCCAACTCTGAGGAGGCCTACCAGGTGTGCGCAAGGGCCATCGAAGCGTTGCAGACCATCGGGTTCTTCGGGGCGGACAAGATCGTGTGGCTGAAGGGGGCCAACTTTCTGGCCGATGACCGCACGGGGGGATCGGAGCGAGCCAAGCAGGGAGTGGAAGATCTGCTGGAGGTGCTCAAGGCGGGGATCGGGGGGGAGGTGACCTTTCTGATCAGTGCCAGCGCGATTGACAAGCGACGCGGATTCTACAAGTGGCTGCAGAAGAACGCGGAGGTAGCGATCTTTGACAAGGTCGATGTTTCCAAGGACGGGTGGGAGGAAGAGGTGGCCTTGCTGGTCACTACGCGGGCCAAGGAACTGGGGCTTGCCTTCGATCACGAGGCCCTTGACCTGTTTGTGCAGATGGCCGGGGAAGAGACGCGCCAGATCGGCAACGAACTGGAGAAGCTCAATCTCTATCTTGGAGAGAGGCGAATGGTGGAGCTGGAAGACGTGCGTTTGATGGTGCCCCTCAGCCGCAAGGGCGTGGTGTGGGAAATCAGCCGGGCCCTCGAACGCCGGGATACAGTGCGGGCCATCAGGTTGGTGGATGCGCAGTTGGAACGGGGAGAGAGTGCGATTGGCCTCATGCGCGCAGCCATTATTCCTACCGTGCGTAATCTCTTCATGGTGCGGGTGCTGCTGGACGCTCATCCGGATCTGCCCCTGCACAATGGAAATTCCTTCTCTGGCGCGCTTAACCGGCTTCCTGACGGGGAAAAGGCCTGGTTGCCCCGGACCAAGAGCGGAACCGTGAATGCCTGGGGCCTCTTCTTCGCCGCCAAAAAGGCGGGACAGTTTACGACCGGGGAGATGCGCCATGCCCTGGAGGCGGTGCTGCAGGCTGACAAGTCCCTGGTGACCACCCAGCTTGATCCGCGCATGGTGCTCCATCGCCTGGTGGCCGGTCTGGCCATGGGCGGGACGAGAAAGCCGAAACGCAAGAGTGCGTGACGCGCTGGAGGGCCGGGACGGAGCGAACGAAACGCGTTCTTGATAAACAGAATCTTCGTGTTGCTCTGGAGGAGATGAGAATCCTACTGATTGGCCTCCTGGTGGGCGTGGCAGCCGGTTTGATTGGAGCGCTCTGCGGGGTGGGCGGCGGGATCCTCATGGTCCCCGCCTTCGTCCTGGCCCTCGGGATGGGACATAAGCACGCGGTGGCGACCTCCCTGGCCATTGTGGTGGTGACCGCCTTGGCGGGCACGGCCAATCATGTCATCAGGAAGAGTGAGCTTATCGATTGGAAGCTGGTGGCCTGCACGGCCCTGGGGGCGGCGGTGGCGGCCTGGTACGGAACCGAGTTGATGAGGAATTTGGGCAACCAGCAGCTCAGCCGGATCTTCGGGGTTCTCCTTATTCTGGTGGGAGTGCGAATGTTGATGATGAAGGCAGCGTAGGGCGGCCTTCATGCGATCTCCTGCGAACCGCGGAGAGCCTTTCCAGGGGGCGCTATCGTTCGTTGATCGGGGGGACCGGGATGAGCTCCTGGGGACCGACATACTTGGTGAGGGGACGGTAGAGCCGATTGTCTTCGAGTTGCTCGAGGACCTGGGCGGTCCACCCGCTGGTGCGCGCGATGGCGAAGATGGGGGTGAAGAGGTCGGTGGGCAGGCCGAGGGAGTAGTAGACGGTGGCTGAGTAGAAGTCGACATTGGCATTGAGCCCCTTCTTCTCTTCCATGAGCTGGGCGATGCGCTCGGACATTTCGACCCACTTGGGTTCGCCCAGTTCCTCGGTAAGCTTGCGTGCCATCCGCTTGAGGTGGGGGGCGCGGGGATCGAGCACCTTGTAGATGCGGTGACCGATGCCCATGATCTTCCGCTTGTTGGCAAGGGCGTCCTCGATATAGGCGTCGACCTTGTCGACGGAGCCGATCTCCTCGAGCATCCTGATCACGCCCTCGTTGGCTCCGCCGTGGAGTGGTCCCTTGAGAGTGCCGATGGCGGAAGTGATCGCGGAGTAGAAGTCCGAGAGAGTCGCGATGGTCACCCGGGCCGAGAAGGTGGAGGCGTTCATTCCGTGGTCGGCGTGGAGGGTGTAGGCGATGTCGAGGGTCTTGGTGGCCTGCTCCCCGGGTTCCTCCCCGGTGGAGAGATAGATGAAGTGACCAGCCTCGGAGAGGTCCTCGCGAACGGGGGGGAGATCGAGGCCCTGACGGGCCCGGTGGTAGTAGGCCACGATGGTGCCCACCTGGGCGCAGAGGGACATGGCGACCTCGCGGTTGGCCTCGTGGTCAGGCTCGCCGATCTTGGCCCGCTGGTCGTAGAGACCGAGCATGGACACTGCGGTGCGGAGCACATCCATGGGGCCCGCCTCCCGGGGGGCCGCCTGGAGGAAATCAACCACTCCCTGCGGAATGGCGCGTCGACTGGCGAGATCCTTCTTGAAGGCATCGAGCTCGGCCTGCCCGGGGAGCCTGCGATGGTGGAGAAGATAGACCACCTCCTCGTAGCAGCAGTGCTCTACCAGGTCGTCGATATGATAGCCGAGGTAGGAGAGACGGCCGTCAAGGCCTTCTACGTTGGAGAGGACGGATTCGTTGGCGGTGACTCCTTCGAGGCCTTTGGCGTAATCGGACATGTGTAATCAATAAGGTAAAGTGTGTAAGGCGGAGTCCCGGGGAGGGATTGTGCGCCCCGCGAAAAAAGCGGGCTGTGTTGCAAGGTGCAAGTTGGTAATTAATAGATGAAGATTCCGATTAGAAGAGTTTCTTCGTTGGAGAGTTTCCGGCTGAGCATACCATCTGGGTGTGGAAGAGGGCTACCAGATTGCGATCGAAACGAGTGTGCCGTGCGGCTCGGTGGCCGTGGGTTGGGGGGAGAATACGATTTTTTCGGCACAATTTGAGCTTGGGCGGCGGCCCTCGGAGCTTCTTCTGGAGCCCCTGCAGGAGGCCCTGGACCGCGTGGGGCAGGGTTTGATCGAGTTCGTCCTGATCGGGACGGGCCCGGGCAGTTATAACGGGGCACGGGTCGGAATTGCGGCAGGGCAGGGTGTTGCGATCGTCCACCAGTGCCCTGCGGTGGGAATTCCCTCTCCGGAGGCCCTTGCCGATGTGCGGGCCGGAGGGCCGTGCTTGGTTCTGGGCGATGCCCGCCGGGGCACATTTTTCTCATTGGAGCTTCGCGAGGGAAAATTGGCCGGAAATCCCTGTTTATCGGATCAGGTGGGATTTAGCCAACGGGTAGACGTGGCGCGGGAGTCCGGCTGGACCCTGGTGAGCCTGGAGGACCCCGCGCGACTTGATCTACCCGGATCCGACGTCCGCCTGGGGGTCCCCTCGGCCGAGCTTCTCCTTCAGGCCTGGCGGGTGCGCTCCGAGGAGGAACGCCGGGAGCTGCTGGAGACCCCGCCCGAGCCCTTTTATCTGCGTTCGCCTCACATCACCCGTTCGAAGTAGGGTTGTCCAAAGGATTTGTTTGTAGCCCTGTCCTGGCAGAAATCCTGCCGTTCGGTGAACTGCAGGGCAGCATAACCCGTGACCCCGGTTGTGGAAACCATGACAGAGGGGGGAAGCCGCCATCAGACCCAGAGCTTGATGGCCCGCAGAAGAGCGGATTCCCGGAGCTTGTCGGGGTGGGCATTCCCGTAGGTGATGGCGTAGTGATACTTCAGGAGGTCCTCGGAAAAGGAGGGCATCTGATCGGTCTTGGCGAGGGTGGTGAGTTGTTGGCGCAGGGTGCGGCCAGGGGGCATGGGTTGCCCGCGTCGCGCACAGGCCTGCCGGAAGCGGGCAAGGTAGCGGGGTGGTTCGGGGAGCAGTCCTTCGGAGGCAGCGCCCGGGATTCCGGCAGGCTTGCGGCGGGAACGCAGGATGAGGAAGCAGAGCGGGACGAGGGCGAGACCGACCCCGAGCGCGAGGGAGATCCAGAGGGAGGAGTCTTCAAAGGAGTGCTCCGGGGAAGCGGATAAGTCCGGCAGCCCCTCCTGGGAGAGAGGGAGTTCCTCTCCGGTGTCGGCGATGTCGAGTCGCGTCCGCGCTCCCGGCGGGGTGGTATCGAAGACGACCCAGCCCACATTCTCGAGGTAGATCTCGGTCCAGGCGTGCGCTTCACTGGCGCGGAACATGAAGTAGCCGGGACCGCTGTACCATTTACCCCCGCTCCAACCATAGGCAATGCGGGAGGGAATATTCAGAGCACGGCTGAGAAGGGCTCCGGCGGTGGCGAAGAACTCACAATGCCCGCGCTTCTCGTGGCGCATGAAATTGAGCATGGGGTCGAGTCCTTCGGGGTTATCGATTTCAAGGGAGTAGAAGTAATTCTCCCAGAGGAGCTTGCGCAGGCCTACAAGCCTGGAGGCGGCATCGCGCAGGGTCTTGCTGGAGAGGTTGATGATTTCGTCGCGCAGTTCCTCGTTGGCAGGCAGTTCAAGCAGATGGGAGTCCTCCGGGAGGGTCGGAAAGCGGAATCTTTCCAGCACCCCGGATTCAAGCAGGCTGGTGAGGGTGACGGTCCTGGCGGCCACCTCGTAGGCGTGGCCCTGTTCCGGGTCGGCCGCGGGATTGAGACGAAAGATCCCGGGATCGACGTGGCGCAGTTGCTCAACCTTGCCCCGGGTGGCCCCTTGGGGAGCGGTGAAGAGGTCGTCGCCGCCGGGGTGGGAGGGTTGGATGATCTCGCCACGGAGCAGGGGACCGGGACGACCTTCCGGTTGCTTGAGATTGACGTTGCCATTCTCGTCCGGGAGAAGGAGCTCCGGGGTCATGCCCACGGGGGACCAGGTGGAATCATCGAACTTTTCAAGGGCGAAGGCGCGCAGGTAGATCCGGCTGCGAAGGAGGCGGGCGGAGGTTGCAGGGTCCCGGGGTCGGAAGAAGATTTCAGGTTTGTCGGAGGGGCGAGCCTTGCTGCTGAGAGGGAGGCGACGGCGGCCCTGGGAATCCCAGAGCCAATTGCCCGAAACGGTAGTGCCGTGCGGGTTGGCGTCGTCGCCGGAGGGGGACGGGCGGTCGTCACCCCGGGGCGGGAACAGGGTGTCGGCCACAACCCCGGAGATGGATTCGGCGTGGGAGGGCACCACACTCAGGAAGCAAAGGAAGAGGCACTCCACGCTCAGGATGCCCAGACCAATGGCGAGGTAGTCCGACCAGCCGGGTGCCCGGACGGAACGCGCCAGGCTGCAGGACGCCCGTTTCCGCCGTCGCCACATCCCTATCCCAAGGACCAGGACCAGGACCGCGAAGCAGGTTCGCAGAACCGGGTGTAACTCCTCCGGCCGGCCGCGGAGCAGGACATAGGCGGTGGTGACCGTGAGGGCGAGGAAGATGCTGCGCATGGGGTGGTTGGCAGGGGCCGATTTGCGGGAGGGTGTTGAGGCGTTCTTCAGGAGGACTGTTCGCGGACTTGCAGTTTCCTCGCCCCGTAGCGATGTTGACGGATGTCCATGAGGAGGGCCTGGCGGTCAGGCAGGGTGTCTTTCCAGGCCTCTGTCGGCATATCGGAGAGGATGATGAGGGAGTGATCTTCGGGAACGTGCTCGATCACGGGAGCAAGGTTGTGCGCCTCGGTGTCACTGCGACGCCGGGCCCGGGCGAGAGAGACGAGGAGGTTGCCGAAGCCGCTGCGGGAAACCACTGAGAGAGGGTGCCATTCGTTGAAATCGGCGAGGAAGACAGCAGGGATCCCGTGTTCCCGGAGATAGCGCAAGGTTCCGCAGGCCAGAGAGAGGGCCCACTCGAAGCGATCAGCGCGGATGAGCTGGCCGGACATGCCGAAGGAATGGAAAAGCACCGTGCAGTGGCGGGGATAGAAGCCGGGGGGATCGTTTTCACGGATGCGCAACCCACGCCCGCGACTGAGGGAGCGGGCGGAGGTGGGCCAGTGAATGTGCTTGGCAGGATCGCCGGCCTGCCAGGGCCGGATGCCCCGCAGTTCACCGGGGGCGTGACCGGGAGTGGTGCCGGGCAGGAGGGAGGCATCGTGCAGGGCGCCCTGGGTTGAGAGCTCCCTGGGGGTGAGAGGGCGGGGGAAGACGAGGATTTCGTGCGTGATCACTCCCGAGGCCTTCGCGTGGAAGAGCCCGAGGGGCATGATCGTCTCCAGGGTGTAGTCGTGCTCAGGGGAAGAACTGCGCCCGGGAATGGAGCCTCGCAGGCGCACTTCGGAGACCGATCCGGCGGCGGTCCAGGGAGCGAAGGTGTGGATGTCGACCTGCCCTGCGAGATGCAGTTCAATCTTGATACTGAAGGCGTCGAGCAGGCTGCGGTTGTTGTGAAGGAGGACCCGCAGGTCGAACTGTTGATCGGCGTAGACCCGGGTGGGTGCGCGCAAGCTGAGGGAGAGCCTTTTCAGGTTCAGGCGGATAAAGATCCAGGCCCCCGCCAGGAGGAGACAGCCGCTTGCACCCAGAGTGACGAGGATTCCGTCGGTCCGGAGAACGCCCAGCACGGTAAGCGCGAGTGATGCGCCGAGGAGGATGGCACCGCGGGGAGTAAGCATTCGGGATCAGTTTATGGTTTGCCTGACGTCGAGCAGCGGAGGCGGGTGTTCAGCAAACGGACATGTGTCGTCAGAGGGCCGACAACGGATAGCTGCAGTTACGGAACCGGCGTCTGGTTGAGGGCGGCGTCGAGGATGGGGTCGGGATCGAGGGTGTCCTCGGTGAGGAGACGATGGCGCAGGACATGAGGGAAGACTGCCTGCAGGTGGTCGGGGTGAACGGCAGCCTGGCCGTCGAGGAGGGCATAGGCGCGGGCGGCGGCCTGCAGGGCGAGGGTTCCGCGTACGGAGACGACGTGGTCCTGACCTGCCAGAGACCTGGCAGATTGGCAGAGAGCCAGGAGATAACGTTGCAGGTTGTCGGAGATGGGAAGCTTTGTGACCTGCTCCTGGAGGGCGATCAGATCCACCAGGTGCAGGATGCGGGGAACGTCATCCTGGCACAGGGCTTCATTGCTGTGGAGTTTGAGAATATCGAGCTGACAGTCCTCCGAAGGCAGGGCCATCGGGATGGAGAGGAGGAACCGGTCCAGCTGTGGCTCAGGCAGGGGGAAGGTTCCCGTGGACGAGGTGTTGTTCTGGGTAGCCACCACCAGGAAGGGATCGGGGAGCTCTTTGGTTTCCCCATCAATGGAAACCTGCTGCTCGTTCATGGATTCGAGAAGGGCGGACTGGGTGCGGGGAGAGGCGCGGTTGATTTCGTCGGCCAGGAGAAGGTTGGAGAAGACAGGCCCCGGGACGAACTCGAACTCACCATTCTGCTGGCGGTAGAGATTGTAGCCGATGATGTCGGAGGGAAGCAGATCAGGGGTAAACTGGAGGCGCTTGAAGATGCCGCCGAGGGAGGCGGCAAGGGTAGAGGCCAGGGAGGTCTTTCCAATCCCGGGCGGGCCCGTCACGAGAGCATGGCCCCGGGCGAGGAGGGCCGTGAGGAGGAGGTCGGCCGCCTGCTCGGAGCCCAGGATGGTATCGTTGAGCGTCCTGCGGAGCGTCTGAAGGGAATCGTGAGGCACGGAGATGAGGTACTCGCTAAACCCGAAGGGTAAAATGGGAAATTTCCTGGAGGCCTGAAGCGCTGCTGGCGTTCTTCAAGGGAACAGAACGTGGCGGAGGCCCCGTTCCCGGCACTTTTAGAGTGCCCCACGGCGAGCAGGCCTGAATCCCCGGATCTTTGGCCACGAAGATCGGGAGGGTGGCCAGGGCCAGCCCGGGCTGGATTTCGGAGGCCGGGGGCTCAATGAGCGGAATTGGTTAGCCAGTCTTGAGGGTGGCAGCAACTTTCGCGATGGCCGTGGGGTAGATCTTGTGCTCCTCGACCTGAATGCGGGCGTGGAGGGATTCCGGGGTGTCGTCAGGAAGAACGGGAACAGTGGCCCGGGAAATGACCGGGCCGGTGTCCATCCCGGCGTCCACGTAGTGCACGGTGCATCCACTCTCGGTGGCACCTGCCTCCACGGCCTGGGTCCAGGCGTGAAGCCCGGGGAAACTGGGGAGGAGGGAGGGGTGAATATTGATGATGCGTCCGGCGAAGGCCTGGAGGAGGGGAGCGCGCAGCAGGCGCATGAACCCAGCCAGGCAGACCAGTTCGACCCCGGATTGCCGGAGAGCTTCGGCGGTTTCGTGCTGGGCCTCTTCCGGGAAGGCTGATCTGAAATCACGGCAGTTGATGAGGCCGGTAGGCAGGCCGGCCCGGGCTGCTCGTTCCAGAATGTAGGCCTCCGGTATGTCGCTGAGAACCAAGGCGATCTCGGCGTCGAGCCCACCCGCGGCGATGGCGTCGAGAATGGCCTGCATGTTGGAACCGGAACCGGAACCGAGAATACCGAGGCGAATCACGGCGGGATGCTACGAGCGGAACCACGGGGAGACAAGCGCTCCCGGGGGGAGAGCCAGGGGCCGTCTCCCGCTGGTGGTCGCAACGGGAAGTTGGACAGATTTCCCCGGCACGCAGCTTTCACTTGCCCCCACCGGGGCGGGGGGGGCATAGTCCGCGTGCTGTGAAACTTGCGTTTTTTATGCTGTTGAGTGTCGGCTGCGTGCTGGCGATGTGTTCCTGCGGAACGGTCGATGACCATAAGGCGGGCGGCGGGGCCTTCGATGACTCCTATCTTGGGAAGCGGCTCGATTCGAATAATCCGAGCCTGGAGGACAATCCTAACGAAAGGGGTAAGACAGCGGTGCCGTCCTACCAGCAGTGGCGCCAGGAGTAGGCCGACCCTTCTTTCAAAACCCAGGCTATAATGCACGATCCCCGGATCGATCAGCTGGCGCGACAACTGGTCCGCTACTCGACCAACCTGAAGCGGGGCGAGAAGGTTCTCATCGATCTCTACGATGTTCCGGAAGAGATCGGGATCGCCCTGGTCAGGGAAGCACGCGGACGGGGTGCGATTCCCTTTGTCACGGTGAATTCCCTGCGGGTCTCGCGGGAACTTCTCCGGGGGGCGACCGACGAGCAGTACCGTCTTCTCGCGAAACACCGCATGGCTGAGATGCGTGACATGAACGCCTACATTGCGGTGCGGGGCAGCCATAACATCGCGGAGTGGAGTGACGTGCCCGCCGGGCGGATGGATCTGGTGCAGGGGCACACCCGCAAGGTTCTGCGCCATCGGGTGGAGAAAACGAAATGGTGTGTGTTGCGCTGGCCCCATGGGGCAATGGCCCAGCAGGCGGGAATGAGTACGGAGGCCTTTGAGGATTTCTACTTCCGCGTGTGTCTCCTGGATTACAGGGCACTCAAGCCAGCCATGAATGCCCTTGGGCGGCTCATGACCAGGACGGACCGGGTGCACATCAAGGGCCCGGGAACCGATCTTGAGTTCTCGATCAAGGGGATTCCCGCCATCCCCTGTGGCGGAGAGTGCAACATTCCGGACGGAGAGTGTTTTACCGCACCCGTGCGGGATTCGGTAAATGGCGTGATTGCTCACAATGCGGCCACGATCTACAATGGGATTCCGTTCGACGGAATCGTGCTCGAGTTTGAGAAGGGCAGGATCGTGAAGGCGCAGGCGGACGGGAAAAACAAGGAGATCAACAAGATTCTCGATGCTGACAACGGGGCGCGCCATATCGGCGAATTCGCACTGGGCTTTAATCCGGAGATCCGGGAACCGATGCGCGACATCCTCTTCGACGAGAAGATTGCGGGCTCCTTCCACTTCACGCCCGGGCAGGCATACGACGAAGCCAGCAACGGCAACAGATCCAAGGTTCACTGGGATATGGTGAGTATCCAGCGCAACGACTACGGGGGCGGTGAAATCTGGTTTGATGGCAAGCTCATCCGCAAGAACGGCAAGTTCCTGCCGAAGGCTCTGCAGAAGTTGAATTGGTAGTTAGGGGAGGGCGGTTGCACAGGACGGGGAAGTGGGCGACCACTCCCGTTTCAATTCAGCCTCTCCGCCCGTTCATCAGTGTGCGGGCCGGATTCGCCTTGGAAATAGTCAGGAAACCTGAAACTGTTAGGCACAATGCTTCGGCCAATCGGACTGTGGGTGATGCTCGTCGGCATGGCAGGCGCACAGAATTACGTCGCAAGCCGGGAGAAGGCTCCTACCGCGGCCCGGGAGTTCAGAGCGGCCTGGGTGGCCTGCGTCTACAACATAGACTGGCCCAGCAGCAAGGGGTTGAGCGCCCGGACGCAGCAGGCGGAATTGCGGCGCATTCTCGACAAGATGGCCTCCCTGCGCATGAACGCGATCATCTTTCAGGTGCGACCGCAGGCCGATGCGGTCTACCGGTCCGGGATCGAGCCATGGTCGCCCTGGCTCACCGGCACGATGGGGCGTGATCCCGGCTACGATCCGCTGGCCTATTGCATCCAGCAGGCCCACGCACGCAATATTGAGGTCCACGCCTGGTTCAACCCCTTCCGGGCGGTTCCACACAAGGATCACCGGGTGTCCTCCAACCACATCTCTCGCACTCATCCGTCCATTATTCGCAACTTCAAGGTTCACAAGTGGATGGATCCTGCGAGTAGCTTTACGCGGCAGCGTGCACTTGATGTCATCATGGACGTGGTGCGGCGTTATGATGTCGATGGCGTGCACATCGATGATTATTTCTATCCATATCCCAGTGTGGTGGGTGGCCGGGCCACGCCCGACTTCCCGGACGGGAAATCGCCCTCACAGCGACGGAACTATGTGAACTCCTTCGTCCGCTCGATGTATTCCAAGGTGAAGGGAGCCAAGCCATGGGTGCGGGTTGGCATCAGTCCGTTCGGGATCTGGAAGCCGGGGATTCCACAGGGCACCACCGCCCATATCAATGCCTACGAGCACCTTGCGGCTGATTCGCGCAAGTGGCTGGCCTCGAGCTGGTGTGACTATCTATCGCCCCAGCTCTACTGGAGAATTCAGGGGCCGCAGAGTTACACCCTGCTTCTGAACTGGTGGCGTTCGCAGGGTCGCCGCCCGGTGTGGCCCGGCCTCGCGACCTCGCGCATCAAGTCCAGTGAGGATCCCGGGCGTCCCGCCAGCGAAATCGTCAATCAGGTTCAGCTCTCGCGCACCATCGGAAAGAATTATGTTGGGCACGTGCATTGGAGCGCCAAGGCCCTCATGCAGAATCGCGGCGGGGTGACCAGCGCGCTGGCGAAGAGGATGTATACCCATCCCGCCCTCGTGCCGCCCATGCCGTGGACGAGCAAATCGGAGCCACCCGCTCCCAGCGTCAGCGCCAACAAGGCAAAGGGCGCAACGCAGGTGCGCTGGTCCCGGGTCCCGAACGCATCCAAATACGTGGTCCAGGCGCGTTATGGATCGCGCTGGAACACCGTGGCAGTTACGCACGGTGGGCGCCTGGATGTCGCCTTGAGTGGCTCTCCCGATGCGGTGGCGGTGAGCGGAGTGGACCGCTTTGGAACGACCTCCAAGCCCACGGTCCTGGCACGGAAGTAGTTTTAAGAGGGAGCGGACACCTCCTGAGGCCAGGTCCCATTTCGGCTGTTTTTCCAGCACTAATCATTGCGGATGACACGACATCGATCCCCGGGGAACGGATGATCCATCCTTAAAAGCGTTGCATTAAGTCGACAATTAACATATATGACAATTCGCTCATTCCTTACACTCCTTGAATTCATGACTGTTCGTCTTTTCGTAACGTCAGCTGGAGCCCTTATATTTACCTGGCTGGCCACGACCTATTTTCGAGCTGTCCCAATGGACAGCTATCTGCGTTCGGCTGCTCCGACCGTGTCAGTTGCAGGTGCGGAGCCCGAGGTAGCGGCCACCCTGATGGAAGGCCCCCTCAGGGTGGAGACCGCCTTGGAGCGATAGTCTTGTAACAGCTCCCCATTCGCTCGCGATTGGGCGCTGGGCGGATTGAAGGGCGATCGCGGGGAGCGGATATCGAGCGATTTCCGTTTTCAGGCTTCCCTGGTTCAGGAGTGCCCGGCAGCGAGAGCTTTTACCTGCGCGATCATTGCGGAGGCGATGAGAGCTGAAGCAAGCCGGACTATTGTGGATGGAATGAGAGGCAGTTCCCATTTGGTGGGAGGATTGCGCCTAATCTTCTTCCTTGTTTCCTTACGCATGGCGTATTGTAACTCGCCTCTGCTGGACCCCTTCGATCAGCGAATACAACCCAACGATGTCCGTAACCTTGAAATGTGCCGCCTGCGGCGCGGAAGTGGAATTCGAGAAACTCTCTCCCACGATGGAGAAGACCTGTCCGGGGTGTCAGGTGAAGGTGCGCTACCGGGAGTGCGACAAGCAGATGGCCATTCCGGTCAGCATGAGTCTGCCTGAGGAATTCGCGCATGTGGATCTGAGTTCGGTGGCGGACAAGTCCTCCTTGCTGGTAGGTCGCTACAAGAAAACGTCGGAGAACCCGGAGGCGTCCAACAGCGTGGACCTGATGTTGACCAAGGCGCTTGAGTCTCTCGCCCACTCCATCGGTCACCTGGATGAGCGACTGACGCGGCACGAGCAGGGGGAAGCGGGGGGGGAAACCAAGGCAGGGGGCTCGAATCCGGACAGCGGCAACGGGGTGAAGGTTGTCATGAACGAGGGGGAGGATGGCGAAATCGTCCACCTGGAACCGGGGGAGAAGGAAAAGTTTTCTGGTGATGGCAAGGCCAACCCTGTCGCGGCCCGCGTGCTGGTGCGCCGGGAAGCAGCCAAGGTCGCCCAGGAGTTTTGGCGGGAAAAACGGGGCGAGGAGGACTGGGATGAGCGGGCAGGTTCTGCCAATCGGGGGATTGGGTTTTCCTGGCTGATGGCCAACTATCCCAAGGGCACGATCCTGGTGACCGCGGTCCTGGTGGCGGCGCTCGTTGCGGTGTCCATTTTGTGGATGGAGGGGTTTGTTTCCAGCAGACGCGCTGGCAACGAGTTGACCCTTGCGGAGCCCCAGGTAACACCCCTCAGCCAGCTTATGGCGGATGATCCGGAAGCGGCCATGGCAGAGACGGTGGCGCGGGCCTACCTGAATGCCACCAGTGCAAATGCGGCTCTGCCCTTTGTGTGGGGATCAGACTCTATCAAGGAGAAGTTTGAGCGCTCCTTCCGACCGCTTTCGCAGCCGGGTTCCTACGAGTTGAGTTTAAAGGATCGTGTGACGGGGGAGGGCGGCAAGCCACAGTTTCTCTACCGCGTCGACCTGTCTGGGGAGAAGGCCCGCCGCCTGCTTGTGCTGCCCGAGGGAGTGATGCCCAAGGTCTTCTGGGAATTTTTCGCGGAGGTGGGGGACCTGTCCTGGCCTGAATTTTTCTCCAAGCGGCCGGAAAACCCGGTGGAAATGCGGGTGTGGCTGTATCCCGTGGAGCAATATGTAGACGGATACGGCAAGGAAAAGTGGCAGAGCTACATGCTTCATGACTACGCCGAGAAGCACAGGGTCCTGGCCTACGCCCCCCGCGACCTTGGCGATGACTGGAAGATTTCCGCCGCCCTGCGCGATGAGCCGGTGAATTTCAATCGTCACAAGGCCGTGATGGCCCTCCTTGAGTTAACCTACCGGACTGAGTTCCAGACCGGGGAGGGGTCCAGGGTGGTGGCCGAGATCAAGAAGGTGCGCGCCACTTCCTGGCTTCCTCTGCAGGACTGAGGTCAAGCCAGTCCGTTGCGCTCAAGGAGGGGCTGCAATTCCGGATCCCGGCCCATGAAATCGCGGTAGAGTTCGTCCACCGGCCGGGAATTGCCCTTGCTCAGGATGCTCTCCCGCAAGGCCCGTCCGGTTTCCTGGTTCAGGACGCCCTCGCGCCGGAAGCGGGTGAAGGCATCGGCATCGAGAACCTCCGACCATTTGTAGGAATAGTATCCTGCGGCATAGCCACCCGGGCTGTCGAAGAGGTGATTGAACTGGCGGGCGATGGTGGGGGAGGGAGAGGCCAGCTCCGCCTTGTAGTCCGCCAGGATCTCGCGATCGACTTCGTCCAGATCACGGTCGAGGTAGCGTCCGGGCTGGATGTGGAGTTCGAGGTCGAGCTTGCCCAGGGCCAGCTGTCGCATGGTGGCGGAGGCACTCATGTAGTTGCGGGCCGCGACCATCTTCCCAAAGAGGTCTTCCGGGATGGGCTCCCCGGTTCTGTGGTGGCGGGCAAAAAAGTCGAGGGATTCACGGTCCCAGCAGAAGTTCTCCATGATCTGGGAAGGGAGCTCCACCCAGTCGCGGGGAACGTTGACCCCGGAGAGACTCTTGACGGGGACCTCGCTGAGCAACTGGTGGAGGAGGTGTCCGAACTCGTGGAAGATGGTTTCCACCTCACTATGGGTGAGGAGGGCGGGCTGGTCCCCGATTGGTTTGGTGAGGTTCCCCGTGATCAGGCCGAGATGCGGCTTGCGGGCGGTTCCGTTCTTTCTGGGAAGGCCGACTTCCAGATAATTCATCCAGGCGCCGCTGCGCTTCGACTCTCTTGGGTGCCAGTCGGCGTAGAACGAACCGAGGTGTTCGCCTGAGGCGGAATCGTGAAGGTCGTAAAAGGACACGTCGGGATGCCAGACTTCGATCGCATCGTTGGAGGTGGAGGATCCCGGTTCGTGGCAGACGCTTTCGCAGGGCGTGATGCTGATCCCGAAAAGGCGGCTGGTGAGGCCGAAAAGCCCTTCCATGACGTTCCCGACCGGGAAGTAGGGGCGCAGGTCCTCGTCATCAAAGTCGTAGCGTTCCTTGCGTTGCTTTTCTGCCCAGTAGGACACTTCCCAGGGTTCGAGCGCAGCGGCCTGGCTCTCGGTCTTTTCGGCCTTGTAGGTCTCCAATTGGGCGCACTCGTTCCGAAAGGCCTCCACGATCCGGTCGTGGAGATCTTCCACGAATCCAATCGCCCGGGTTCCGTCGCGGACCATGCTGCGCTGGAGGTTGAGGTCGGCAAAATTGGGGAAGCCGAGCAGCTCGGCCTTCTCCTGGCGCAGCTTGACGATCCGCCATACCAGCTCCGAGTTGTCGAATTTCTCGCTGGATCCGATCGTGCCGCGGCCTTCGAAAATTCGTTTACGAAGATCGTCGCTCTCGGCATACTGCAGGACGGGGAAGAAGGAGGGGAACTGCATGGTGAAACGCCAGCAGGGCGCTTCTTCGGACCCCAGGTCCTTTGCCGCGGCATCGGCCCGGGCGGATGCCCGGGAACTTTCGGGGAGCCCGGCGAGTTCCCCCTCGTCCTCTACGATGAGCTCCCACCCCTTGATGGAATCGAGGACATTCTCGCCAAACTTCTTGGTCACCTCGGCCAGCTCGCGCTGCAGTTCGGCCATGCGGGCTTTCTTTTCCGGGGGGAGATCCGCGCCGGCATCCCGGAATTCCGCGCACGTTTCCTCCACAAAGCGTTTCGGCACGGGATCAAGGTCCTTCGCAGCCTTCGAATTGACGAAGGATTTCAGGGTGGTCCAGAGCTTCGCATTGAGGGGGATGGAGGCGTAGAAGGCGGTCACTTCCGGAAGCATCTTGTTGAGAGCTTTCCGCTGGGCGTCATTATCCCGGACGGAGGCGAGGTGATTGAGTCGCCCCCAGCCTCTGGAGAGCGATTCGGTGGCCAGCTCGAGGGCGGCGAAGGTGTTTTCGTAGGTGGCCTCTTCGGAGGAAATCGCGCAGATCTCATCGATGTAGCCCTGCGCTTCCGTGATGCCGGCCTCGATACCGGATTGGACTTTCTCTGGGACAAGTTGCGACCAACGGATGTGAAACTTGTCGGTCAGAAAGGGATGATCGGACATGGGAGGGAGTCTGGAAGTCGAAGGCCGGAATGTCAAAAGCGTCGACTGGGCGGAACGCTCCGGGAATGAGGGGCGTCGCCGGCTGGGTTCTTGACCTTGCGGGCTTCCACGGGGGGATTGGGTGCTGAACTAAAAGCCCCGCCGGAGACCAATCCGGCGGGGCTCGACCGATTCCTTAAGGCTGCAAAGAAGAAAAGAAAGGGTCGGGCGGGACGACAGGAGGTGCCGCCTACCAGAGACATGAAACGACGAAGCGCGCGAGATTCGTACAAGATTTTTTATTCCTGTTCGAGCAATCTCGCTGCGGCCTATTTTCCAGCGAAAAATCCGCGCTGTTTCTCAGAAATCGGTATTTCTAGAAACTCCAGAACACTTAACATGTCATCCCAGACCTTGCGCTTCTCGCTCACTG
The DNA here is from genome assembly GCA_002501065.1 of Akkermansiaceae bacterium UBA7890. Taxonomy (GTDB): domain Bacteria; phylum Verrucomicrobiota; class Verrucomicrobiia; order Verrucomicrobiales; family Akkermansiaceae; genus Roseibacillus_B. The sequence goes on from DLRK01000152.1 coordinate 46,992, forward strand.
CGGAGTCGTTGTGAAGGAGATAGGAGGGGTGGTAGGTGACCCTTACCGGGATGCCTTCGAATTCATGCCAGTGGCCACGCATCCGTCCTACCGGTTTGTTCTGATAGTCGAGAAGCCCCTCCGCCGCAGTTCCACCCAGAGCCACGATGCACTTGGGCTGCACGATTCCGATCTCCGCCCTCACGAAGGGAAGACAGGCGTTCATTTCCTCCGGGGTCGGTTTGCGGTTGTTGGTGGTCTGGTTTTTCAGGGCGGGCCGGAACTTGCAGATGTTGGAAATGTAGATCTCTTCGCGGGCGAAACCCATCGCCGCCAGGATCTGGTCAAGTTTTTGGCCGGCTTTGCCCACGAAGGGCTCGCGGCGGCGCTCCTCTTCGTATCCGGGGGCCTCTCCCACCAGCATGAGGTCCGCTTCAGGATTCCCGACCGCGAAGACCATGGCCTCGCGCAGCGATCCCAGGGAGCGGGCCGGGCCCCAGTTTTCGGCCTGGACCCTGAGGGAGTCGAGTTTTTCGGCGGAAGTGGATCCCCCGGCCTCCACGGTGGGGAGAGATGGCGGGGTTGATTCCTCCCGGACCCCCGTGCTGGCACCCGCACTCAGGCTGGCCACTCCCCGCGAGCGTAGCGGGATGGGCGGTGACGCTCTTCCCCTCTGCGCACGCAATTGGCTCCGCAGTAGCTCCTTCGCCTCTTCGTCCAGGCGAATGTGCGTCTGACCACCCCGCTCCAGCTGCTTGAGGTATGTGATGAGAGGAGCAGCTCGTGACACGATTTAAAGGAAAGCAGGAAGCTCCAGGGGGTCCAAGCTCCAACTACCGGGCGCAGCCCCACAACCCCAGGGAGATTAAAGCCATTTCCAGTTGAGCATGGGCTGGTGGTTGAAAAGTGGCGGTTGGCCGGAAAGATCCGGGAGCGCTTCCCGGACGGCGCAAGAATCTCCCCACATGGGTGCCTCCAATCGCGGGTTGTTGGTATAAAATTTAAACCACTTATTCCCAACGATACCCTGGAAAGGGCGGATTCGATGGAAAACTTCGGATCTCAGGGCGAATATGAGGGGTTTTGCGAATAAAGAATTGTCCAAGGATTTCTGTTAGACTATGATGGCCTCCGGAGCTGCCACTTGGTTTTCCGAAAATCAAGACCCCCTTGCCCGTTGTCATGAAAGTCCTGTTCTTGAAAGCGGTTTCAGCCGCGATTGCTCTTGGAGCCCTCTCCAGCTGTAGCTTTTTCCAGCCAGCCAGTCATCAGCCTCGCCTTCTTTCCAAGGCGGAAGCCAAGCGACTGAGCTCGTCGTCATCCTGGTTAACCACGCTCTGGTCCCCCTCCCCCGGCACCAGGACGCGATCGGGCGGCTTTTTGCCAGGGGAGGTCGATCTGGCAGTGAAAGCCGCGGCTTCGACCCTCCCCGTCGACAAGCACGGACGGCCTACCTATTTCAGTGAGAGCGTCCGTCATCGCTACGTGCGCACCACCTCCTACTCTCACCAGGAGAACGAAGTAGGCGCGGTGGGGCGCCTCAGCGCCATGGGGACCACTCTGAAATACGGACGGGTTCGCAGTGCGGCGGCCGACTGGTCCCGCTACCCCGTTGGCACCGTCTTCCGGATCAAGGGACTGCCGTATGTCTACGTGGTGGACGATTACGGTTCCGGCCTTGTGGGCACCAACACCATCGACATCTACCACCCGACGTTGCGCCTGATGCGCAAGTGGGCCACTCGTGATGCTGAGATCCATGTTGTCAGGTGGGGATCCTGGGAGAGAACCGCGAATCTCCTGCGTGGGCGCACGAGGTACAAGCATTGCGCGCGCATGTATTACGCCACCATGGCCAAGATCAACAGCGGCCGGGTGGTTCAGCGCGGCGGACTGGGAGGACAGACGCCCTCCCTCTGATGGGGCCCCATTCGCCCATGCATGATCAGGGCAGAGCGAGCTGAATTTGTTCATCGGCGTCTGGCGGAGCTTTATCCCGAGACCCCGATTCCTCTGGATCACCGGGATGCCTTCACCCTGCTGGTGGCGGTTCTTCTCTCGGCTCAGTGCACTGACGAGCGAGTCAACAAGGTCACCCCCGGGCTGTTCGCTCTTGCGGAGACGCCACAGAGAATGCAGGAGATACCGGTTGAGAAAATCCAGGCGGCCATTCGTTCCTGTGGACTTGCGCCGCGCAAGGCGAGGGCGATCTCGGAACTTTCCCGGCTCCTCGTTGAGAACCATGAGGGGGAGGTTCCGGACTCCTGTGCCGCGTTGGAGGCTCTCCCCGGGGTCGGGCACAAGACCGCCTCGGTAGTGATCTCACAGGCCTTTGGCGTGCCCGCCTTTCCGGTGGACACCCACATCCACCGCCTCGCTCAGCGCTGGAAGCTGGCCAGCGGAAGAAACGTGACCGATACGGAACGGTCTCTGAAAAAGCTCTTTCCCGAGGAGAGCTGGAACCAAGTGCATCTGCGCATCATTTTCTACGGCCGTCAGCATTGCACGGCCCACGGATGTGACGGCATGATCTGTGAGATCTGCCGCACCCTTTTCCCCGGGCGGAAGTCGCCCGTGCGGACGAAGAAGGCATGAGGAGCAAGGCCCGGACAAATTGTCGGGAAGAGCGCCGCTTTCGGGTTCCAGCGCCCACCATGGAAGGCCAGAGGAGGGTTCCTGGCCGGGCCCCGGGTCCTCCGGATTGGAGGGAATCGCGCGACCTGCCTCCCCTCATTCGGGTAATACCTAATTCCCTGACTCTAAGGGATTCGTCCTTTGATCGCTGGGAGAAGGCAGGCGGGAACACAAGTTGGTATCACAAGGAATTTTTTTCAAAACCAGTCTTTACTCGTCCTCGTCACCTTGGAGAATCCACCCCCCCCCATTGCACCCCGCATAACGAATCCGGACCTATCATGATCTATACAACCAGGAAACGTCTCCTCCGCGTTTTTTCGCTAGTTCTCACCTCGTTTTTTCTCTCGGCTCCCGCCCTCATGGCCGCGGACGGGGACGGGGACAAGAACGCCCTTGAGAAATGGGTCCTCGACGGAGGCTGGCCAATGATTTTGATCGGCCTTGCAATTATCGCTCTACTGGCGCTGAGCGTTTTCAATTTCATCAACCTCACCAAGCAGAAGTTCTGCCCCGATGATCTCAAGGCGGCCCTCCTTGATCACATGATGAACTGCCGTGTGCGTTCCGCCATCGAGCTTGCCGCTTCCCATCCCAGTTATGTCGGACGCATGCTCGCTTATTCCCTTCCCAACATCGATGCCACCAGGCCCGAGGATCTGGGACGTGATGGAGTTGAGGATGCCATTGCGGATTTCACCATCAATGAGAGCCGTAAGAACATGGTGTGGATCAACTACATCGCCCTGATTGCGCAGGCAGCACCCATGCTCGGACTGTTTGGAACGGTTTACGGGATGGTCGGCGCCTTCGGGTCCCTGAGTACCACTGGGGCAGCCGACCCTGCCCAGCTGGCCGGCGATATCCAGATCGCTCTCCTCACCACCTTCTGGGGCCTGCTCACTGCCATCCCCTCGCTGATCTCCTACTTTTACTTCAAGAACAAACTCAACAACCTGGTGGCCGAGGCGCACCACTCTTCCGAGGAGTTGATCAACGCCTCGATCCAGACCGTCAACCAGGACGCATATTTGGCTAAGATTCCGGAAGGGATTGCCGTCTAAAGGGACGGGGCCGTCCCTGTTCCCCGGGAACCAATCAGTCCTAACGATGTCTTCTACGAAACTGCGTGCTGCCCAGGAGGAGCAGGATGACGATACGGAGGTCGACATGTCGCCCATGATCGACATGGTCTTCCTCCTGCTCATCTTCTTTATCGTCAACGCCACCCTGATCGTCGTTGAGATGGACAAGAAGGTGCAGGTGCCGATCGCGCGCTACTCGAAGAATCAGGAGACCAAGATGGGCCGCATCGTGGTCAACGTCTACAGTGATGAGCACGCCGGTGAGGGGCGCTTCCGGATG
>DLRK01000012.1 GCA_002501065.1 Akkermansiaceae bacterium UBA7890
CTGGATCAAGGAACAGGATGCCGCGCGAAACCCGGAACACAACGACTACCAGCATGCACACTATTGCTGGGGCGGCGAGGTCGTGAAGAAGATGTGGGAGACCTACCGACCCAAAGCCGACGACATCGGCACGGGCTCTCGTGCCCGCCGGAAGCAAACTCAACAATAAGAGAAGCGTAGACGGAGGTTCGCAACCTCAAGCGATTCGAGGGGTTTGATCTGGAAGTCGAACAGGGTATGGAGCAGTTCCAACAGACCAGGATGATTATCCTAGAACAAACTGAACGCGCACGGTTAATATGCTGACTATTCGATAGCCGTCAGCACAGGCTTCTTCGTGCGAAAGACTACGATAGGGGCGAACCAGCGCTTGCGGACCGACCCGGCAAAGTCGGCCGGCTGAAGCAGATCGTTGGCGGGAGTATTTGAGACGATCGCAGGGAGGCCCAGGGCCCGGGGAAGGTGGGGGTGCAATAATCATATGAAAACTCACCCCTCGCAATCCACGAACCATGAGTCAGGGTTGGGGTTATGGATTCTCACTTTTCTTCCTGATTCCATGTCCCCAGCTTGCTCGGCACCCAGTTATCGAAGACAGACATTTCGATAACTCTTTTCCATCTTCCGTTGTAAAAGCCATTCCAAGACTGTCCTGCCTGCCCTCTTTGGATAAAGACAGACTACCTATTCCATTAAAGCCAAGTGGTGAATCCACTTTAACTATTATTGCTTGGCCATCAGTTCGGCCATCGCCGTTGCGAAGGAGTCTCCGAGCCTGGCAAAGAATGCGCCACTGCCCAGGTAATGGTAGGGGCGATCACTGCCCACGGTATCCCACTCATGGTAATGCTTGGGCCAACCCTTGCTGTAGATCTCATGCGAGAAAAGGGAGTAATCCTTGTAGCTCTCGACCGACAGGACGTTGTCCTTGAATTCCGGCGCCTTGGCGGCCTCCCGCTGGGCTACCGAAACGGCATTCTTGTCCACGCTCTCCCTGGTCCTGTTGGTACCAAGGACACCAATGACAAAGGGCATCTCCGGAGTATCGTATTCCTTGCGCACGTCCTTGATGAAGTGAACCATCATGTCCCGGTAGTTATTCCGGAATTCATCCGAGAACTGATCGTTGAAGCCCTGAAACCAGACGAATCCGGCCATCTCATGTCCGGCATCTGAATCATAGGCCGGATGGTTGTCCTTCAGGTTGGCGAGCACTTCACGGATGGCTTCATTCATCATCCTCCAGTTGAGGCCGGCATTCTTTCTGATCTCCTCCACCTTGTCGCCCGACTTCTGCTTTTCGTTCAGTTCGTAGTCATCCGCGGATGGCGGGCGGAAATCGTAATTGATGGACTTGCCGCCCCACGAGGTTTTGATCAGCAGGATGGGGCCGTCAGTTTTCTCTGCGATCGAGAGCCCGAATCCGAACTCGGGCCCCAGTTTCTTGTCTCCCCCGCCATAACCGACGCCGAGTTTTCCAGCCTTCCTGTTGCCGTCTGCAATCGAATTGATGTAAACCCGGTCCGAGACGACACACGACGAGATGACCTTTTCCTTATAAGCCTCATGCGCGTCCTTGAGTTTTTTCACCTCGGCTTCCAGGGCCGTTTTGCCGGCCCCTTCACTCATCGCCTTGATCTTGTCGTTGGAAATCCCGCCGGTGAGCTCATCGATCTTCCCGGCCTGGGTCAGCTGTTCCTCCAGCGCTTTCCCGGACAGTCCGCTGCCTTTCTTGAAGACCAGCTGGCGGAGCCTTTTGTCTCTCGCGTCGTCTGAGTGATACAAGGTCGCAAGGGTGTGGGAGTTCGCGTGACCGACCATGTTCGACTGACCCGCGAGGATGAAGATTTTCAGTTTCTCCCCGGCCACGACCGGGCTGGTGATCGCAAGAATCGAGGCGGCCATGGTCAACAGGGTGCCTTTCTTGATTGGTGTGTTATTCATGATTAAGTCTCTTTCAGGTGATGGCACGATTGGATCCCGGGTCTCGATAATCTTCAAGCAAGAGTTTGTTCGAAGATTTGTCGTCGGGGAGGATATGGCGTGGGGGGCGAAGGGTGTGAGGCGAGGATGATCTGAGGGGCTGCCGTGACGGGAAGCCTTTGGTATTGAGTTTGGGGAGACACCGGGGCAAGGTGCGCGCGCTCGCGAGCGCGGGTGAAAGGGCATGAGCGCAGCAGGAAAACAGGTCTCCCTCTATGACACGACCCTCCGTGACGGAACACAGGGGGAGGGGTTCCAGTTGTCCGGCCTGGACAAGTTGCGCATCGCGCACCGCCTCGACGAGTTCGGGGTGGACTACATCGAAGGGGGATGGCCGGGTTCGAATCCCAAGGATGTGGAATTCTTCAAGGCGGCCGCTGAAGAGGAGTGGAAGCACGCCCGGATCGCGGCCTTCGGCTCGACCCGTCGCCATGACCGGGCGGTGGAGGACGACGCCCAGGTGAAGCTGTTGATCGATGCCTGCACCCCGGTGATCACGATCTTCGGGAAGAGTTGGAAGCTCCACGTGACAGAGGTGCTCAAGACGACTCCCGAGGAGAATTTCGCCATGATCCGCGACACCGTTCGCTACCTGAAGGAAGCGGACAGGGAAGTGATCTATGACGCCGAGCATTTCTTCGACGGTTACAAGGACGACAGTGAGCACGCCCTGCAGACCCTGGAGGCTGCCGCGGAGGGAGGAGCGGAATGCCTTGTGCTGTGCGACACCAATGGCGGGACCATGCCCGACGAGGTCGAGGCAATCTGCACGGCGGTGAAGGAGCGGGTGCCGGGGGTGCCCTTTGGCATTCACACCCACGACGATTCCGGGGTGGGCATCGCCAATGCCATCTCGGCAGTGAGTGTCGGGGCCGTGCAGGTGCAGGGAACAATCAACGGCTATGGCGAGCGCACGGGGAACTGCAACATGACCTCCCTCATTCCGATCCTGCAGCTCAAGCGCGGGATTGAAGTGGTGGACGATCTGACCAAGTTGAAGGAGCTCTCCTACTTTGTGGACGAGGTCTCCAACAATTCTCCCTACCACCGCGCACCCTTCGTGGGGCGCACCGCCTTCTCCCACAAGGGGGGGATGCACGTGAATGCGGTGCAGAAGGTGGCGCACAGTTATGAGCACATCCGCCCCGAGGAGGTGGGAAACGTCCAGATCATCCTGGTCAGTGAGCTCTCCGGGCAATCGAACATCCTGATGAAGGCCGAGGAGATCGGCCTGCCGCTGAAAAAGGGCAGTGCGGAAGCGAAGGCGGTGCTGGTCAAGGTCAAGGAGCAGGAGAAGGAGGGTTACTCCTACGAGGCGGCGGGTGGTTCGCTCGAGCTGCTCATCCGCCGCGAGATCGGGAAACACGAGAAACGCTGGGCCCTGCGCGAGTATCACTGCAGTTTCCGCCAGTACCGGGATGGTCACAACCCGGTTTGCGAGGCCACCGTGAAGATGGAAGTGAGAGGTGTGCCGGAGCACACCGCGGCGGAAGGCCACGGGGTGGTCAATGCCCTGGACAAGGCTCTGCGCCAGGCCCTCATGCCGCACTTTCCCGCCATCGAGGGAGTCTCCCTTATCGATTACAAGGTGCGGATTGTGGACGGACACGCCGCCACCGCAGCCAAGACCCGGGTCCAGATCGTGCACACTGATGGAGAGCGCAGCTGGGGGACGGTTGGGGTTTCCGACAGTATCATCGAGGCCAGCTGGATCGCCCTCACCGAGGGCATCGATCTCTTCCTGCAGCGGGAACAGTAGGATTTCCTGCCGGGTAGACATCGCGGCCCGATCGGGTAGAAAGGGGTGTCATGAGACTCGCATTACTCGCTTTTCTTGCCGTTCCAGTCCTGGCCTTCGGAGATCATCACGGGAAGGGAACTCCCCTTTTCAACGGGAAGGACCTCACGGGGTGGAAAGTTCCCGGAGACAATATCTGGTGGTCGGTGACCGATGGGATGATCGTGGCCAGGAGCGGTCCCAGGAAGCGCGGGAGCAACCTGTGGACCGAGAAGGAATACACCGACTTCGACATGAGTTATGAATTCCGCTTCGACGGCAAGGGCGACTCGGGAGTGTTCCTGAGGGATGGTGGCCAGCAGATCCAGATCGGGATCTCCGGCTCGCTCAAGCGCGACATGACGGCCTCGCCCTACATTTCAGGCAAGGGTTATCCGGTGGAGGCGGAGGAGAAGAAGGGGGTCAAGGGAGTAAAGAACCTCCTCAAGATCGACGAGTGGAACAGGATGCGGATCGTGGCGGTGGGGCCGAAGTACGATGTCTGGCTCAACGGGGCGCATGTGATGACTTACACCTCGGATAAAGCCAGGGCAAAGGGGCCAATCGGTCTGCAACTCCACGGCAACAAGGTGATGTCGATCGATTTCCGCAACCTTGCGGTGAAGGAGCTCGCCGGGAAGGAGTAGGGTTGTCAGGGGTGGCAGTGAAGGGCATCTCCCTCCCGAACCGGAAACCGGTGAGACGCAGGTCGGTCCCGGTGTTGCGTGGGATCGTTTCATGCTGTGCCCTTGTTGGGGCGGTGTTGGGAGTGACTGGTTGCGAACGGAAGGAGCAGGAGGAGCAGGAGACGGCTCTTCCGTCCGCGACAGGGTTCGCGTTGTTCGGTATTCCCGCCCGGCGTCAGGAAGGAGGGGCAGGATTGCCAGAGCTTGATGGTGTCCTTCCGCCGGGCGTGCGCGGGTTGAAGCTTGGAGCCTCAAGGGCCGAGGTGCGGAATCAGCGGGTTGCACATTACGGGGGTGAGAGCATGTCGGGACCGTTGGGATCACTGATCGAGCTTCATGGAAGCGGATCGGGGTCCTGCGCCGAGCGGTTGAGGCGGGGTTCGCCTGTCCCGCTGGACCGGCTGGAGGTTTTCTTCGGAACCGGGGGGGAGGGGGTCCGGGCAATCCGGATGAATACCGAATATGGCAGGATGTCGCGCGATGTCGTCCTGGAACTGGGCGGGGCCCTCGGGAAAATCCTCGGAGAACCCGATCACGTTTTTGACCTTCGGCAGGGAGAGGTAGCCGGAATGCAGTGGATCTCCGGGGAGGGCCGCATCCGGCTGTGGTTCCATGATCCTCCCGGTTCCCCGGTCGTCGGTCAGTTGAGTATTGAGAATCCGCAGGAGATGATGACCGACACCGCCCTCAATCGTGATGTTGTGCTGGAGAAGAGGGGGGTCCAGGAGGGTGCCGCGACATTTCTGAAGGCCTTTCTGGAGCGGGCTCTTCCTGAAAACGGAGATTAGTCACCGCCGGATTCACCTGCCCTTCGCCGTTGCTTTTCCCCGTGATTGGTGCGATGGCCCCGCGCACATGCTGACCATACGCAAGTTGACCATGGCCTACGGTGGGCGGACGCTCTTTGAGGAGGCTGATCTGACCATCAACTGGGGTGAGCGCGTTGCCTTGGTCGGCCCCAACGGAGCGGGCAAATCGACCCTTTTTCAGATCATCCTCGGCAATGAGGTGGCCAGTGCCGGGAAAGTGGAACGCGATGAGTATGCCCACGTCGGGTATCTTTCCCAGGAGGCTGGTGATCCGGGCGAAGACACCGTTCTTCAGATCGCGACCGCCATTACGCCCGAGATGCGGGAAGTGCAGCGGGTCATGCGCGAACACGAGGCGGCAGGCACTCTCGATTCGGAGGAATACGCCGAAGCCCAGGACAAGTTCACCCTCATGAACGGGTTCCAGCTCGAACCGAAGGGGCGCAAGATCCTGGCGGGACTGGGTTTCCGGCAGGAGGATTTCGACCGGCCAGCCAGCGAGATGTCGGGCGGCTGGATCATGCGGGCCCATCTGGCGCAGATCCTCTGCCTTGAGCCCGACCTTCTCATGCTGGACGAACCGACCAACCACCTCGACCTGCTCGCCCTGCTCTGGTTCCGGCGCTACCTCAGCACCTATCCCGGTGCCATCCTGATGATCTCGCACGACCGCCACTTCGTGGATGACATCGTGGAGACCGTGGTCGAGATCGATGAGCAGAAGCTCATCCCATACCGGGGGGACTATACCAATTACCTGGCCGAGCGTGAAACACGCCATGAGCAGAAACTCTCCGCCTGGCGCAACCAGAAAAAGGAGATCGACCGGATCCAGGAGTTCATTGACCGGTTTCGCTCGGTATCGTCCAAGGCGTCGCAGGTGCAGAGCCGGGTGAAGCAACTGGAGAAGATGAAGACGCTGGAGAAGCCCAGAGCGCCTCGCAAGGTCTTCAAGTTTCACTTCCCCAAGCCGCCTCGCAGCAACCAGAAGGTGATTGAACTCAAGGGTGTCAGCCAGGCTTACGGGGAGACGCGAATCTATGAGAGGCTCGATCTGGTGGTGGAGCGGGGTGACCGTATCGTCCTGGTGGGACCCAATGGAGCGGGCAAGTCGACTCTTCTCAAGATTCTGACCGGGGTGGTGCCAATCGATGGCGGAGAGCGTGCGGTGGGTTATGCCACCAGGCTCGGTTACTACTCGCAGCATCGCTCCGAGTTGCTGGACGAGAGCAAGACAGTGCTGGAGGAGGTCTGCACCACTGGTGCGGGAATGCGGGAAGAGGATGCGCGCGGGTTGCTGGGATCATTCCTGTTCCGCCGGGACGATGTGCACAAGAAGGTCAGGGTTCTTTCGGGCGGAGAGAAGAGTCGGCTCAACCTGGTGAAGTTCCTGGTCGATCCGCCCAACCTGCTTCTCATGGATGAGCCCACCACCCATCTCGATCTCCTTTCGGTAGAGGCGCTCATCCAGGCCCTCAAGCAGTTTGAGGGGTCGCTCGTCTTCATTTCCCATGATGTCCACTTCATCCGCAAGCTGGCGGAGTCGACCTGGCACATCTCGGGCGGGGAAGTGACCAGGTACAGCGGGGGATACGATTACTACCTGGAAAAATCGGGGTTGCTGGATGACGAGAAGGGTGCGGTGACGGCTTGACCGTGGTTGTCGCGGTGGACGGCAGTCCGCCTCCGGATTGGAAGAATTTC
>DLRK01000101.1:0-28048 GCA_002501065.1 Akkermansiaceae bacterium UBA7890
GTGGGCATCGGTGAAGCGCATCCCATCCCGGGCCAGCTTGTCGAGATGGGGAGTGGGGATCTTCGATTCCGGGTTGTAGGCGGTGAGGTCACCGTAACCCATGTCATCGACCAGAATGACGAGGATATTGGGAGGCTTCGCCCCGGAGGCCTGAGGGAGAAGGCCTGCTGAAAGCAGGGAGATGAGGAAGAGGCAGGTGCGCATGGGGACGGTTGTTACCGGGGAAGCCAGACGAGATCCGCCCAGAGCGGGGTATCGTTCTTCGAGGCCGCCCCATCGCGGGTGGCACCGCTGGTTACGATTCTGGAGAGCCGGGCGAGCAGGGTCTTCTCCACTTCCCCATGATTGGCCAGGACATTGCTCTTCTCCCCCGGGTCGAGGTGCAGGTCGTAGAGTTCGCGTTTCTCGGCTTTTTTCGTGCCTTCCATGACCAGTTTCCACTTTCCGGACCGGATTGCGAAGCGCCCGTTCATGGCGTGGTGAATGACGGGAGGACGGGGTGGGGGAGTGGACTTGGGGCCAGTCCATGCCCGATGAAAACTGATACTGTCCTCGCCGGACCGGACTGGGAGTGGCTTGTCGAGGATGGCGGCGAAGGTGGCGAGAAGGTCGGTCTGGCAGATCGGTTCGGTCCACCGGGAGCCCGGCCTGACCCTGGCCGGCCAACGCAGGAAAAAGGGGACCCGGTGACCTCCTTCATAGATGGAGCGCTTGCCCTCGCGATAGGGGCCGGAGCTGTGGTGTCCAAATTTCTGGATACGTTGTTTCCAGGTTTTCTCCGGGCCGTTGTCGGAGGTGTAGATGACGATCGTATTCTCCGCCAGATTCTCGCGGTCGAGCAGGGAAAGCAACCGGCCGAGGTGCCAGTCCGTTTCGATCATGAACTCACCGTAAGCTCCCGCCTCCCCCTGGCCCCGGAACTGCTCCAGCGGAATGACCGGTTTGTGGGGTGAAGTGAGGGGCAGGTAGAGGAAGAAAGGCTCGCCCCTGCGGGCATCATCCGCCACCGAGGCAATCCACTTGATGGCCTGGTCGGTGAAACGCGTCAGGCATTCGGAATCCACGAAGTCCGGCGCGACCTCCATCAGGTCGTCCTTTTGTTCCGGGTGATAGGGAGGGGAGATGCGATAGTCTGAGAGCGCGATCCGATTTGGTTTTTTCCTGGTCCACTGGGTGGGGGGAACCTTGGCGAAGCGGCCTTCGAACCAGGCCAGCACGCCATAATTCATGGAGGCGGGGATACCCCAGAAGTACTCGAAGCCCTTGTCGAGTGGCATGTCCTGGACCGGGAGCGACCAGTCGCGGTTGCCGGTCGTGCCTGGAAAATCCATCCCAAGGTGCCACTTGCCCACCATTGCGGTCCGGTAGCCGTTGGTGCGCAGGAAGGAGCCCAGGGTGGTCCGGCCCTGCTCGATAAGGCAGGGGCGCTCGGCCCCGAAGACTCCCCGTTTCAAGCTGGTGCGCCAGCTGTAGCGCCCGGTCAGAAGTCCGTAACGGGAAGGGGTGCAGACCGTGTCGGAGCAATGCGCATCGGTGAAGGTCATTCCCTCCCGCGCGAGGCGGTCCTGGTGGGGGGTCTTGAATTTTGCCCGCGGGTTCAGGCAGCTGGCATCGCCGTAGCCCTGGTCGTCGGTGTAAACGAGAACGACGTTGGGCCGTGGAAGGGTTTCAGCCTCCGGGCGGGTGGCGCAGCACAGGAAACCCGGAACAAGGAGCAGGAGCGGGATTTTCATTTGGAATACACGTCGAAGCGACGGGGAGCTCAGGGTGGCCGGGTCAGGGATTCTGCTAGTTTTCCAGACCAAGAAGCCTGTGTTCTTTCAGGAGAGTGAAGATGTCGAAATCCTTCCAGCGTGTCTCGGCGAGATGCAGGAGCCAGCGCAGGGCTTCCGCCCCTGCCGGACCGTCGACCTTTGCGATTTCAACGAGGGCCCGTGCGGCCGCCGGGTCGTTGACGAATGCCAGCGTTTCAACCGCGAGCAGGCGTGAGGCACCGGGAAGGTCCTCTGCGAGGGCTCGTTTCTGCAGATCCGGGAGGGCCGCCCTGGGGTGAAGGCGCCAGGTGATTCTGGCGAAGGCTTCCGTCCACTCAAGGGCTCCCGTGATTCTTGCCACGCTCTTCAGTCTGCTCCAGACGAGTTCCTCGGCCCCCTCAGCCGCGAGGCCGCAGGCCTCAAGGTAAGTACGATCGCCCGCGCTGCAGCGCCTCAGGAAATAGCTCAGATAAGTCGCCTTGCGTTGGGCGGGAACGTCGCGCAGGGAGAGGGCTACCTCGCGCCGGACCGCTGAACTGGGTTCATCGATGTAGAATCTGCTGACCATCTCCAACTGGTTCTCACCGGCATTGCGCAGGGACCTGAAGGCAAGGAGGCGGGTCCGGGCATCAGGGCTGTCAAGCAGACTCCTGGTCAGGCGCAGGCCTGCCTCTCCCAGGGAGGGAAGAAGCCAGACGACCCTGGCCTGGAGATAGCCGTTGTAGTGTCCGAGCAAGCCACGGACCGCGGGAAGGGCTTTCTCCCCGGCGGCCCGCAAGGCCTCGAAGCCGAGGTGCCGCACGTTCTGGGCGGGATTCGAGAGAAGGGCGAGGGCGCCGGCGATCGAATCCGCGGAGGGGGCCGTGATATTGGGACGAAATCCTTTCGGGGCCAGCCGGTAAATGATTCCCGGCCCACCGTGATCTCCTCCATTGGGATGTTCCGTATCGGGACCGCTTCGTCCAGAGAGGTAAAGTGCTCCGTCCGCACCCACCATGATATCGGAAGGCCGGAAGGGGTTGCCGGGCCGGGCTTTAATGAAGTCGAAGCGCTCAAGCTTGAAATTTGATTCCTCCGGCACAGGAAAATATCCCAGGACAGCTCCACGTTCCGCATCGCAGCTGGCCAGGAGCCCGGCATATTTTTCTGGCAGCGCCCCATTTTCATAGAAGCAGATTCCGGTTGGGGAGCCGCGTCCGTAGACGTCCCCGGGGGGAAGGGTGCCGGGGTCCCACTGTCGCCAGTGGGCCTCGGGGACAGTCTGGCCTGGCCTCTTGTCGGCCTGCCAGGGGCGTTGCCCATCAGGCGAGAAGAATCCGAGGAAGCCACCCTCCATCAGCCATGTGACGCGGCAGGATTCGGAATCGGCACTGTCATTCTGGAACACATCCCCAAATGAAGTGATCGTTTGTCCGTGGCTGTTGCGGAAACCGTGGCCGGTGATGCGGACCTGGGTGCCGTCAGGGTTCATTCTGGCCGCGAAGCCGCCCACCCAGTGGCGGCCGTCACCGCTCGGCTGGCCGGCGAGGGTGCGGGGGTCGACAGCCTGCTGGCCCCCTTCATCCTCGAGAGGACCACCGATGAGGAATTCAACTCCATCCCTGTCGCTGAACCGGGCCCCGGAATTGCCCTGGCTGAAGTGCCATTTCCCATCCGGTCCGCCCACTACCGCATGCAGGCCATGATCGTGATCCCTTCCATTGAATCCGCTGAGGAGGTTCTCGCGTTTATCGATCTCGGGATTGAAGACGAGGTCACGATTGACGTCGGTATAAACGACAAGATGAGGGGGCTGGGATACCACCACGCGATTGTCGAACAGGCTGACCCGGATGGGAGCCACCAGGGCGGGATCCTGCACGAAGACGTGGGAGCTGTCCGCCTTCCCGTCTTCGTCCCTGTCCTCGAGCACCACGATGCGGGCGCCTTCCGGGCGCTGGTCGCCGGGTTTGCCCTGGTTGACGCCTTCCGCGACCCAGATCCGGCCGGCGGCGTCGGTATCCATGTTGGCAGGGTTGGAGAGCATCGGGCTGGTGGCCCAGACGGTCAGCTCGAGGTCGTCGGGCACGACGATCCTTCCAGCCGGGCCGCCTTGAGGCTGAGGGGCGGGGGCCCCGCTGCCGGCCACCGATTTCTTCGGGAGTCCGGTGGTCTCAGGGTTTTTCTTTTCGGGTGCCGGGGCTGGTCGAACCTTCGCTCCGGCACCCTGATTAAAACCCGCCTCCCGCTCCTTCTGGATCTTGGCGGGGGGGAGTTTTTTCCACGCCCCGGGGTCTGGAACCTTTATTCGTCTCACCCGGCCCTTCTTGTCCAGGTTGACGTTGAGCTCCTCCTCGGTGGGTGCGCGTGATTGAACCCCGTTCTCGGGCACCTTCATGCCGGCGGTCCAGATGATTGCGTTGAGGACCGCCTTGCGCACGCCGTCGACCGCCCAGCTCTGATGATAATGGCCGCCCACGAATCCTACCCCGCGACCGCCCGTGGGTCGCTCGTAGCCCCACATCAGGGTCTGTGACTTGTCCAGTCCATCCACGCCATTCTGGTTCCACATGTTGATATAGCGGTGCATGTTCTCGCGGGCAGGCACTGCGGTGAAGAGATCAAGGACCTTGTCGCGCTCCTTGACGAAACGCATGTTGTAGTACCACTCGTCGAGGCAGGTAACCTTGTCGGGCACTCCATTGCCGATCTCGTGGTCCTTGATGATCTCGAGGTCGGCGACCCAGTGCGGGTTAACCGACCAGCCGCTCTCCATCGCCCCACCGATCCACGGGCGATAGTACTTTTCACCGATCTCCTTGTTAGGGTGGACGGCGTAGTGCATGAAGACCATGCCCACTCCCTTCCTGGCGAGACCGTCGAGGAATTCCCATTGCCCGCCGTGGGCGCTGACGTGATCGGCGTAGATCACGATGGTGTCGGCGCTCTCCACGATGGCTTTGTGTTCCTTGGGCCAGTTGGCACGCAGGACGGTGGCTTTCACCTTGAGCCCGCTCTGTTCGTTGAGGGCCTTGGCCAGAAGCGTGCAGCCGGCATAAAACTCGTGTTCGCCCGGACCGTGGCTGCGGTTGCCCGCAATGAAGACGATGTGCTTGATCTCCTCCTTCTTCTTCTCCGACATGAGAAGCGGAAAGAGAAGGGCGAGGAAGAGGGGGACGACTAAGGTGATGCGTTTCATGGATAATGGGATGGAGATACGAACTGGGCGCAGTGGATTATTCAGTATTCAGGGTTCCATAGTGAAATTTGTCACGCGAAAGATGTGGCCCCGGCCGTCACGGAAACCCATGGCGAGCGGGCCTGCTACCTGCTTCCCAGCCACACTGCGGCATTCTCCAGCAGCTTGAGGAGGTGGGCATTGGCGAAGATGGGATACTGCTGGTCGCCGGGGCGATAGTAGAAGACCACCCCCTTGCCGAGATTCCAGAGGCAGCCGGAGCGGAAAAACTCGCCGCCCTTCCAGTCCTCGGTGAAGAGGACGGTATCAGGTTCGGGCACGCCGAAGGGTTCGTCGTACATCTCGGTGGCATCGAGAGTGAAGCGGGCGGGCACGCCCTGGCAGATGGGATGTTGTTTGTGAATGATGCGGACCTCGGCGGGTTGTCCCGGGCCGCAGCAGCGCGGGAAGACGCAGTTGGGGCGCTGCACGAAAGCGGTGATGTTTCCCTTGTCGTCGAACTTGTAGCGCCAGGGAGCGAAGTTGCGGGCGAACTCGCCGGCCTTCTTCCATTGGACCCGGCCTTCGTAGACCACCCTGGCGGTGGCGCGTTTCCCTTCAGGCAGGGCCGCGAGGGCATCCTGGGCGGCCTTCTCCTGCATGCACATCATGAAGGGAACGGACCAGTGGGCGGAGTGCAGGGGCACGAAGGCGAGTTTGCCTGCCTTGACGAGGTCTGCGATTTCCTGGCCCTTGGCCTCCGGGATGTCCCTCTGCCTGACGTGTGCCCAGTAGATGAGGACGTCGGTTCTGGCGAGCATCTCGCTGGCGAGGCCCAGTTCCGGGTCGTTCTGCCTCGCAGTGCTCACCTCCAGCCTGGGATTGGTGCGGAGGTGATCGGCGATGAAGTTGCCGGGAAAGTTCTCGTAGACCTTTTTGCGGACCGGTTGCTGCTCATCCCAGACGAGGACACGAATCTTGTCCTGGGCGGAGAGAATGCAGGTGCAGAGAGAAAGGAAGAGGATCAGGGAGGCACGTTTCATGGAGCAGGAAAACTTCGGGTGGGACTTGGACCGGGGGAGACCGGGCGGGATTGCCCAGGCAGGCGTTCGGATCATGCCAGCGCGCCCTTCACGACCTTGCCATGGACATCGGTGAGGCGGAAGTGGCGGCCCTGGTACTTGAAGGTGAGCCGTTCGTGGTCGATGCCCAGGAGGTGCAGGATGGTGGCCTGAAGGTCGTGAATATGGACCGGGTTCTTGGCGATGTTATAGCCGTATTCGTCGGTGGCCCCGTAGCTGGTGCCGGCTTTGCTGCCGCCCCCGGCCATCCAGACGGTGAAACAGCGTCCATGATGGTCGCGTCCGAAGTTTCCGCCGGTGAACCTTCCCTGGCAGTAGCTGCTACGGCCGAATTCGCCACCCCAGATCACGAGGGTGTCTTCCAGCAGACCACGGTTCTTGAGATCGGCGACCAGGGCAGCGGAAGCCTGGTCGGTTTCGCGACACTGGGTCCTGATGCCGCCAGGCAGGCCGCCGTGCTGGTCCCAGCCCTGGTGGTAGAGCTGGATGAAGCGCACGTCCCGTTCGGCCAGGCGGCGGGCGAGGAGGCAGTTGGCCGCAAAGGTGCCCGGCTTCTTCGCGTCGTCGCCGTAGAGCTTGAAGGTGCTCTCCGGTTCGGCGGAGAGATCAGTCACTTCGGGGACGGATTGCTGCATGTTGAAGGCCATCTCATACTGGGCGATGCGGGTTTCGAGGGCGGGGTCGCCGGTCTCCTCAAACTGCATCTCGTGAAGCTCGCGCAGGTGATCGAGAACCTTGCGGCGGTTGGCCCGGTTGACGCCGGGAGGGCTGTTGAGATAGAGAACGGCATCCTTGGCGGCCCGGAAGCGGACCCCGTCATGCCGGCCGGGAAGGAAGCCGCTGCCCCAGAGGCGGGAGACCAGTGGTTGGCCGCCCTTGTTCCTGGTTACCATCACGACGAAGGACGGCAGGTCCTTGTTCATCGTGCCCAGGCCGAAATCGAGCCACGCGCCCATGCTGGGGCGCCCCGGAAACTGCGATCCGGTCTGCATGAAGGTCACCCCCGGTCCGTGGTTGATGGCCTCGGTGTGCATCGATTTGATGAAGCAGAGGTCATCCGCTATTTTTGAGGTGTGGGGAAGGATGTCGCTGTTGATCCAGGCCCCGGACTCCCCGTGTTGCCCCATCTTGAAGGGAGTGCCCACCAGTGGCAGGCTGGCCTGGTTTCCGGACATGGCAGTCAGGCGCTGTCCCATGCGGATGGAGGCAGGGAGCTCCTGGCCTTCGTCGGCCTTGAGTTGCGGCTTCCAGTCGTAGAGATCGAGTTGTGACGGACCGCCGGCCTGGAAGAGGAAGATCACCCTCTTTGCCCTGGCAGGTGGAGCCTGAATTATTGAGGCGGGATCTCCGGTGGGCTGTTCCGCTGCCATGAGGTCCGCGAGGGCGAGGGATCCGAGGCCCATCCCGAAGGATTGCAGGGCCTGTCGGCGGCTCAGCCCGATGGGGTTTTCGAATCCGGTGCAGAGGGTGTTGTGGCTCGTGATCATCGTTTGGAGACGGCTTCGTCGAGATTCATGATGGAATTCACCAGGATGGCGGCGGCGGCTACCTGGTGGGCGGGAAGGCCCTTGGCAGCAGGAGAGGCCCCGATGCCGGTCATGCCCTCGGCTTGATCGGGATGAGCCTGGTAGTGGGCGAGCTGTTCGTCGTAGAGGGCTCGCAGGACCTTGTGTTCCCTCTTCCGGGGGAGGCGGCTGGTGAAGGAGCGGTAGGCTTCCGCGATGAGAGCATCGGGGGAGTCCTTGTGCATCTGCAACAGGTTGGCAGCCATTACACGGGAGGCCTCCATGAACTGAGGGCCGTTGAGCAGGACGAAGGCCTGCAGGGGCGAGGAAGTGACTTCGCGACGGACCCGGCAGACATCGCGTTTGGACGCATTGAGTGTCATCATGACGGGGGCTGGCCCGGTCCGTTTCCACCAGGTGTAGACACTTCGGCGATAGAGGTCATCTCCCTTGCCCGGACTGGCGGGCTTGAAGGATACGGCCACTTCATAGGGCTTGACGGACGGGCCGCCGACCTTGTGCACGAGCAGACCGCTGAGGGCCAGGGCATTGTCCCTGATCATTTCAGCCGGGAGGCGGTCGGCGGAGCCACGTGCCAGGAAAATGTTCTCGGGATCGCGGTCGCGGCTCCTGGGATCGGTGAGGGAACTCTGCCGATAGGTGGAGGAGAGCACGATGTGCCGGATGAGGCGGTGCAGGTTCCAGTCATTCTCAATGAAGTCGCGCGCAAGCCAGTCCAGCAGGTCGGGATGGCTGGGAGGGCTGCCCTGGCTCCCGAAGTCCTCCGGGGTGCGCACCAGGCCGTGGCCGAAGAACATCTGCCAGTAGCGGTTGATCGTCACGCGGGCGGTGAGGGGATGATCCGGCGAGGTCAGCCAGCGGACGAGCCCGAGACGGTTGCGGGGTTGGCCGTCTGGAAAGGGAGAGAGCTCGGCCGGAGTTTCGAAGCCAACCGTTTCGCTGCGGGAATTGTACCTTCCGCGCTTGAGAAGGTAGGACTGCCGGGGCTTCTCCAGTCTGCGCATGACCATGATCTCGCGAATGGGTTCGATCAGTGCGCGTTTGGCATCGCGGGCGGCCTGCAGTTTGCCGAGCGCATCCGCGTAGGGTTTGTGGAGGGCGGAAACGAAGTAGTCCTGCAACTGGTCCTGCAAGGGTGGGACCAGTGACTTGAGCGGTGTCCCGAGGGCGTGGGTCAGGGTCTCGCCGTCGTGGAGCTGGGCCACTTCAATAGCGGTGAGCTCACGGGTGAAGACGTGCAGTTCATCCACCTTGCCCTGCTTGAAACCGACATCGCGGAACCGTTCCCCGAGGCGGAGGTCGGGATCGCCACCACCCTCGATATTCTTGGTCAGCTTGTCCCGCACAAGCTCCGAGGCGAGTGGTTTGCCATCGAGCCAGAGCTGGAGTCCCCGGGCAGAGCTGGAGCCGTCGTAGGTGACTGTGACGTGGTGCCATTCCTTGGCGGGAAGTGGTTCCCGGGCGGTCACGCGAATGGAGTTGCCGGGATCAAAGTGAATGAGTGCGGCGCTGAGCCTGCCGTCCAGGAGGAGCAGTTCGTAGCCCCGGCTTCCAGCGTCGGTCCAGGCCTTGGATCGACGCCAGATGACGGTGCGCTCGTATTGCTCCGGGGTGTTGATCCAGATTCCGATGGAGAAGGGCTGAGTGCGGCGGAAGGCCCCGGCGCCCTGCACGTGGACGGCGTCGTCGCCGGTGAGCTGGAGGCCCTGCCCGCGGACACCTTCCACCGACTTGTTGTTGCCGCTCGTCTTGGCGGGTTTGTCCTTGCGCACGCGGTCGGGCAGGTTGCCTCCCTGGCGGTCATCAAAGGAGACATGGGCCTGCAGTCCCGTCCACTGAAACTCCCCGGGGCGGGTTCTGAGCCATTCCACGAATGCGCCCTCCGCTTCCCTGGCCTCTCTCGCCACGGCATCCCCGGCAGCCTTTATCGCGCCGTTCTTCTCTGCGATCTCCCGGTCCTGTGTTTCGGAGGAAAGAAGGAGGGTGGGAGTGGGAATGGAGGGAGTGAAGTAGGAATACAACCCCGCCTCGTCGATGTTGGCAAAGAAGGAGCTCAGGCCGTAGTAGTCCTTCATCGTGACCGGATCGTGCTTGTGATCGTGGCAACGGGCGCACTCCAGGGAAAGACCCAGGAAAGCTGTTCCGAAGGTGTGGAGGCGGTCGGAGACATACTCGATGCGGAATTCCTCGGGCACACTGCCGCCTTCCACTTTCTGCGGATGGAGACGATTGAAGGTGGTCGCCTGGATCTGGTCCTTGGTTGCGTTGGGAAGGAGGTCGCCAGCCAGTTGCTCGGTGATGAACTGGTGGTAGGGCATGTTTTCCCGGAAGGCATTGATGACCCAGTCGCGCCAGGGCCAGACAAAGCGGTCGCGATCGACCTGGTAGCCGTAAGTGTCCGAATAACGGGCGACATCGAGCCACTCGCTGGTCATGCGTTCAGCATAGGATTCGGCGGCGAGGAGGCGGGTGACCACCTTCTCGTAGGCGTCTTCGTGCTTGTCGGCGAGAAAGGCATCAAGCTCGGTCAAGGTTGGGGGCAGTCCCGTGATATCGAAGGTGACCCGGCGCAGCCACCTTTCGCGGGGTGCTTCCGGACCGGGGTTGAGCCCGGTTCCCTTGAGTCTTTCCAGGACGAAGGCGTCGACCGGGGTGCGGGCCCAGGCGGTGGAGGCGGGGACTGGAATCTTCGCCGGGATGGTCTTGAACGCCCAGTGCTTGTCGTATTTGGCTCCTTCCTCGATCCAGCGATCGAGAAGTTTTCGTTCCTCCTTGCTGAGAGTGATTTTCGACTTTGCAGGGGGCATCATCTCGTCGGGATCCTCGCTCCAGATCCGGTGATGCAGTTCGCTGTTCTCGAGGTCGCCGGCCACGACGCCGGAGTAGCCATCCAGGTCCGCTGTCGCATTATCATAGGAGTCCAGGCGGAACTCCGATTTCTGGTTGCTGGCGTCCGGGCCGTGGCACTTGAAGCAGCGATCCGAAAGGATGGGGCGGATGTCGCGATTGAAGCTGATCTCTGCTGATGCAAAGGCAGACAGAGCTGTCCCGGCGGCAATGATGAGGATGAAGCGCATTATCGAAAAAAGGCGTAATATACATTTGAGGATGGCGCCACTCCAAAGCGGTGACGGCGGAAAGAAAGGAGGGATTCCGGTAAGTGGAAGGTCGGTCCTCCGGAGGGCTTTTCAGGGCCGCGGATGAGAGGTTGTCTTTGGCATCCATTCAGTTCATGAACTCAGTTCACGAATGATGGAGAAAGCGAAAGAGGGATTGGTGGAGCTTCATGTTTCCAATGACGCCCGTGACGATGCGGAGGAGCTGCGCCGTCGCCTGGACCGGGATGGCTATCTCTTCTTCAGGCAGTTGCAGCGTCCCGATCTGCTGCGTGCGTTGCGACGGGAGATGCTTACGGTGTTGCAGCAGGGTGGTTGGCTGGCGGAGGGAACCGATCCGGTCGATGGGATCGCCAACCTGGACGCGCGCTGTACCGAAGGGGATGTGGACTACACGAAGGTGTATCATGAAGTCTACCGGCTGGAGGCCTTTCACCGCATTGCACACCAACCCGAAATCGTCGAAATGGTGGAGAAGATCTACGGCAGGCCTGCCATGCCGCATCCCCAGAAGATCGCGAGGCTCTGGTTCCCGGCCTATACCGAGCACACCACACCGGCACACCAGGATTTCGTGCACTTCCAGGGGAATTACCGAACCCTGACATGCTGGGCTCCGGTGGGGGATTGCCCGAGAGAGCTGGGTGGGCTGGCCATGCTGGCCGGTTCGCACAAGACAGGCAACGTGCTGGAGCATCATTTCTCGCTTGGAGCGGGCGCCCTCGATGTGGAGCTGGGAGAGGAGGAACGGAAGGGCGAGTGGCATTCTACCGACTTTGAGATCGGCGACACCCTGATCTTCCCCGCCCTCACCATTCATAAGGCACTGCCCAATGTGACCCCGGATCGCCTTCGCGTTTCACTCGACAATCGTTACCAGGTCATCGGTGACACCATCGCAGAGCACATGCTCCTGCCGCACCTCGACATTTTCAACAAGCTGACCTGGGAGGACGTTTATGGTGAGTGGGAATCGGACGACTTGAAGTACTACTGGGAAAAGATCGGGAACCCGGTCACCCCGCGGGACATGACGTGGTCCAACAAGGGATTCGAAGAGGCAGTGGATCGGGCGAAAGGTGGAGACCCTCACGCCCGGCTCTATCTGCACCGCTTCATCAAGCGTGATCCGGAGTCCCAGGAGGCGAAGGTGGCGGGTGAAGTCCTGGGGGAGTAGGGCCGGACCTGCTGCTCGGTCAGTCCGCCCCCCTTCGGGAGCTTCTGTCTCCCTTGACGAGCGTATTGCCGGGAGCGTTTTGCGGGTTTCCGTGAATCAGGGCAATGCCACCGCCCGGATGCGGAAGTAGAGGTTGAGGGCGGGGTCAACGGGTTGATTCCCACGGTAAGTTACCGTGCTTGTTCCGTCTCCGTTCGAGGTGGTGGAGTGCTGACGGATTGTCCCGTCGCTGCCACTCCAGTTCCCTAAATCGGAAGACTGGTCGATGACGGCGGCGAACTCACTGACCCCGTTGCGCAGGGTGTGAGCCAGTTCGATGTAGTAGCCGCCCGCCACCGGGAGGAGGGAAATCTGCAGACCACTGCGGGAGGTTCTGTCCCGGAGGTCTGAACCGAGGAGATATTCGAGGGCATTGACCAGCAGGTCGCCGTCGGCGTCCGCCAGGAGGCCCGAAAGGTCCGGGTCGTTGAGTTCGGCGGGGGTAAAGAACTGTGAGCGCCAATCGGAGGGTGGGTTGTTTTCCACCCGCCCGGGAGTGCCCCCCGTGCTGGCCGAGGCCCGCCAGTTGAGAGGCTCACCGCCATATCCGCGGGGGACCGTTCTTTCCAGCGAGTTCCCGAGGCCATCGGCAGAGGCGGACCACGGGGGATTGTCGGAATAGATCACGGTATCGACTGCAACGAGGAGATCAGGGGTGTCGGGAATCCCGCTGGCCTCGGAGAGCCGGATGCGAAGGGGCTCTCCCCCGTTGTCGAGCTTGCCGGGATAAGGCCCGTAGACCGCCACGACGGCGGGAACATTGTAGGTTGTGCGGAAGGTATCGGGATCGATCTCGGTAAGCACGATGAGTTCACCGGGTTCCAGGTCCGCCACGGTGCCCTCGAAGACGAAGCCCACGCCACTGACCTCGGCCCCGGCGAGGGGGACCGGCTGCCCGGAGACGTTCTGAATCTCGATGAACTCCGGTTCGAAGGGAGTGGGGTGATACATCAGCTCGGTGATAACCAGCGGGCCGGCCACCGGGCTGGCGTTGGCGGCGTTGGAAGTCGGGGCCGTGAGGGGCACAACGTGGGCGGTGCCAGTTGAGATCACGTGTCGTCCGTAGGGAACTCCAGCCGAGGCGTCGCCGAAAGCAAAGCCGTTCACGTAGTCGAGTAGCGCCCCGGAGGGATCAGCGGCCACGAGGAAGGTCTCTTCCCCGTAGGAGTCGAGAGCGAAGCCGGGGTCCACCCCGGGAGTGGCATTGAAATCGGATTCGTCGAAACTGGTGAAGCCATTGCCCGGAACCACTGTTCCGTCGGGAATGCGGAATTTCCCCGGCTGCCCCAGATCGTCGGTGAGAAACCAGCCACCGATGGCGATATCAACAGGATTCGGATTGTAGAGCTCGATGGTGTCGACCTGCGGGAGGGTCGAGTTGGTGAGCACTTCATTCACCAGGAGGTCGGGCACCTCGGCGGATCCCGGTTCAGTGGTTCCGGGGGATCCCAGGAGGCTGCGGCTGGCGGTCCAGTTGGCTCCCTCGGCGGGATCTCCGGACTTGTAGAGGAGGGAGTAGCCATCCTGTGCCCCCCGGGGCCAGTCCCCGTCTTCGGCATAGGTGAAGCTCTGGATGGTGGCGCCGTGGCGGTCCCGCAGGGTGAGGAGCTCGCCCTGGTTGTCGAGGGCGAGATCGAATTCCCCTGCAATGAACGCGTTTCGCCCGGTGCCGTAGACGCGTCGGAAGGCGGCAAGGTCGCGCACCACGAGAACACGCTCACCGGCCCCGAGGGTGCGGCCTGGGAAGACGAAGTCGATCCCGTCGCTGAAGTGTACTCCGGTAAGGGAAACCGGGCCGCCGGAAATGTTCCGCAGCTCGATCCACTCGAAAGCCCCGTTCTCGGTGACGGTATCGCCGAGATCGTAGGGATCGTGCATGATCTCGGAAATCACCAGGCTGGAAGGCCCGGCGGGAACCTCGTTGACAAGGTATTCGATTTCCAGGGGGGCGCCCCAGCCCGTGCCCACCGGCGTCTGGCCCGAACTTGTCGAGTGGCCCCCGGAGGGGTCGTAGACCCGGGCCACCAGACGGGAGGTGGAGTTCAGGGTGATGGGTCCGGTATACTCGACCCCTCCGACCCCGTCACCGCCGCCCTCGTCGAAGCCGGCCACCAGACTGGCCTGATTGAGGAAGTCGCTGCTGCCCGTGCTCTCGTTGAGAGCATGGATGGCAAGGATGTTCTGTCCCGCCTGCAGGGAGCCGAGGTGGGCCGTTACGTTGAAACTCTCGAAGGTGATGGCCGAACCGTCATCGTTGGTCTGGGTTGCCGAGGACAGGTAGTTGAGAGTGGCGGGATCATTGGCGGACATGATCCGCGTGCCGTTGAGGTAGGCCACGAAACCATCGTCGTAGCGCATCCGGAGGGTCATGAAATTCCAGGTGGCCAGAGCCGCCCCGGAGACATTGAACGGAATGCGGATATAGCAGCTTGTGCGGTTGCTCATCGCGTCATCGACGTCGATATTGATGTAGGGATCGTAGCCACTGCTGCGTTCGTATCCCACGCCGTTGGTGCCTGAGCGCCAGGAGTTGTCGTTGAACGGTTCGCTGCCCCCCTGCCAGGTGGCCCCGATATTGTCGGCCGGGGCGAGCACCTTCACGGCTTGGGTTTCGCCGAAGAGGGTGGTGCCTTCCAGGGTCTCGCTCTCGCTCTGGGGACGCGGGTCGCTGCCATCAAGGGTGTAGTAGATCTTCTGTCCGCCACTCAAGGAGGCACTCAGGGTGACGGTGGTGCCGGCCGGGTAGGTTCCGCCCGGACGGTTGGCGGTGGGGCGGGGCGCGAACTGCCCATCCATCCAGTTCAGGCGGGTGCTCAGCCAGGTCTTGAGGTGGTTCACTTCTCCCTGGTAGCTCCCGAACCGTGGTTGATCCGACCAGCGCTGGAAGTTGCGGACCTGGGATTCATTGAGAGTAGCGGCCATGCTGTCGATGATGGAATGCACATTGCCGGTGGCGAAGGGCCCGTCTCTCAGTTCGAAGTAGCGATCGATGTATTTCTGCCAGAAGTTTTCATCGGTGAAGAGGCGGTTCCACCACGGGTAGGTGAAGTAATTGGTGCCGCCGGACCAGGTGGAGGGATTATCGTCCCGGCTGTCGGTTGATTCCATCGAGCGGTCAAAGTCCCAGATGGGTCCGAACTCGATCTTGCCCCCGCGGGTCTTGAAGAAGTAGGTGCTCAGGCGCAGGGCATCGGCGTTCAGGGTGAGAACATTGAGGAGGTGGTGATCAATCCAGGAATCGACATCGATGTGCCTTGCGTAACCATTGATCGGATCGGCGTAGTCGGGCGCGTTGAGCGCCTCGTTCATGGAGTTGATGTAGTTGCGGATCCAGTTGCCCTGTGCGCCGGTGGCATCATCTTCCTTTGGGTAGACCCAGCCCAGGGAACGTCCTCCCGCGCTTATTCCCGAGTCGCCCGGGTCAAGCCGATCGATCTTGAGCATGTAACCGCCCCCGATGCCCGGCTCGCTGGTGACGCTGGCAGGGAGCCGTTCCGCGGGGACCCGCTCCTTGTCCCGCGAGATCTTTTCCATGAAAGTGTAGACGCCGTCGTAGTCGTTGCCGTAGGAGAGGTTCCCACCGTTGTCGTTTTTGAAGAGTTCGACGTAGCGGGTGCGCACGGCGTAGCGTCCGATCTGGTTGCTCAACTCATAAATGAAGGCATTGCGCATGAGGGACCGGTCGTAGCGGGAGCGGGCATTGAGGATCCAGTCAGACTCTGGGGGCAGGCCGTAGGGCGAGATGTTCCTGTTGCGGTTGAGTTCGTTCCAGGCCTCGATGCTGTAGGCCTTTTTCGGAAATCCGGTGGAGGAGGAGCCGCGGGTTTTCCAGCCACCCCGGGTGCCCAGGGTGTAGGGGCCGTCGAGGGTCGTGCGCCGGGTGCGCTGGTCGGGTTCGAAAAAGGCGAAGAAGGTGAAGGACTTGCCGTTGGAGGCGCTGGGACCACCTGAGAAGCGCTCCATCACCACCACCGGGATGTCCGAGCTGAAGCTCTGGGCATCATTGTTGAGTCTGAGGTAGCCCATCTCGTCGACCGTGCCAGGTGCGAGACCGGTCTCGAAGGAGCGGGTCCGCAGGAGGGTGGAGGAGGTGATGCTGATGGGCGAGGTGTAGAGGGAGGAGGTGGTGGTGGGGATGTCGCCATTGGTAGTGTAGCGGATCTGGGCCGAGGGCGATCCGGTGGTGAGCGCGACGGAAAGGGATCCCACGAAGCCGCGGCCATGAACGCTGAAGGTGACGGGCCCGGAGGGCAGTCCCTGGTCGGTTCCGTTGGATCCGCCGGGGGAGGATTGCTGGAAGTATCCGGCCTCTCCGAGGCCCGGATCGCTCACGAACTCAGCCTCCAGACGTGGCAGACAGAGGAGATCGGAGCTGGTGGTGTCGCCGTTCAGGAGGTGGATGGCGAGGACATTGTTGTTCTGGAGGAGAGCGGTGTGCTGGGTGATGTCGGTGTCCTCGAAGGCGACGGCCAGGCTGTCCGAGTGGTCCGAACTGGCGTCCGAGTTCCAGGCGGGTGCCCCGGTGGGAGGATTGCCCGAGGCCACTTCGGTCCCGTTGAGGAAGGCGATGAATCCGTCATCATACTTCATGCGCAGGTTGAGACTGGTCAGGCCTTCGCGTTCAGCCAGCGAGAAGGGAATGCGGATGTAGACCGTGGAATTCGTGCCGTAGGTCTGCGATTCAACATCCCCGTCGGCTCCGAAGAGGTTCTCATAGCCCCCGCTGCGCTCGTAGCCGATACCGGTGGTGGCATCCGCCCAGGTGGTGTCGTCGAAGCCGGGTCCGCGCCAGGTGGTCCCGATGTCACTGGTGGGCACCAGTATGGTGCAGGCGCTGTTTTCCGGGACGAGGATCTCCATGGAAGTGGCGCCGGTCTGAGCCAGCCCGTAGGAGAAGTCTTCAAACTGCTCGGGATAGCCGGCGTATTCCTGGACGATCGTCTGTCCATCCGGGTCGACGAGGGCAAGGTGACCGCCGGCGGCCTTGCTGAGGCGGAAGTTGGCGTGAAGCTCCCCCACCTTGCGATCCTTGTTGGAGGCAAAGACGATGACGGAGCCCCCGGCGGGGAGGATGGTCGGGGCCGGGATCTCCCACCCCATGCGCTCGGCGGGATCGTTGGTGAGGAAGTAGCCGCCGAGGTCGACGGCATTGGGATCGGGATTGTACAGTTCGATCCAGTCACTGGAGTCACCATCTTCGTCGTAGAGCGCCGAGTTGTTGTCGGCCATGAATTCACTGATGACCGGAGCGCCGCTGAGAGGGAGCGAGGAGAGGAGGAGCGCGCACGCGCGGTGGGTTTGCAGAAGTCTCATGTGCCGAGGGGGCTGAACTAGGGGAATCGTTACCCTAGCGAATCCCTCCCGGGCTTCAACCCCTTGTGTGGGTGGGAATGAGGCCTTTTGGAGCGGGGAGAAAGGGGAGAATACCGCAGGCGGGTCAGGGTCGGTGGTGGCTCCTGCCGTCAACGGGTCCGGCAACCGATGGAATCCCGGGGCGGGTAAGGCCCTGCGTGTGCGGCAAACTTCCTACAGTTCTGGGGGAACCCAGTTCGGGATGCCACCCTGTTCCATCTGTTGGTTGTACCAGACGTGGAAGGGGCGGGTCTTGGACATGGGGGCCTCCTCGTTGACCATGAGGGGGCGGGCCTCCTGCCAGAACCTGTCGTAGGCGGCGCGCATCTCTTTCACGACTTCGGGATGCCGATCGGCCACGTCGGTCTTCTGGCCGGGGTCAGTGACCATGTCGAAGAGTTGTTTGCCCACCAGGCGATAGCGGGAGTTGCGTACCGCAAAGCTGCTCCACTGATGCCTGTCGGGCTCGGATCCGGTGGGCCAGCGGGCCTTCTGGGAGAAAAGGTAACGGTCCCCGGTCCTGATCTTCTGGCCGAGAAGCAGGGGCAGGAGACTGCGACCCCCAACCTGGTTTTCAGGCAGCTTGGCCCCTGCGACCGCGGCGAGGGTGGGGAGGATGTCGATATGGGCGGAAAGTTCGTTGATGTCCCGGGTGGCGTATTTTCCATCCCAGCGCACGAAGAACGGAACCCGCACGCCTCCTTCATCAACCGAGCCCTTGAGTCCCTTCTGGCCGGCGTTGAAGAAGGGATGGCCCTTGGCGACGGGTTTGCCGGGACGTCCACCGCCTCCACCGGTCATTCCGTTGTCGGACATGAAGATGAGGATCGTGTTTTCGAAGAGTTTCCACTCCTCCATCCTGGCGAGAAGATGCCCCATGTTTTCGTCGATATTCTCGATCATGCCGTAGAAGCCGGCCTGCGTTTTTCCGAATCCGATGTCGGTGAAGCGCTTGGTGTTGGAGGGCGGGGCGATGAAGGGGCCGTGTGGCGCGTTGGTGGTGATGTAGGCGAAGAAGGGCGCGTCCTTGTCCTTGACGGACTTGATCCATCCCAGGGCGGCATTGAAGAAAATGTTGGTGCAGTAGCCCTTGGTTTTCACGAACGATCCGTTGTGGCGGATGACGGGATCGAAG
Organism: Akkermansiaceae bacterium UBA7890; assembly: GCA_002501065.1. Classification (GTDB taxonomy): domain Bacteria; phylum Verrucomicrobiota; class Verrucomicrobiia; order Verrucomicrobiales; family Akkermansiaceae; genus Roseibacillus_B. The sequence continues at coordinate 18,339 of DLRK01000101.1, forward strand.
TACTTGTTGCCCGGGGCGTCCGCGCACGAGCACTTGTAGGCCTGGCCAATACCCCCGGCCCCGTGAATGAAGGCCTCATCAAATCCCCGCTTGTGCGGTTGGTAGGGATCCTCGTCCCCGAGGTGCCACTTGCCGAAGATACCGGAGGTGTAGCCCACGGTCTTGAGGACCTGGGGGAGAATGGTGGCCTTGAGGGTCATGCGCTCACGTTCCAGGATGGTGTGGGTCACGCCATTCTTGAGCGGATGACGGCCGGTCATGATGGCGGAACGGGTGGGTGCGCAGGTGGGACTGACCAGGAAGCGGGTGAAGCGCGCGCTCTTGTCGTAGAGTGCGTCGAGGTTGGGGGTCTTGATCCAGGGGTGGCCGTGCCGTCCCACCGGGCCGTAACCCTGGTCGTCAGTGATGACGAGAATGACATTGGGAGCCTTTGCCGGGGCCAGGGGTGCGAGGCAGGGGAGGAGGCAGAAAAGAAGGATGAGACGTTTCATGGGAAGGTGGGATACGATCAGAAGCGGGAGGAGCTATCGCTCCAGGGGCAAAAGCTCTACCCAGACCAGTGGGTGTTGGCAACTCAGACTGAGCAATCGCGCTAGTGGTTAGCGCGGATGGCGGCCAACTCGGCTTCCAGCTGGGCCGCGATCTGCGTCTTTTGCTCGATGAGGTTCCTGGTCTCCCCCGGATCCTCGGCAAGGTTGTAGAGGTGATAGGGTTTCTGGAAGGGTTTTCCCCGGGGGCCTTGCCGGCCTCCGGAGCCATTTCCGGCCACCAGTTTCCACGGGCCCTTCCGGATGGCGAACACGCCGGCAGCGGAGTGGTTGATCACGCCGGGGCGGGGTTTTTCGGCAGCCTTTCCCCGGGCGGCGGGCAGGAAGGAAAAACTGTCCCGGGCGGCACCAGCGGGAACGGGTTGTCCCACGGTTTCGGCAACGGTGGCGAAGATATCGGTGTGACAGGTGACGCGGGAGACCTGGGTGCCCGGCTTGATGCCGCCTGTTTCCCACCGGACGAAGAAGGGGACCCGGTGCCCACCCTCCCAGACGTCGGCCTTGGTTCCGCGCCAGTGATGGTTGGCAGAGTGATCGGCGGGGCGGTAGCCCTGGCTCTTCTCGTCAGCGAGGTGGTGTTTCTCTCCCTCCTTGCGCCGGTACATGAAGGATCCGTTGTCGCTGGTGTAGATCACGAGGGTGTTGTCGCCCTGTCCCGAGTCCGCAATGGCCTTGAGGACCACACCCACCGTGTGGTCGACCTGGTGGACGAAGTCTCCGTAGGGCCCCAGCTTCGTCTTTCCGACGAAACGCTCATGGGGCCAGACCGGCTTGTGGGGACCAGTGAGAGGCAGATAAAGGAAGTAGGGTTTGTGGGTTGCCGGGGATTTCGGATTCGTAGCCTTCCTGATGAAGGTGGCCGCTTCCGTGGCGAGATCATCGAGGACGTCACCGGGGTCGAAGGCGGGGTCCCGGGGCCCGGCGCGGACATACTTCGGAAAGCCAATGGCTTTCTGGGTGGTGGTGCATTTCGCCACCGCCTGGTGGTCGCGCAGGTAGACGTAGGGCACCATGTCGAGGGAGGCCGCGATGCCGAACCACTGGTCGAAGCCCTTCTCGATCGGTCCATTGGTGAAGGGTTCGTCGAAGACCACTTTGCCCTTCCCGTCGCGGGCCCACCCGATGCCGAGGTGCCATTTGCCCACCATGGCGGTCTGGTAGCCGTGGGACTTGAGGTAGCTGGCGATGGTGGGACGGTCGTCCTCGATGAGGGGTTTGTCGCGGGGCGGGAAAAGGACTCCACTCTTCAGCCGCGAGCGCCAGCAATAGCGGCCGGTGAGCAGGCCGTAGCGGGTGGGGGTGCAGACCGCGGAGCCACTGTGGGCATCGAGAAAGGTGGCGCCGGAACGGGACAGCGCATCGAGGTGGGGAGTGGGGATCTTCGACTTCGCATTGAGGATCTGCAGATCCCCGTAGCCCATGTCGTCGGCCAGGATGATGACGATGTTGGGCTTGGCGAGTGCGAGGGCCGGATGGAAGAGGAGCAGAAGGGCGAACAGGGCGAATGGCTTCATACTTGGATCTCCACCTCAGCGAATGAGCTGGCGTTTCAAAAGAAGAATCGTCCGATTCGGCTCTTGTTCCGGTCATGGCGGGGAGGACAATGCTGCATGGGCCGACTCCTGCTGCGGTTCATCCAGACAGGGCAATAAAGGCGGCTGGATTGTTGAGGAATCGCTGTTTACGGTTCAGCAAAGCGGCCTCAGGGGGCGTCAAAATCCAGAGGGATCATAGACAGGCTTGGAGCTCATGAGGGCGAAGTATGTGCACACCAATTTGATCGCGAGGGACTGGCGAACGCTGTCGCGGTTTTACGAGGAGGTCTTCGGGTGCATTCCGCTCCCGCCGGAGCGGGATTATGACGGGGCGAATCTTGAAGTCGCCACCGCGCTTCCGGGGGCGCGCCTGAAGGGGATGCATCTGCGGCTGCCGGGATACGGAGAGGGTGGGCCGACGCTGGAGATCTTCGAGTACGAGCCAGGAGAGACATCGCAGGAGCCGGCGATCAATCGCCCTGGGTTCGCCCACATCGCCTTTGCGGTGGAGGACGTTAAGGTTGCCCGGGATGAATTCCTGGCTGCCGGAGGCTCGGCATACGGAGAGTTGACCGTCTTTGAAACAAGCGAGGGTGAGCAGGTGGAGATGATCTACCTCCGGGACCCCGAGGGCAATATCGTGGAGCTGCAGCGGTGGGGTTGCTGAAACCTGCTTTACGGCGGGGTTACACACTGCAGTCGGTTGGTGTAATACGTTGCCACTATGAAGACCCTGAGCTGCCGCTATTCGCTGCTGGTGAACCGCTAGCCAGAGAGGATTGGTCAGGACGTCTTCTTCCGGTTGCCCTTGGCCTTGTTTCTGTTTTTCCCCTTGCGGCGGGTGGCCCGGCGCTGGGCGGATTCGTCCTGCACCTTCTTCATGTAGGCGGCCAGGGCCGTGGGATCGCCGCGCTTGAGGAAGGGAGCGAGGGCGTGGTCCTTGCTCTCTTCCATGAACTTGCGGAGACGGGCCTGCAGGGTGCGCTTGATGTCCTGGTGGGCCTCTTCACCGGCCAGGTTGTGCAGGCAGTCAGGATCCTTTTCCACGTCATAGAGTTCCTCCACGCTGCGGTGGTCCATGGTTGCGAGGCGGGTCGCGATCTTCTGGTCAGTCGCAGCCAGGTTCTTCATCTGGCGATAGGTGGCCGTTCCGTTGGTGGCGGTCCGGAAGACGTTTTCGCCATCTGACCAGGGATTGAAGAGGTAGAGATACTTCCTGGTCTGCACTCCGCGGATGGGGTGGCGGTTACCACCGGCATTTTCGTTATAGACCTTGAAGACGGCGTGCCGGTCATCCTGCTGCTGTCCCTTCATGACGGGAACGAAGGACTGCCCGTCGAGGGCGCCCGGTTTTTTGAGGCCCGCCATGTCGAGCACGGTGGGAAGCAGGTCCACCGCGGAGATCATGTGGGAGTCATTGGCCGAGTCGGCCCTGGTCACTCCCGGCCAGCGGATGATCCAGGGGGTGCGGGTGCTGTGATGGTAGAGCTGGGTCTTGGCAAAGGGCAGCGGCATGCCGTGATCGCTCAGGAACATCACGATGGTGTTGTCCTTCTGTCCCGACTCCTCGAGGGCCCGGAGGATGGCGCCCACCGCGTCATCGGCCCGCCGCACGGAGGTGTAGTAGAGGGCGAGTTCCTTGCGCACATCCGGGTGGTCGAAGAGGAACCCGGGGATGGGAACCTCTTCCGGTTGGAAGATCCGCGACACCTTGTGGGGGTCGTTCGGTTTCCAGAAGGGCTTGTGAGGATCTGAAATATTGATGTTCAGGCAGAAGGGTTTGTCTGCGGCCCTGGCGGCGGCAATTCCGCGCCGGGTGCATTCGCCATAGGAAGGAACGTCCTTGAGGTGCAGTTTGCTGCCGTCCGGACCGGTGGTGAGGTCGGCATCCCAGGGATAGGGCTGGTAGGGGGTCGAGTGACTGACCTTGCCGCGAATGGCAGTGTAGTAGCCCCCGGCCTTCATGAGGTCGCAGAGGACGGGGAACTTGATGGGCTTGACCTGGTAGAAGCCCTCCACCCCGGTGTTGTGGGGGTAGCGCCCCGAGAACATGACGTTGCGGGAGGGATAGCAGTTGCCCACCTGCACGTGGGCGTGGTCGAAGCGCAGGCTTTCGCGGGCCAGCTTGTCGATGTGCGGGGTGGTGTCCTTGAGTTTGCAGCCGAAGACGCCCACCGAGTCACAGGACATGTCGTCCACGGTGATGAGGAGGAGGTTGGGTCGGGCTCCCCTGGCAGGGCCGGGGCCCAGGAGGAAAAAGGCAAGGGGGAGAAGGGCGAGCAGTTTCATGAGTTACGGGGGAAGGGAATGTCTCAGGGAGCAGCAGGGGCCTTCGCCTGCTTCTTCCTGCGGGATTTTTTTTTCTTTGGCGGTTCCGCTCCTGCGCCGGGGTCGTTGCGTTTTCCGAACTTGAGCGGGCTGAGGCTGTCGCTGCCGGGCTTGAGCTGGCCGGGCTTGAGTCGGTCAACCTCCCGGGCGATGCGGAACCATTCCTCGATCATGCGGGTGGCCCGTGCGGGTTCTTTCCGGCGCAGGTCATTGAGTTCGGTGCGATCCTCCGCCATGTTGTAGAGTTCCCAGCGACCACCCTTGGCGGCCACCACCTTCCAGTCTCCCTGCCGCAGGGCGCGGTCCGTCCCGAAATGCTGGTAGAGGGTGTCGTGGCCCTCCCTTTGTCGGCCCTGGAGAATGGGGAGGAGAGACTTGCCCTGGAGTGGGTCGATGGTGCGTGATCCCACCCGCTTGGGATACTTGGCCCCGCCCAGTTCAAGGAAGGTGGCCATGAAGTCGATGAGGTGGCCGGGTTGGCGGGTGATCGGCCCGAGGGGCCCCGGGCTGAGGGTCTGGTCGGCGCCGGCGGTGGGGTTTCCGCGCTCCGTCTTCAGTCCCCTGGGCCAGTGCGCGATGAGCGGGGAGGAAATTCCGCCCTCGTGCTGGTTCTGCTTGTAGAGCCGGAAGGGGGTGTTGCCCATGTGGGCCCAGCCCACGTCATAGCACCAGTAGCTCTTGGGATCCCATGGTTGAAGATCCTTGCCGCGGGTGCGCTCGAAGGGGCAGGCCCCGTTGTCTGAACAGAAGAGGAAGAGGGTGTTTTCCCAGGCCCCTCTCTTCTTGAGATGGGTGACGAGGCGTCCGACGTTCTGGTCGACGACGTCCACCATGGCGGCGAAGACCTCCATGCGCCGGGACTCCCACTTCCGGTCCGCGGCGGAGAGGGATTCCCAGGAGGGAACGTGCCGGGGGCGCGGGCTGAGCTTGTAGTCCCGCGGGAAAAGGCCTGACTTCAGCTGCTTGCGATAGCGCTGCTTCCGGAGCTCGTCCCAGCCGGCATCGTAGACTCCCTTGTACTTTGCGATCTCCTTCTCGGGAGCCTGCAGGGGATAGTGCGGGGCATTGTAGGCAAGGTAGAGGAGGAATGGTGAATCCGGGGGGTCCTCCTGCTTTCCTGCGAGCATCTCGTCTACGAACTCGATCGCGAAGTCGGTGATGGCATTGGTGGTGTAGAACGGTTTGCCGTTCAGGGTGGCGGGGACCTCCCACTTCTCGGCCCCGAGGCGGAAGGTGTTGTCGCCGGTGAAGAAGTTGGTGGCCCCGGAAAGGTGCCCCCAGTAGCGTTCGAAGCCGAAGTCGAGAGGATTGCCGGACAAGTGCCATTTTCCTGCCATGGCGGTGGAGTAGCCCGCTGATCCCAGGACCTCCGCGATGGTGGCCCCCCGGGAGAGGGAGGCGCTTCCGGCCTGGTCACAGTAGAGGCCCGTCAGGAGCGAGACCCGTGAGGAGTGGCACTTGGCGGTGTTGTAGAACTGGGAGAACCGCAGGCCGTCCCGGGCGAGCTGGTCCAGGTGGGGGGTGCGGATTTCCGCTCCATAGCACCCGAGATCCGAGAAACCCAGGTCGTCGGCCATGATGAGGACGATGTTCGGCCGCGTGCTGGCCGCAGCCGTTCCTGGGATCAGGGAGGAGAGGATGGTGAGCCAGAAAATGGATCGGAACATGACGGGATGGAATGCGATTCGACGATTGCAGATTTGTCGTCCGAAGCCACTCGGAACTTGCAGGGCATGAAGCGGGGACGGGGGTATTCCTGTTTGCGAGGAGGATTCAGGAAATGGATGACGCGTTCGACCGGCTACTTCCGGGCCGCCTGGAAGTCGGGGAGGAGGTCATCCTGGTAGCGCTTGGCGAGTTGCTGGAGTTCCGCAAGGCGGGCGGGTTCGCTCCCGGCCAGGTTGGTGGATTCCCCGGGATCCTTCGTGAGGTTGACCAGGAAGTGTGTGGGCGCCTTGCCGCCTTTCCACGGGGTGACCTGGTCGAGAGGTCGGTGGAGCAGTTTCCAGTCCCCCTTGCGCACGGCCCAGGGGGCGTTCTTGTTCCGGCTGAAGTCCTGGGTCCAGAAGAAGTCTTTGTGTGGAGAGGGCGCATCGGCCGAGCGGATCACGGCGTTGATATCCCGGCCGTCGAGCTTCAGTCCCTTGGGGAGAGGGGCATCCGCCCACTTGGCGAGGGTCGGGAACCAGTCGCAGCCGGTCACAAATTGACTGCGCACCTCGCCTTCCGGCAGGGTGCCTGGCCAGCTTACGATGGAAGGCACCCGCAGCCCGCCTTCCAGGAAGGAGAATTTGTGCCCGCGATACGGACCGGAACTCCCTCCGCCCCCGAAGGTACGCTCCTCCACCGAATGCCCGTGATCCGACTGCAGGATCACGATGGTGTCGTTTCGTTTCCCCGTGCTCTCGAGGTGCTCGAGCACCTGTCCGATCAGTTCGTCCATGCTTGAAACGAAGGCGGCGTACTTGTCGCGGGGATGGGGAAGCTTCCTGTCGCGGTAGTGAGCCCGCCACTTGTCAAATCCCTGGAGGGGGTAGTGAGGCCAGTTGATGGCCCAGTAGAGGAAGAAGGGGCGCTTGTCCTTCTTTGCAATGACGGCCCTGGCTTCCCTGACCATGAGTTCGCCGAATCCCTCTCCGTCGTGCCAGACCTCCCTGCCGTTGCGCCAGAGATCGTGGCGGTTCGGGCCGGCCCAGTAGAAGAAGTGCGAGTAGTTGTCGATGCATCCGCCCATGTGCCCGAAGGAGGTGTCGAAACCCTGGGCATTAGGCATGGTTTCGTCGGTGTAGCCGAGATGCCACTTGCCCACGTGATGGGTGCGGTAGCCGGCGTCGCGCAGCAATTCGGGCAGCAGGTGCAGCTGTGGGGCGAGGCCCTTTCCTCCCCGGCTGGATGAAATGTTTCCCGGGGCCCCGAGGCGCATGGGGATGCACCCGCCCAGCAGGCCGGCCCGGGAGGGAGAACAAACCGGGGCCGGGGCCAGCATCTGGGTGAAGCGCACACCGCTGGCAGCCAGCTTGTCCATGGTGGGCGTGGTGAGGTCCCGGGCTCCGTAGCACCGGGCATCGACCGATCCCTGGTCGTCGGTGTAGATGAGGAGGATGTTGGGCTTCGCCGCCACCGCACGCGGAAGCAGGAATCCGGCAAACAGGAGGGAAAGGATGATTTTGCAGGCGAATGGCATGGCTCGGCGATGGTGACGCCTGCCGGGGGCCAATCAAGCGTAAGCTCAGAAACCAGGCCGGCCTTCGCGGATGCGCGCGGAGAAGGCGGGGTCTTCGTGGGCCTCCCGGGCGGCCTCGTTAATGGTGGCACGTCTCACGAGGTCTTCCAGGGGGAGCCCATCGGTGGCGATGACCTCGCGTTCGTAGAGCAGCGACTCCATCAGCCCGTTCAGGATGATGCGGTGATCAAAGCGGGGTCGTTTGCCGGGGGGAGCCTGCTTGATGTAACTGGTGGAGCAATTGGCGGTGAGCGTGTGGTAGAATTGCGGGGTTTCGTTGATCGTGTTCATGGCGGCCACGGTCTCCCGGAACATCTCCCGGACCCGCTCAAGAGGATAGGTCGAGCGGTAGAGGCGGACCGATTCCTTGCGGACGGTGGCCCGCTCACGGAGGAAGTCGCGTTCGTCGCCCGCCAGGTAGATGAGGTTGTATTGCTTGTAGAGCCCGCGGAGGGGAGAGAACTCCTGTCCCTTGCGGTATCTTACCTCGACCGAGAAGGCGACCTGTCCCTGGTCACCGAAATCGAAGCAGAGGAGGGGATGGGCGAGGAGATCGTGCTCCAGGGCGTGGTGCGCGAAGTCGAGTCCCTTCAGTTGGGAGAGATTCATCACCCGTGTTTCCCACCGTTCCGTGACTCCGCCCTGGAGGTCATAATCAAAATTGCGGAAGTCGTGAAAGGTTACCAGGTCACCTTCGATGGTGGCGGATGGCGATCGTTTCCACGCGGGCTGCCAGTCTGGATGCTGGACCGGTTTCTTCAACGACCACGGGACGGCTACCAGGGCCATGGCCACGGCCCACCCGAGGAAGCGCCGCAGGCGGGAGCCGAGGGCCAGGAGGGTGAGGAGAACCACCAGGGCATAGCCAGCGGCCAGCAACGTTCGATCCACTCCGCTCTCGGCGGGGAGGGGCGCGTCGTAGTAGACCGCCCCGCTGGCCCAGGCGATGCCCAGGAGATAGATCAGGGTGCGCAGGATGGCCAGGAGGTTGGTGATCAGGCGCCGGATCACGCTCCGCTCGGGTTTTGCTGGCGATTTGGACTCCTCGCTCATCTTGCGACCGGGATCAACTCCTGATGCTGGCTACCGCGTCCCGACGATTCAAGCAGGAATCGCCCATTGCCGGGAATGGAGAAGAAGCTAGAATCCGGTATGTCTTGGCGGAAGCGGGCACTGGTGACGCGGGGAGCCGTGTTGGCGGCTCAGGGCGCCCTCGTGCTGGTGGGCATTGCCGCCTTTGTCATGCGCGGGCAGCTGGGAGCCATGACGTGGTTGTTTGCGCTCGTGCCCCTGGCCGGGATCCTCGTCTCCATGTTCTGGCTCGCCGGCCAGGCTGCGGAGGAAGAGGCCGGGGAAGCACTCCTGCTGGCGGAAGAGGCCATCCGGCAGGAAGCAAAGCGGCTTGATTCCCGGAGGGCTGAGATCGAGAAGGTGCTCCTGGCCTATGGCGAGTGGATGGAGTTTCCCGACTTTGAGGAAATCCAGAAGGTGGAATGGGCCACGACGGAGCGATCAGCCCAGGATGCCGAGGTCGCGTCCCTGATGGAGCGCCAGGCGGATCGTGTGCTGGAGCGTGTCTCGGAGGGCTACTACTGGGAGGAGGGACAGCTGCAGACGCGCGCGCTGCTACTCGATTTTGGCGAATTCGTGGAGTCCATCGCGGGCATCTACAACCCGGAATCGGAGAGGCCCATCCTGGAAACCAATCTCGGGGAGCTGCTCAAGTCTGTTAACCGGGTTTCCCTCCAGGTGATCCTGCTCCTGGAGGAAATTCCACTGCTCGACCTGAAGGACTGGAACCTCCGGCAGGTGACCGACAAGCTCCGCACCGCCAGCAAGGTGGTGAAAAAATACGAGGACCTCCAGCCTATCATCAACCCGGTGCGCTACCTGTGGCAGGGCAGCAAGTTTCTTCTCGCCTCCAACCCACTCCTGGCCGCGGGTTGGATCGCGGGATCAAACCTGGTCTGGAAGGGGGGAAAGAAGATCGGGAAGCGCTCCCTGGACGGTTACCTTCTCAGCCTGCTGCGGCAGGTGCTCGGCATCATTGCCTGGGAGACCGCGTCAATTTACGAC
>DLRK01000101.1:28353-34535 GCA_002501065.1 Akkermansiaceae bacterium UBA7890
CATTGCCTGGGAGCCCGCGTCAATTTACGACCGCACGAGCCGCTTCCGGGATCCGGAGTGGGTCTACGGCGTTGAACTGGCGCACCTCGCAAGCGAGTTTCCGCTGGAACGGGAGAGTCTGGGGGCGGCTTTCAGGGAACTGGGGGCCCTCGCGCTGCGCAGCAGCTACGACCGTATCTTCCTCTACCGTTGCGTGGCCCAGCACGTCAGCCCGAAGCCGGAACGCTTCATCCAGGCGGACCTCATGACGGAGGATACCCGCAGGGAGATTGTGGAATCCCTGGACGAGTTCTTCGGGGAGTATGTGGGCGAGGTCAGGGAGAAGAAGGTGGCCAGGTGGCGCAAGGATCTGGGCAAGAGGCTGGGCGTGCAGGGAATGCCGATGGAGGATTAAGGCTTCCGACGGACGAGGCAGTTCACCCTGCCTGCACGGCTCGGGTGATGTTCATCCGCGATGGATTCCGCAGCTTGGAGCCTGTGAGTTCTTCTACCGGCCCCGCGGGGGGCCTCCGCCTCCTCCCGGGCCCCTTCCCCTGCCACTCTGGCGGTCTGCCGTGACAGCCTGGACGGACTCTTCTGGCAGTCCGCTGGTTTCCAGCCACTGGGTGGCGGCTTCCCGGTCGCGGTAGTACCAGCTGCGGGCCACCTGGGTAAGGGCGTCCGTGCGCGTCTCCTCGTTGGAAATTGTTTCGGCCCACTTGATGGCGGTCGCAGGCTCCTCCCGGGACAGGGTGGTGGAGAATTCCTCCACCGCGGAGTCGCGGGCCGGGGAGGGCTCCATGTTGGTCAGGTATTCGCCAGCCGCGGTGGCATCCTGTCGGGTCCACTCCTGAAAGGCTTCTCCATAGGCTTCCGCCCTGGCAGCGTCGGGAAGGGAATCGGCCCAGGTCAGGACGGCCTGGGGATCGTCCTCCGCCCACTCGTCAGCCACGCGATTGACGGCGCGCTGTCCCGCTTCCTCTCCTGCATACTGGGTGACCCATTCGACCGCGCCTTCGAGATCCTCGCGGACGGCGGACTCCGCCACGCGGGAGAGGGCCCCGCCCTTGAGATCGGGATCGTTGATGCTGTCGACCCAGGCCTTGGCGGAGTCGAGGCCTTCTTCCAGCATTTCGCCGGCGATGGTGGACATGTACCAGCTCTGGGCACGATCCCCATCCTCGGTCTTGGGCAGGGAGGCGACGTATCCCATCGCTTCGTCCACCCCGTTCACCATCATTCCGCGCACCACGCCGAAGGCGAGCATGCGTTGTTCCCGATCGTCCTCGATACCGCTGACGTAGTCGGCGGCCCCTTTTCCGTCGGCACTGGCCCATCCCGAGAGGACACTGACCAGCTCGAATCCTCCGCGATCCCCTCCCCGGCCGCGGCCGCCTTCACCGTTTTCGCGCTCGGCGCGCATTTCAGTCAGAGCCTTGATCGCCCCGGGTCCATCGATACGACCCCAGGCGTGGGACAGGAGGCGCAATTCATCGTCGCCACCCCCACGGCCCCAGCCCCGGCGACCGCTCTGGAGGGCCAGATAGGCGGCCTGGGCGTTTTCAGGGGTAAGGTTCTCAAGGAGCTCGGTGAAAAGCTTCCGGCGCAGGATGGGATCGTTCTCCTTGCGCATCTGCTCGATGGCGGCGGTCATGTCCTCGGGGGAGATCGTGCCGCCTGCCGTATACTGCGCGAGGAATTCCCCCACCCGGCCGGAACCACTTGAGCTGCTACCCGGTCCGGAAGGACGCAAGGACGAGACCCCACTCTTGGATCCACCTCTGTTGTTTTCGTTCGCCTGGTCGCCGTTCCCGTTGGGTTTGGCGATCCAGCCGAGGCCGAAGGCGACACCGGCGGTCAGGACGAGAATTGGGATGAGAGCTGATTGTTTCATGGCATTCTATGGCTTCGTGGCCTTCCGAGACGTTAGCTACTATCTGGATAAACCACTCGAACAATGGGAAGTTACCTGTATCTGCGAAAAAAAGCAGGGAATTCCGCAGGTTTCAGGACTGATTCGGGGCAGAAGAGGGTGAAATCGGGGCTGCTCCGGGCCTGATCCCCGCAGGAGGGGGGCTGCCGGGCTCCTTGGTCCTGCCCCTGAATTCCGCTGGTGCCCCGGAAACGGACCCATAGGCTGCAGGAATGAAGCCCCTGCTCTTCCTGCACATTTTCACATTCCTTCTTCTGGGGTGTTCAACGGTTTCGGCAGGCAAACCGAACATTCTGGTCCTTATCGTCGATGACCTGGGCTACGGCGATCTCTCCTCCTACGGAGCAAAGGACCTGCAAACACCCCACATCGACAAGCTCATGGCAGCCGGGATGCGCTTTGATTCCTTTTACGCCAATTGCCCGGTCTGTTCCCCCACCCGGGCCGCCCTTTTGTGTGGGCGCTATCAGGAACTGGTGGGAGTGCCCGGGGTGGTGCGCACCCACGCGGCCAACAACTGGGGCTACCTTGCCCAGGATGCCATTTTGCTTCCCCAGGTTCTCAAGCCGGAAGGGTATCACACTGCCATCATCGGGAAGTGGCACCTTGGTCTGCAGGAGGAGAACCAGCCCACCCGGCGGGGCTTTGACTTCTTCCACGGCTTTCTCGGGGACATGATGGATGACTACTACCACCACCGCCGGCATGGAAACCATTACATGCGGCGCAATGAGGAACCGGTGCACCCCAAGGGGCACGCCACGGACATCTTCACCCAGTGGGCGGTTGACTATCTGGAGGAGCGCGCCCGGGCGGCTGCAAAACCCTCGGGACAGGCCAACCCGTTCTTTCTCTACCTGGCCTACAACGCTCCCCATACCCCCATCCAGCCACCAGCTGACTGGCTGGCCAGGGTGAGGCAGCGCGAGGCGGGGATCAGCGCCCAGCGGGCGAAGCTGGTGGCGCTGATCGAGCATATGGACGATGGGATCGGGAAAGTCCTGCACGCCCTGGAGGAGACCGGCCTGGCGGGGAACACCCTCGTCGTTTTTGTCTCTGATAATGGCGGGCAGGCCAACGTCGGGGCCAGCAACGGATCGCTCAGGGGCGAGAAGCAGGAGATGTATGAAGGAGGCCTGCGGGTGCCCGCCTGTGCGGTCTGGCCCGGAAAGATCAAGGCGGGCGGGCGCAGCCGATTCGTAGCGGCCACCATGGATATTTTTCCCACTGTGGCCGCGGCTGCCGGAGCCGTGACCAAACACCCGATCGATGGTCGCTCCTTCCTTCCTCTTCTCCTTGGCGAAGACCAGGCGGGCTTTGACCGCGATCTCTTTTTCACCCGTCGGGAAGGCGGGGAGCGCTACATGGGGGAATGCATCTGGGCCATGCGGCGCGGAAACTGGAAGCTGGTCAAGAACACGCCCATGACGCGTTGGGAACTCTTCGACCTGGAGAAGGATCCCGGGGAAACCACCGACCTGTCCGGGAGCAACCGCAGAATGTTCCGTGAGATGGCGGGTGCCATGCGGGAGCATATCCAGCGCGGCGGAGCCGTCCCCTGGCAGAAGCGGTAGGGTTGCAAGCCAGACGTCCGAAGGGCCCGTCAGGGCCCTGGGAGGGGCATTTTAATCGTTCAAAGGTGCGATTTTTGGCCATCTGGAGCCGGAATTTGAAACTTTCGGAGGAAAGGCGTGAGGATCGGGAATTTTTACCGTAGTCCTCCCAGCTCAGAACTCTGAAACCAATGATGACACGCCCGTTCCTCGCCCTGCGGATTGCCGCCCTCGCCGCCTTAGTCGGATTCGCGAATGCGCAACCCGCGACTGCCGCCCTCACTCTCAAGAAGCAAGACAGAATCTGCATCATCGGAAGTGGCCTGGCGGACCGTATGCAGCACGATGGCTGGCTGGAGACCGTTTTCCACTCCGCCTATCCGAAGCACTACCTGAGCATCCGGAATCTCGGCTACACCGGTGACACGGTGTGGAGCCGTCCCCGCAACGGGGGCTTCCCCTCCCAGGACCAATACCTGAAGGACCTCAAGGCCGACGTGATCTTCATCATGTTCGGTTACAACGAGTCCTTCGGTGGGGAAGGTGGACTCGGCAAGTATCGCGATGAACTGGGCAAGCTGGTGGATCACTACCGCAACATGAAGCCCAACGGGAAGGGCGCGCCGAAGATCGTGCTCTTCACGCCCATCGCGCACGAGGATCTGGGCAATCCCAACCTTCCGGATGGCAAGGCCAACAATTCCCGCCTCGCCCTGTATGCGGCGGCTACCCGGGAAGTGGCGGAGGCCAAGAAAACGGAAGGGTTCGTCGATCTCTTCTCGAGCTCGGCCGAGCTCTTCCGGGCTGCCAACGTCCCTCTCACCATCAATGGGATCCACCTTAACCCGGAAGGGAACCGCCGGATGGCGGAGGTGATCGCCCGCAGTCTCCTGGAGAGGGAGATTCCCGCCTCGCCGAGCCTGGAGAAGGTGCGCAAGGTGGTGTTGGACAAGAACTGGCACTGGCACAACCGTTACCGCGCCACAGACGGGAATGACGTGTGGGGTGGTCGCTCCGGGCTCAAGTTCGTGGATGGCCAGAGCAACAAGGATGTCCTCTGGCACGAACTTTCCATGATCGATGTCATGGTGGCAAACCGGGACATGGCGGTCTGGGCCGCGGTGGGCAACCACAAGCATAAGATCGACGACAGCAACGTCCCGGCCCCCATCGGGGTGAAGTCCAACGTGGGAGGCAAGAGCAGGAGCTCCAACGCCGGGAAGGAAGGCAATCTCAAGGGCTATAACAGCGGCAAGGAAGGCCTCGCCAAGCTCACCGTGCCGGAGGGAATGGAGGTCAAGCTCTTCGCCGACGAGAAAATGTTTCCCGAGCTGGTCAACCCGGTGCAGATGGCGGTGGACACCAGGGGACGCCTCTGGGCCTCGGCCTGGCGGACCTATCCCAAGTGGGAGCCACTCAAGGAGATGGACGATCGCCTCCTCATCCTGCCCGATGAGAACCGGGACGGGGTGGCGGACAAGTGCATCACCTTCGCGAAGGTGCACAACCCGACGGGCTTTGAATTCTGGAACGGCGGGGTCCTGGTGGCCTCCCAGCCCGACATCCTCTTCCTCAAGGACACCGACGGCGACGATGTGGCGGACGTGCGTATCCGCTATCTGCAGGGAATCGGCTCAGCCGACACCCACCATGCGGCGAACGCCTTCGCTCTCGGGCCGGACGGTGCGCTCTACTGGCAGAGCGGGGTCTTTTTCCACAATGCCCACGAGCATCCGTGGGGACCGTCGCTGCACAGCGGAGCCTCCGCCATGTTCCGCTTCGATCCGCGCCAGTACACCGTGAGTGTGCACGCGGGCAACAGCCCGAACCCCCACGGGGTGTGCTTTGATTACTGGGGCCGGCATTACGCTAACGACGGCACCGGGGGCCGCTCCTACCAGGTGCGTCCCGAGGGCAAGGGCTTCAGGATGCACGGACTGGTCAAGAAGGAGGTGCGCCCGGTGGCCGGGGCCGGCGTCGTTTCAAGCGCCAACTTTCCCGATGAGTGGCAGGGTGACTACATCCTGGCCAATACCATCGGCTTCCTCGGGGTGAAGCAGTACGACCTTGAACCCAAGAATGACCAGGATCACATGTGGGGGGAGCCCCGCCAGGACCTGATCAAGAGTTCCGACAAGAACTTCCGACCCTCTGACATCGAGTTTGGTTCCGACGGCGCGCTCTACGTGTCCGACTGGCACAACGTCATCATCGGGCACATGCAGCACAATATCCGTGACCCCTCCCGCGACCATCTTCATGGCCGGATCTACCGGGTCACCCACAAGGGCAAGCCTCTCCAGAAAGCAGTCAAAATTGACGGCGCTTCCCTCGACGAGTTGATGGCGAACCTCGAGCACCCGGTTGACGGAGTCCGCTACCGCACCCGGATCGAGCTCAGCGAGCGCAAGACCAAGGATGTGATCGCGGCCTGCCAGAAGTGGACCAGGAAATGGGATCCGGCCAAGAAAGAGCATGCCCACCATCTCCTGGAAGCCCTCTGGGTGCACCAGCAGCACAATGTGCGGGATGGCGAACTTCTCGGCAAGGTGCTGAATTCACCGGTGTCCCATGCCCGGGTGGCGGCCAAGACGGTCCAGCACCTCTGGTATACCGCGGATCCCACCAAGGGGTCTGCCGCGGTGGCGGCGGTGAAGGTGACCAAGAACGATCCTCCGGGAGTCTTCAAGGACACCGACGAGGCCACCGATGTGCGC
>DLRK01000138.1 GCA_002501065.1 Akkermansiaceae bacterium UBA7890
ATTCACGAAATTGTCATCGTCCAGAATCTGATAGTCGCGGCCAGCCGTCCCCAGGATCGTGTCAAGCCCCAGCGGCAGGGCCATGGTCAGGAAGGCGGACTCGAGCTGGATCTTGAGAAGACTCCCGTCCACGGCAAGCTTGGGCAGTAAGACACTGAAATTCGACAAGCCTACGACGGTATGCACCCCCCTGAGATCGGAATCGGCACCAATCAGGCGAATGGAGTCGATGGCCCGGCGCGTCATGCCTTCCATATCGGCCGATAATGGTCCCAGCGAAACATCGATGAAAAGATCGTCCATGGTCATGGCTCCACCTCGCTGCATGACCTGCTCGGCCAGTCGCCTGGCGGTGGCGTGCACTTCCTCCGGGGTGGTATTGGGGATCTCCTCGCCGTTCTCCAGGCGTTCCGACGCCATGAGAACCATCTGAAACGGCTTCATGCCGATGAGATCCAGCATCTCCATCCGCAATTCCGAAACGGAATTGACGATCGGTTTCCGCCCCCCGGCCTTGGCGGGATCGTAGGTCTCCAGACAGACTTCCTGAACGGATCGATTGGGATAATCAAAGGCAAGGGGAAGGTCCGTCACCTCCTGCACCTTCCGGATCACTTCACACAGGAATTCCGGATCGTTGGTAGCGGCCGTCCCCACGTTAATGGTCAGGTAGTGTGCTCCCTTGACAGTCTGCGAAACCGCGAGCTGCTGGATTCCGTCAAGATCCTTGCAATCCAGCATGTTTTTCGAGGTTTTGAACCCCGGGTTGATGCGCTCTCCGATGATGGTCAGGTTCTCGATAGACACGGTAACAGGTTCCTTGTTTTCATTTTTTCTCAGTCCTCCAATTCTTCAATCACATCGAGCAGGGCGCGATGATCCGAGCCGAACAACATGAGGTGGACTCCGGCAATGCCGGGGATGGCCCGCACCCGCCTGACCATTTCCCTGGCCAGGATCACTCCTTCCCGTTTCAGGTTTTCGGCCTGCTCGAGGCGTTGCCGGATCTCAGGAGGGATCCTGATACCGGGAATACGCGGCAACATATCCAGTGCTCCAGCTGCAATCACCACCGGAATCCCGGCCAGGATGAACAATTCCTGGTCCAATCCTTCCTCGGTGACCCGCTGCATGAAGCTCTCGAATCCGGTGACGTCAAGGATGGCCTGGGTCTGAATGAAATCCGCTCCCGCGGCCGCTTTCTGCTTGAGCCTGCGAATGGGAACATTCGCAGGTTGCGTAAACGGATTGATCGCGGCACCGAGAAAGATCTTTGGGGTCTGCAGAACAGTCTCCTGCAGGAAATGAATGGATCCCTCCTCGCGCAGGTGACGCGCCTCGTATAGCATCAGGGTCGAATCCATGTCGAAGACCTGCTTGATCTTCGGCTTGCTGGAGTAGGAATCCCCGGTAAGACAGAGCATGTTGTGGACGCCGTTCATTTCGTTCTGGATCAACTCGGAAACGAACGAGGTCTTGGTATGATCGCGGCACGTTGCCTGGCTGATCGGCTCCATTCCCAGTTTGGCGAGTTCCGCGGCCGCAACCGGGGAAGGAAGGGAGGGTTTGGCATTCAGGTAGGCGGTTGCATTCACTGCGTCGAAACGATCACGGATGATGCAAGCCTCCTCCCGGAAGTGGGACAGATCCGGACCTCGCGGGGATCTGATTTCGCAGGTTTTTACAAACTGGCCACTCCGGAGTTTCGCTTCGAACCCGGATGCGGTCTGGACCGGCAACCGAACCCGGTGTGTTCCCAGCTCCAGATAAGGCATCGGTTCACGACCGGGCTTATCCTTACCGGACAGCAGGTTCAGGTAGGAGGAGGTAAAGGAGAGACTCGGATCCGGGGAGGGTATCAGATCTGGCAGGGTGAAGGAGTCCTTGCCCGTCCGCCGATGGATTCGCACCCAGACACACTCCCGATCCGGATAGACCTCACATTCCCCCTCCAAGGTTCCGCCACACGGCCCGTTGCGCAGGCCCTTCGGGCAGCTCATGGGACAAATCAGACCGGTCTGGGAGAGGACGCACTGCCCGCAGGCCCGGCAATCGAACATCATCCCCTTCAGGAAGGCCTCCGATCTGGCTATCAGCTTTGAGAGCATCTAGTTCTTCGATTGCAGGTTTGGAGTCCCCAAGTCCCGGCCCCATATTGATGCCGGGCGGGACACCGCCCCCCATGCAACCCCGGTGCCGAGAGCGTGCCTCCAGCAAGGCTGCCACGCGCGGACCCATCGAGTCCACCGCATCTGATTAGGTATGATCTGGAGCGCCAGGATGTGCTCCATTACGGAATCTTACTGCCTTTCATATCAGCGCGGGGAGTTTTTTTCAGCATCTCCTTCAACGGTTGGAACACCGCCATGAGCCTCTGATAGTCCGGGTCGTCCTTGGACTTGAAGATCGCCTGCCCGCATCTCTCCGTCCCTCCAGCAGATCCGGCCAGGGGGGCGAGCATGAAGCTGTTGTTTTCGGGCTTGAGCATACGGGTAAAGAAGTCGCGCGGAATTTCCTTCTTGTGGCACTCGAAGCAGCGGTTTGAGGCGACTTCCTTCAAGACGGTATCCAGTTCATAGGGGTACATCCGCCGGCTTCCAAGACGCTCCTTGTAGCTGGATGAGGAGGTACCATAGTAGGGCACGTTTAGATCGATCCAGAGATAGATCTTGCGTCGGTCCGCCTGGGGCACGTCAATCCGGAGATTACCCTCCTGATCGGGGTGCCCACTGCGGATAATCTCGGCGAGCTTGCTGGCGGGGCTTCCCCAGCGCCGCGGTTGAATCTCGTGAATGTTGTGGCCTGCGCCGTTGATGGTCCAGATCCACTCCGTGTAGGGACTCATTCCGCGGACGTGATCGTATTTGCGACCGGACGGGCTCCCGTGGTTTCTCCAGTTCCTCTCCCCCTGCGTCCCCTTCCGGGCCAGGACATCATAGGAAACGTTGAAGAAATCCGTCTTGTCTCCACTCAGGTCAACCTCTCCCGGTTGCTCGCGTTCATTGTGGCACTGGACACAGTGGCGATCCAGCACGGGCTGCACGACTTCGGGGTAACTGAATCCCTTCACTCCCCAATCGGGAGTCTCAAGATCCTGTGGTATCGCCTGGAATCTCAGGTGACTGCTACTGATGGGCGTCGAGGAATTGCGATCGGAGTGACAGCCGATGCAGCCCTGCACTTCGCCCGGCATCAGATGAGTGAATGTTCTCATCCGCTGGAGGGCGCGCCCCTCCTTGTCAAGGGCCATGAAGTAGATGGGCACTTCGGAGGGGACTTTAAAGGCACTGCTCCCATCCTTATCGACATCAGCGAATCCCCAGACCTTTTTCGGAGCGTAGGTGGCACCGCAGGAAACCAGCGGGAACTGAAAGCCGAAGACGGCGATGTTTCTCATGCCCGGGCCATCGAGCTTGTGGTTATTCTGGGGAGTGTAGGTGCTTTTTTCCAGTTCCTGCACCACCGCGATCTGCTTGATCTCGCCCCGCTTCACATCCGGCTCCAGCCCGTTGTAAACATCCTGCATGAAAACCGTTGCCCAGGAACCGGACACACTGCCGTCCGCCGGCAGGGCCGCAAGTCTGTCACCCGGTTCAGCACCCAGCACCGGAGGCCGGGGGGTGCCACGAATCGGTTGGGCGCAGTAAAAACCCATGCCCTCCTGCGGGTGCAGCAGGGTGGCAGCGTTGGCCTCGAAGTCGCGCACCTGAACCGCTCCTCCCTTCGAAACCAGGAATCGATTCTCATCGATCGGGAACGGCTTTTCATAAGTGCCGCCCACCCGCATATCGAGCATCCCATTTCCCCACGGTCCGCCACCGATTCGGTGAGCATAGATATTCACCTCGGGAGTCAGGTTCCTGACGGCCTCCCTGGAGTTGGCCCCCTTGAACGGATCGATCTGGACGATGCCCCCCCGGCACGACCCGTTGTGATTGGCGACGGTGGAAAGGATCGTGTTGGTGCCGGGAACCGGCTGGGCGTCCATGAAGGTGCCCGGCGAGATGACGCGGTTCCCATAGAATCCGGTCAACCCGGTGCCATCGGGATTGATCGTCCACAGGCTCTGGATGGGGCACGCGGCCCGGTCGACGTACTCCCAGCGGGTATAGATAATCCTTCCGTCATTGAGCACCGACGGCGTGAAATCCATCAGGTAGTTGGCCGAGAGCCGCTTCTGTTTACTTCCGTCGCGCTCCATGCGATAGACCACCGGCGAAGTCACCACGTAGCAATACGCATAAGCCGGTTTGCGATCCGAAATGAAGGCGATTCCACCATCTGGAAGCCAGCAGGGATCGAGGTTGTTGGATCTCTCGCTGGTCAACTGTTTCAATCCCGTCCCGTCGATGTTGACGCGATAGATCTGATAGTTGTTGTCGGGAACCGTGCGGTCGATGTCTTCGTTCAAGGCCACCGGATTGCATCGCTCAAGTCCACCCTTCTTCCATGAGAACACGACTTCCCTTCCATCGTAGGAGAGGTCGGCGCTCACGATCATCCCCTTCGAAGAATCGAGGATGCAGCGCAATTCGCCGCCGTCCCGGTCGGGGCGGTAGACGTAGAGCCCGCCCCCGGGCCGGTACCCCTCAACGTGGTAGACATACACGTGGGAGATGTTGAGAGGATGCCGTTTGACGAGAAGGAGATCACGGAAGCCCATCCGTCCGGCCAGCAGGTCATCGCGCAGGACCCGCGACTCCGCCGTCCGTTCTTCCCCGGGCAGGATCAGGTCCGCCAATTGCCTGTCGTCTGGAACGGCTCCAAAAACAGCGATCTCCGAAGCGCCGGGATTAATCGCTCCCTCGTGAGCGGAGAGGAACACCAGGCGGATCTTCCGGACCGTGGACTTGGGGACCGGGATTCGCTGCGGACCGTGACGCATCTCGAATACGCCCTTCCCGGCCGGTGCACTGGCGTCGTCCAGGTAGATTTCATAATCCTTGAAGCACTCCTGCACGATCTGACCGGTCCGGCCGAAATAAACGATCTCGGCAACTTCCACCGGCTCTTTCCACTCCAGGGTGAATTCCCCCCGAAACCCGTCCTTGCCACGAACGCACCACGCCTGCCTGGAATCCATCTTGCTTTCCAGCGCAGGAATCCTGCCATCGACTGCCCAGCGCGCCAGGTAATCAGCGCTGAACTCACTGCTGGCTGACACCTTCGCTTTCCGTGCCAGATTGGGAAGTTCTCCGGCCTCGGAAATCGTTGCACAGCCACAAAATGCTGCCATCACTGCTATCGCTGTAGTCCACTGTTTCTTCATTGTTCGACTCTTTCCTTGTTCCTTGTCTTCTTTGATCCTGGTTTCCAACTCACCACCCTCCGGTATCCGGTTGCCACCCTTGGCTCAGTTGGATCTGTCTGAATGGATTCACTAGAACTTCAGGCCAACCGTGATCCCAGCCGTCTTCAATCCCCACCAGACCACACCCGCAGAGAGATGGGTGGTCAGATCATACTTTGCGATGATGTGAGCATCGGCACCACTCCACATTCCCATCAGAGAGAATCTGTCCCTGCGCAGAGTCATACCCCCGATGATGTTGAACTCTCCCAACTCCTGAATGTAGATCGACCCGAGATACGGAGAGCCTGCAATACCCTCGTATTCAAACACGTTCTTGCTCATAATCACATGATACGCCTGGCTGAGCACCGAGTGGAACTCATCTGCGCTCGTCCCCACGACAACCGCTGGCCTCCATGTGCTCTCGTCAATAAGGCGAAAGGCCCCGATCACCGTGAGATCAGCCGACAGCGGCCGGTAGTCGATACCCAGTGTGAGGTCATCAGAAAAGGCATACGTGAGAGTTGACGCCACCTTGCCGTGATCTCCTTTTTCCGGCATGTAGCGCAGGGAAGCTGCCATGCCGAAGCATTCCACTCCATCTTCGCTGCGACCGCGCACGGGGGCCCCTGATCCCGGTCAGGTCGGCATTGCGGGAACTTCGCTGGCCACTCCAATGAACGCATCCGCAAGCGCACATGAATCCACCGCGCACGTGTCCGTCCGGGCATCTGCCTCTGCAGCCTGGACCGTCCCGGGCAAGATACCGCTTTCAGTCGCGCTGTCGTTTTCCCACGCCATGGAATGGGCAGAGCAGGACAATACCGTCAACAAGCTCCACCGACGGATTAATCGGTGAAACGATCGCAAGGGCCACACCTGTTGAATCATTTCCGGATTCTCATCCAGAATCGCAGACCAAGTAAAAACGAGTCGTTCTTCCACGGGGAGGAATCCAGACAATCATTGACCAGGGTCAAACTCGAGCCGGTCCGGAGGAAGAGGTTCATCGGGAACCGACACTGATGGCATTTCATCCTTCACAGATAGCGGGCAGGGAATTTCCACGGTTCGCGATAGACCGGCTGGGCCAGCTTCACCGCCTCGTCGTCACCAACGATCGTCTCTTTCTCCGGATCGAATCGAACCGAACGTCCCAGTTCGTGGGACAGGCTGGCCAGCGTGATCGCGAGATCCACCTTGTAGTGATAGTTGACACTGCAACTCGGCTGGGTCCGCGACTTGATGCAGTCCAGCCACTCCCGTTCATGTCCGGGCGAGGGAGCGATGGACTCGGCGGGGGGAACGTTGTCCCTGAGCAGGTCCCCTTCCGCGACAATCTCGTGCTTGCTGTAATCCGAGAACAAGGTGCCGTTCACTCCATGAAAGTAGATTCCCAATCGACGTTCCCGTGATCCACGGCCAAAGTCGAAGGCGAAACTGTTGGCCATGTTCATCATCCAGGTCATTGTCAGATCGGGATACTGCCACAGGATTTCCTGGGAATCCGGCGCATCGCCATCATCCTTGATCACCCGGCGCCCCCCGGTGCAACTGGTCATGGTGGGCACGCCCAGATCCAAGGCCCACACCGGCAGATCGATCACGTGTGGCGCCATTCCCGGCGTCCACCCGCGGGAGTAGTCCCAGAATGAGCAATGATTATAGGAGTTTCCCGCCAGAAGGGAATTGAAGGAACGCGCCGGGGCCGGTCCCAGCCACATGTCCCAATCGAGATCTGCCGGGGGGGCCTCTTTCGGAGCGCGACCAATGCCCCCCGGCCCCTGGTTCATGACATTGAAGGTCCGCACCACATTCACCGGTCCCAGCTTGCCCGACCTGATCCACTCCACCACCCGGCGGTAGTTCGCCCCGGCGTGAATCTGGGTTCCGATCTGGCTGATGCGTCCATGCTTGTTGACTGCGTTGCGCACCGCCAGGGTTTCGGCGGGATACAGCGTCATCGGTTTCTGCAGATAGATGTCCTTGCCGGCCTCGACCGCATCGATCGCCATCAGCGCATGCCAATGGGGTGGGGTGGCAATGATGACCGCATCGACATCGGAACGGGCCAGCAGTTCCCGATAGTCCCGGTATTCCCTGGCGGTAGCCTTATGCTGTTTCATCACCGGATCGCTCCGCTTCTTCCAGACATCACAGATCGCGGTGACGACCACATCGGGATACCTGGCGCAATTCTGAAGATTGGCACGTCCCATCCCGTTGACCCCGATGATGCCAAGGTTGATTCGTTCACTCGGAGCGACAGAACCGTCCCTGCCGAGGGCCGAGGAGGGGATGATGGTCGGCGCCACCATGGTCGCCGCAGCAGCGGTCTGGAAAAAGTGCCTTCGGGTTGATCCTTGCGAACTTTGTGGTGGTTTCATTGCTTGCTGGCCTGGTTACATTATTCTCAGAAGGTGCACGGCGTGACTTCTCAAAGCCCACCGAACTGTTGATACGCTCTCCACTGGTCGACATAGCATTCCTCGCTCGCCACCTCTCCCCGACGAATCCAAAGCCGGTACTGCAGGACGAGGGGGGAACCTTTCTTCAATGCATGACGGCTGCCCGCAGCCGGAAAGGTCGGCTGGAACCACTGGATCTCCGGATATTTGATCCAATCGCCCGGGTAGTTCGGATTGCTTTGCCGCTGCAGGACCAGGATCCCGGTCGGGTCGGACCGTTCTCCAAATGTAGCCACAAAGTCCGCCCACCCTCTTCTCGGAATCTGCTGCACCGGATCGTTATGAAGAACCAGTTCCTGCCGCGTCGTCGTGGAAAGCCGGATATTCAGCCCGCCATACTTGTCTGTTCCACGACGCGCAATCGTGACTCCATCCTGCAAGGCGGTGAAAACAAACTTCAGATCGATGCACCGTCCCCTTCGTCCGGAAGCATGGGCACGAATAGTGGCTGATTCATGCACAATTGGTTCGCGATCCTCCCAGAGCCACTGGTTCTCCGCCTCGATCTGAGCATAGACCGACCCCTGCGTGAGGCGGATCTTCCCGGTTGGTCGGGCAAAAACCCGTTGCAGGGCATGCAGGTCGCCCACCTCGCCCCGGTAGATCGTCTCCGGCCAGGCCCAGTAGACACCCCGGTGGTGCGGGTGGTCCTCTGCCCAGTCCTTGGTCAGGATCTCCCCGTCGGGCCCATGGAGCGGGTGAATGTAGTTGCTCCGGGCCCTCGCATACTTCCGGCTCCCGGGGCGCACCGCCGCCAGGAGCTCTCCCGGCTCAAGGGTCTTGTAGACATAGCGCAGGATCGGCTTCCCGGACTCCGCAATCACGAACTGGCCGCTCTCCTCGTCTTTCCGGGCCACCATCACCTCGGGCGCGGCAGGCTGCCCCCATACCAGCACAAAAACCCGGCGGCCCTTTTTCCCCGGGGGCATTCTCCAGCAGAGGAACCCTTCCTCTCCCGCTCCACCCGGTCGTTCGAACTGAACAGGTATCGCCCGCGAATCTCCCTGTCCGCCGGGCCTTTCTTCAAGATGGAATTTTCCCTCCCGCGCCAGCTTCAGTTGCCTCCTTTGCAATCGAATTCCGATCCGGATTGGCGCCCCGGTGCGAGCGGCGGACCCGGCCCCATCGTCGATCACGATCTGTCCCGAACCTCCTTTGATTCCATCCTCACCCTGCCCAGGCCGGGGAGATGGTTCCTGCGCCTCAGCTCCGAGGAGCGTCACAAACCCCAGGGAAATGACAGATCTGATAATGGGAACGATTTTTTTCTGGTTCTTCTCTCCCCCGATTCGGATCCAACCAGATATATTCGGCCGGATATTGGGCTTGGAGAGGTCGGCAGTAGCCGCAATACGACTTTTGAGCTCGCACGGTTTTGACCCAGGACAAGACCCGCGAAGATACGGAGCCGACCCACAAGTTTCCCACCAATTCCCCTCGACGAGAGATGTTATGACTCAGGCGTGGTGGGCGTCCCTGTCGCTACTTGCTCCAGGGTGCAACGGTTTCCTCCGCGCACGCCATCACCTGCCCCGGAGCAGAAAACCACAGGAGATACAGAATGATGAAAACCAGACGAGGAATCAACCGACGGACAATCGTGAAAACGGTGGGCACAGGCCTGGCACTGGCTGGTGCGGGGAGCGCGTTTGCAGCCGCGCCCAAACCGAAAAGCAAGGGACTCAGCTTTCGCAACGAGGACTTCTACACGAACGGCAAATTCGACCTCGAGGCGGCAAAGGACGCCCTCATAGAGCTGTTCAAGTATCATCACTACCCGGTGTTCAGCGGCGTACGCGACAAGCTCTGGTGCACCGATTACGGCCTTGGAGAGTTCCTCCGCGTCGGGCTGGGCGCCAATATCTTTCTCAACCACAAGGGAGATCATCAAGGGGATCGCTACATGCTCCTCGACATTTACCTGCTCCCGAATCAGATGCTCCCGGAGCACTACCACCTGAAAACTCCCATCGCCCGACCAAAGATGGAGGGCTGGATGGTCCGCAACGGTTTTGCCTACATCGTAGGAGAGGGTGAACCAACCCCGGGCCTCCGGGAGAAGATGCCTGAGAGCCAGAGAAAGTCGTGCACTGTCTGGCATGCCGTGGCCGCCAATCCCGGAGAAGTGGCGCAATTGAATCGCCCCACCGCAAGGCACTGGCAACTCGCTGGACCGGAAGGCGCAATCGTCTCCGAAGCCGCCAACTACCATGACGGCGAAGGTGTCCGTCACAGCAACCCAGAGGTGGTGTTTCCGTAAGCCCAACCCTTGATCTGCGTCAAGTCGCTCCGTGCCATCCGGGCTCATGCTTCCACGAGCCAACTAAAGAAAATTACGCCATGTCCGATGAACAATCCAAACAAACCGAGGCCGTCTTCGCTCATCATGTCCAGGCCCTCGGCGAAGGTCTTGAGTCCGTCCTGAGCGACTACGCAGAGGACGCCGTTCTCTACACCCCGGACGGACCCAAGCGCGGCCTCGGTGAAATCCGGGCCTTCTTTGAGGTTTTCATGGTCGAGACACTGCCCAAGCTGCTGACCTCCTTCGAACTGGGCCGCACCGACATCGACGGAGAGATCCTCTACGTCACCTGGTCCGCCGGCGAAGTTGCCCCCCTGGGCACCGACACCTTCATCATTCGGGACAACAAGATCCAGGTCCAGACCTTCGCCGCCTACATCCCCGCCTGACCCTCGGGGCGACCCAGAGCCACCCAGCCATCAACTCTGCGGCTCCTTCGGATAACCGATCCCCAGAAAATCCTCTGTGATCTCATCCAGGATCACGGGGTCGTCGATGGTTGCGGGCATCTTGTAATCCACTCCGTCCGCAATCCTCTTCATGGTACCCCTGAGGATTTTGCCGGATCGAGTCTTCGGCAGGCGCTTGACGACGGCGGCGGTCTTGAAGGACGCGACGGGGCCGATCCGAGCTCTAATCATCTGGACCAGCTCCTGAATGACTTCTTCTTCGAAGCGATCCACCCCGGCTTTCAGAACGATCAAGCCGATTGGAATCTCGCCCTTGATTTCATCGCTGACACCCACCACCGCGCATTCCGCAACGTCGGCGTGGGAAGCGAGCACCTCTTCCATCCCTCCGGTGGAAAGGCGATGTCCCGCCACGTTGATGATGTCGTCGGTCCGGCTCATGATCCAGAGGTAGCCGTCCTCGTCCACGTAGCCTGCATCTGCGGTTAGATAATTACCTGGAAAGGCACTCAGATAGGATTCCCGGTAGCCCTCATCATTGTTCCAGAGCGTGGGCAAACATCCCGGCGGGAGCGGCAGCTTGATGGCCACGCTCCCCGTCTCGCCCCGATCCACTTCGCGACCGGCCTCGTCGAGGACGCGGACATCATATCCCGGCACCGGCAGCGCACAGGATCCCGGCTTGACCGGCAGCGTGCCCAGTCCGACACAATTTGCTCCGATCGGCCACCCGGTCTCGGTCTGCCACCAATGATCGATCACCGGCACCGAGAGATGTCCCTGGGCCCAGAGGAGCGTGTCGGAATCGCATCGCTCCCCGGCCAGGAAGAGCGTCCGAAAGGAGCCGAGATCATACCGCTTGATGTGATCTCCCCCGGGATCTTCCCGCTTGATGGCCCGAAAGGCAGTCGGCGCCGTGAACATGACGTTGACCCCATGGTCCGAAATGACCCGCCAGAAGGCTCCGGGATCCGGAGTGCCCACCGGTTTGCCTTCATACAGGACGGTGGTGCAGCCCTTGAAGAGGGGCGCGTAGACAATGTAGGAATGCCCTACCACCCAGCCCACATCGGAAGCCGCCCAGAACACCTCCCCCGCCTCCACCCCATACACGTTCTTCATACTCCACTTCAGAGCAACGAGGTGACCGCCGTTGTCCCGTACCACGCCTTTGGGAATTCCCGTGGTTCCGGATGTGTAGAGGATGTAGAGCGGATCGGTGGCGGCAACCGGCACACAAGCGGCCGGTTCGGCCTCCGCCAGCAGATCGGTCCAGTCGAGATCGCGTCCCGGGATGAGGGGCGCTTCCGCCTGGGGACGCTGGAGAATGATACACCGGTCCGGCTTCCCGGAAGCGAGCTTGATGGCCTCGTCGAGGAGCGGCTTATAGGGGATGACGCGTTCGCCTTCAATGCCGCACGAGGCGGAGACGATCAGCTTGGGTTGAGTATCGTCGATGCGGGTCGCCAGTTCACTGGGACCGAAACCGCCGAAGACAACGCAATGAACCGCTCCGATCCGGGCACACGCCAGCATCGCAATGACCGCTTCCGGAATCATGGGCAGATAAATCACGACCCGGTCGCCCTTCTCAACCCCCTGGTGAGCAAGAGCACCCGCAAAGCGGGCCACCTCTCCCAGCAATTCGCGATAGGTGAAGGTCCTTGCGGTGCCGGTGACAGCGCTGTCGTAAACCAGCGCCAGCTGATCGGCCCGGCCTGCTTCGACGTGCACATCGAGGGCATTGTGACAAGTGTTCAGCACCCCGCCCTCGAACCAACGGTAGAAGGGCTTCCCGGAATCATCGAGAACCTTGTCCCACCGCCTGTCCCAGGAAACATCCTCCGCCGCCTCAGCCCAGAACGCTTCCGGTGCCTGCAGGGATCGTTCATGGAGAGTCTCCTGGTTGCTGTTCATCGGCCTCCTCCCTCCTGCGCCACCAGCAAGGACATCATTTCATCGACGGTGGTGGATTCGAAAACCTCCTGGCACGCACAGAGCTCCAGGATTCGATCTGCGCCTGCTCCCGCAATTCCTCCCCTGAGATTTCGCTCGAACTTCTCTTTCAGAAGCGGAATCCCCTCTCCCCGACGTCGGCGATGCCCCACCGGGTAATCAACCGTGACATTATCGGTGTGGGTGCCGTCCTTGAAGAAGACCTGCACCGCGTTGCCGATGGCGCGCTTGTCCGCTTCGAGATACTCGCGCGTGAAGCGCTCGTTCTCCACACAGTGCATCTTTTCCCTCAGGACATCAATTCGCGGGTCGGCAGCGACCTCGTCTTCGTAGTCTTCCGCGGTCAAGCGACCGAAGATCAGGGGCACCGCGACCATGTACTGAAGGCAGTGATCACGGTCAGCCGGATTATCGAGCGGACCGGTCTTGTTGATGATGCGGTCGGCAGATTCCTGGGTCTCAATGACAATCCGCTCGATTCCGTCGAGGCGGCCGACGACTTCGTGGTGCAGAGTCAAGGCGGCTTCCACCGCGGTTTGGGCATGAAACTCGGCTGGGAACGAAATCTTGAACAGGATGTTGTCCATCACATAGGTCCCGTAGCTCCGGCTCAACGACAGCTCCCCGCCCTCAAACAGAACCTCCTGGAATCCCCAGCCCTTTGCCGTGAGGGCGGTGGGACAGCCCATCTCCCCCCGCTGAGCCACCATTGCCAGGAAAAGTCCCCGCGCGGTCGCGTCGCCGGCCGCCCAGGATTTCCGCGATCCCGTGTTGGGCGCGTGCCGATAGGTTCGCAAGGCACAACCATCCAGCCAGGCGTGTGAAATGGCATTCAGGATCTGGCTGCGGTCACATCCCAGCATTTGCGCGGAGACCGCTGTCGATGCGATACGAACGAGCATGACGTGGTCCAGGCCCACGCGGTTGAAGGCGTTTTCCAGTGCGATGACGCCTTGAATCTCATGCGCCTTGATCATCGCTACGAGCACATCCTTCATCGACCGGGTCCGTGTCCCGGTGCGCGACTGGTAATCGGCCAAGGCCAGGATGGCACCGAGGTTGTCGGAAGGGTGCCCCCATTCCGCGGCGAGCCAGGTGTCGTTGAAATCCAGCCAACGAATCATGGCGCCAATGTTCCAGGCGGCACGGACGGGCTCGAGTTCGAACGAGGTTCCCGGAACCCGCGCTCCGTGATCCGGCAATTCGGCTCCCGGCACGATGGGGCCGAGCAACTTCGTGCAGGCCGGGTAGTTCAGCGCGTAGAGCCCGCAGCCGACGGTGTCCATCCAGCAATAGCGGGCCGTTTCCATGGCCTCGCGGGACTGCGTAACGTCCACGCTCAGAACATAGTCGGCGATGTCCTGGATCACCTGGTCGAATTCCCGCCGGGCGGCGTCGTTGGGACCGGATTGGCTCATGGGGACTAACGCTGGTCCTGCGGAATCCAGGGGCGGTTCTCCGGTCCGATGTAGTGGGCCCCGGGACGGATGATCTTCCCGTCCTCGCGTTGTTCGATTACATGCGCGCCCCAGCCTGAAACCCGGGACACAACGAAGAGGGGTGTGAACATCGCGGTCGGAATCTTCATCTTGTGATAGGCCACTGCCGAAAACCAATCGAGGTTGGGAAACATCTTCTTGACGTCCCACAGGACCGATTCCAGGCGCTCCGCAATGTCGAAGAGGAGAGTGTCTCCGGATTTCTCCGACAGTCGCTTGGCCACTCCTTTGATCACCGAGTTGCGCGGATCACCGGTAGTGTAAACCGGGTGACCGAAACCAATGATGATTTCCTTGCGGGCCACCCGCTCCCGGATATCGGCCTCGGCGACATCCGGATCGGAGTAACGGCTCAGAACTTCAAAGGCAACCTCGTTGGCGCCGCCGTGCTTGGGTCCCCGCAGGGCACCAATCGCCCCCGTGATGGCGGAGAACAGGTCCGATCCCGTACCGGCAATGACCCGGGCCGTGAAGGTCGAGGCGTTGAACTCGTGCTCGGCATAAAGAATCAGGGAGGTGTGCATGGCACGAATCCAGAACTGGTCGGGCTTTTCTCCATGCAGCAATTCCAGGAAATGTTCGCCGATCGTATCCGCATCGGTCTCCACTTCAATACGTCGGCCGTCGTTTGCGTAATGATACCAGTAAAGAAGCATCGAACCGAAGCTCGCCATCAACCTGTCGATGAGCCCACGTGTGGCGTCAGGTGATTGCTCCAGGGATTCCGACTCGCAGCTTCCCAGCATGGCGCAACCTGCCCTCAGGACGTCCATCGGGTGTGACGACTGCGGAATGCCCTCGAGGGCCTGCTTCACCGGATCGGGCAGGTGGCGCATGGACTTCAGGCGGGCTTTGTAGGCGGTCAACTCCGGACCAGTCGGCAGCGAGTTGTAGATCAGGAGGTGCGCGATTTCCTCGAACTCGGCAGTATCGGCAAAATCCAGGATATCGTAACCGCGGTAGTGCAGGTCGTTTCCCGTGCGCCCCACGGTGCACAGAGCGGTATTTCCCGCTTCCACCCCGGAAAGCGCGACCGACTTCTTCGGCTTTCGCACATCGGCTTTCGTCTCACTCATGATTCGTTGTCCTCCTGTTTACTGGCGTTCAATTGATCGATTTTTTTCTCGTATTCGTGGTATCCGAGATGGTCGTAGAGCTCTTCCCGCGTCTGCATCATCTCCAGAACATTCTGCTGAGATCCCTCGCGGCGGATGGCCTCATAGACATCGAGAGCGGCCTTGCTGGCGGCGCGGAAGGCGGAGAGCGGATAGAGGGCAATGCTGACCCCGACCTCCGTCAACTGCTGGGTGGTAAAGAGGGGCGTGGCGCCAAACTCGGTGATATTGGCCAGAACGGGAACCTCTACTGCCTCGACGAACTTCCGGTATTGCTCCAATTCCGTCATCGCTTCGGGAAAGACCATGTCGGCACCTGCTTCAACACACGCGCAGGCGCGATCGATCGCGGATTGCATGCCTTCAACCGCCAACGCATCAGTACGCGCCATGACCACGAATCCGTCGTCGTGCTTGGCATCCACCGCGGCCTTGATCCGATCGACCATCCCGGCCTGGGAGACAATGGCCTTGTTGGGCCGATGCCCGCATCGTTTCCGGGACACCTGGTCTTCGATATGCACCCCGGCGGCACCGGTCCTGTTCATCATTCGAACCGTGCGGGCGATATTCAACGCTCCTCCCCACCCGGTGTCGATGTCCACCAGAATGGGCAGGTCCGTTGTGTCCGTGATCCGTCGGAGGTCAATCAATACATCCTCCATGTTCGTCATGCCCAGATCAGGCAGACCACAGGAACCGGCGGCCACCCCGCCACCGGAAAGATACAGGGCGCGGTAACCGGAAGCCTCCGCCAGACGTGCGTGATACGCATTGATGACGCCCACGCACTGCACAGGCTTCTCAACCTGGAGGGCTTCACGAAGGCGACCACCTGCCGTCACGAGAGTTCGCCTCCTTCCATTTTCATCCGCAATCTCTCCGCATCGAGGCGTGAAGAGAGGATGTGGTGAGGCAGGAGATCTCGCTCTGCAAACTCCATCAAGGTTGGGCGGCTCACCAGGCTTGGTGGTACAGTTGGATGATTTCTTCCACGGTGGGAACCCGCGGATTGTTGGCGGGACTTCCGGATGCCAGAGCGTCGGCCGACATCTTCTCCACGGTTCCTTCGAATTTTTCGCGCGTGACTCCGCGGCAATCCCGCAACCGGGGCAGTTCCAGAGATTGATTGAGCTCTTCCAGCCAGGCAACAAGTCTTCCGGCTGCGACAGAGTCGCTATGGTCCGAACCGGCGCAGCCAACATGCCGGGCGGCGGCGGCATAACGATCCACCGCTCCGGGAATGGAGAAGCGGGTGACCGTGGGCAGGAGGATGGCATTGGAAAGCCCGTGCGGAACATGAAACACCGCCCCGATCGGCCGACTCATCCCGTGCACAAGGCAGACGCTGCTATTGGAGAAGGCCATGCCACCCTGAAACGATGCCAGCATCATTCCTGCACGGGCCGCACAGTCATCGGCTTGATTCCACGCAGCTTGCAGATGGGTTGCGACCAGTTTCAGACAAGACAAGGCAATCGGATCGGTCTGGGCGTTGGCCTTCCTGGAAACAAACGCTTCGAGACCGTGCGTGAAGGTGTCCACCCCCACCGCCGCCGTGAGCAGACGCGGCATCGTCATGGTCAATTCATAATCGACGACTGCAACACGCGGCTGCAACGACACGCTGAGCATCATCATCTTCACATCGTTGCTCGTGTCGGTGATCACCGCGACTTTCGTGGCCTCACTGCCGGTGCCTGCGGTGGTGGGCACCGCCACCAGTGGCAACCCCGGATTCCTGATCTTATGCAGGCCCTTGAAGCCCGAAAGTGGCCCCTCATTGGTAGGCACGACGCTGATCACCTTGGCGGTGTCAATCGGCGACCCGCCACCAACCGCCACGATGAGATCCGCCTCGTGCGACCGGAGAGCCTCCACCCCGGCGGTGACATTCCGGTCGGTTGGATCTGGTTGGACATCGGAAAAGACCGCGGTGGGCAGACCGGCGGTTTCCAGACTCGATGCGACCGTGTCCGCAATCCCGAGCTCGACCACGCCGGGATCAGTGACCAGGAGAACCCGTTTGGCTCCCAGGCAGGCAACCAGATCGGGCAGTTCTTTCACCACCCCGCCCCCAATCAGGGCACTGGAGGCGGCATCGAAACGAAATGAAGATGTCTCTTTCATGACAAAGTTGATCGAAGTCAATGGAGGTGCACCGAGGAAGGACCACGGGATTGACATTCGACTCGGTGGCGGTCGGTCTGAGGCCACTTACCGTGAAGGAACCCGCAGAATTCACTGCTCCGCACGAGGGCAGAAACCAGGACATTGATCCGGCGACCGGGGCCCGCGTGATCCCCGTGATCTCCCCGGTCGATGGCTCTCCACTGAGTGCCATTACGGTCGCCGACGCTGATTCCATCGACCAGGCCGTCAAACAGGCAGCCACCGCATTCGAATCGTGGGGCGAAACCCCGGCGAAGGAACGAGTGCAACCGCTTTACCGGTTCAAGCAGTTGATGGAGGACAACATCGCGGAGTTGGCGGCGGGCGTTACCGCCGAAAACGGCAAAACGCCGGACGAGTCGGAGGCCGGCATTCGCAAGGGCCTGGAAGTAGTCGAAAACGCCTGCGCCCTGCCCTTCATCGAAAAGGGTGGATTGCAGGAAGTCAGCCCCGGTGTCGATTGCCACATCCGCCGCTTGCCACTGGGTGTCGTGGCCGGCATCACCCCCTTCAATTTCCCGGCCATGGTCCCCATGTGGATGTTTCCGCTGGCCATCGCGACGGGGAACACCTTCATCCTGAAACCCTCCGAACAGACGCCGCTGACTCCGCTCCGCATGCGCGACTTGCTGGCCGAGGCAGGACTGCCGGATGATGTCTTTCAGGTCGTACAGGGCGACCGGTCCACGGTGGAAGCGATGCTGGACCACTCCGGAATTGCGGCCGCCGCATTCGTGGGATCCACCGCGGTGGGCAAACAGGTTTATTCGCGCGGAATCGGCGCGGGTAAACGCATGCTGGCCCTGGGAGGGGCGAAAAACCACCTCGTGGTTGTCCCCGACGCCGATGTGGAATTGACCGCCAGGAACGTTACCTCCTCCGTCACCGGTTGCGCCGGGCAACGCTGCATGGCCGCCAGCGTGCTGGTCACGGTGGGCGATTGCTCCGACGTCATGGACGCAATCGAAACGGAAATGCGTCAGGTGGTGGCTGGCAGGAACATGGGAGCCATCATCAGCCAGTCCGCCAAGGAACGTATCGAAGGATATATCGACCGGGCCGAGTCTGCCGGCGCTCGCATCACGGTGGACGGGCGGGGAGTCTCGGTGGCGGACCGGGAGGGCGGTTTTTACGTCGGTTCCACCATCATCGATGGCGTCGCGGTCGGCCACGAGTGCGCTGGTGAGGAGATCTTCGGCCCGGTTCTGACCGTCCTGCATGTCGACACCCTGGAGGAGGCCATCGCGATCGAGAATACCAACCGATACGGCAACGCTGCCGTCATCTACACCACCAACGGCGCGACTGCGCGCCACTTCGAGCAGCAGGCAAGCGCCGGAATGATTGGCATCAACATCGGCGTGCCGGTTCCCCGTGAGCCCTACTCCTTCGGCGGTTGGAACGACTCCCGCTTCGGCGCCGGTGACATCACCGGAGAAGACGGCATCGCCTTCTGGACCAAGACCAGGAAGGTCACCCAGAAATGGACGCCCGGCGCAGCTCGAAACTGGATGTCGTAGGAACATGATGTCCAGCATCAGGGTCTGCTCCCGTCCTTGCCGGCTTCCGTGGCGGCCGTTTCCTTGGAGGCGGCCTCCATGCGTTGTCCCATGGCCAGGACGCACACGCCTAGAACCAGAACTGCGATTCCGGCCTTGATCCAGTTCACACTCTGCCGGCTTGCACCTTTCCATTCCTTGGTGATGAACCCGTTGACGTTGCCGACGATGATGGCAAACGACATGAACACGGCATAGCCGATGCCAACCCCCAGATCGCCCAATTTGGAAGCCCCCACGCCGAAACAGAGGATCGCCCCGTCGTGAAGACAGGCCATGACGAGAGCGATGAAAAGAACCCTCCTGATGCCGCGGCCGGTCAGCGACTTCCAGGTCCTGTTCTTCGAGAGCTTGAAAATGCAATAGCCGCAGGCGGAGACCGAGCCACCCCAGAGGATCAGGGCGGAGACCACGAAGGAGGCCCGCCACGGCGGATTGTGGTGGGGCTCGCCGGTGGCGATCTCGCTGATCTGCCCGCCATAGCTGAAGGCGATGCCGTAGCACGCGCAGAGAATGCCGGAAACAAAGGCGATGATCATCCCCTTCCGAATCGTTCCGCTGTCTGCCCTGGTGCGGGCCTCACTCTGCGCGGAACCTCCCTCCTGGCTGCGCGTCTTCAGGACGCCGGCGCGCCCGCTGACCACCACCCCGAGCAGGCAGATTGCCACGCCCGCCATGATGACGTAGCCGTGAGACGTCAGGACTTGATCGGGATGATGGATGATCATCGGTCCCATGCTGCCCACCGCAATCTGCGCTCCATAATTGAGTGCGTAGGCCAGGGAAAGGCCGATGAAGGCGAAGCTCAGGCCGAGCGTCATCGAGCCGAGCCCCCAGAGAAAACCGAAGAGGATCGGCCCGGCGATTGCCGCCATGCCGGCCTCACGGCAGGTGGCGAAAAGCCCCTCCGCCACGAACGGAAAAACCGTCACGGGAAGAAGAATGGTGACGAAAAAAAAGAAGGGGCCCCAGAGAGTTTCCCACGGGGTCTCCTTCTTGACGAACTTGCTTGGCAGCCCGAACGACCCGCCGCAGACGGCGCCGAGCAGCAGTAAGGCAAGGCCAATGATCGTGGTTCCCATGGTCGAATTCCTGTTTGAAGTGTCTGCCGGGAGGGCGGAGAAAATGCGGGCCGGTCCGGTCTCCTAGTCGAGCTTGATCACCGAGATGGTGTAGGGCTTGTCAAACGTCGTGTTGACCCCTCCCGGGACCGGAAAGTCCATGTTGGTGACGATGAGTTCGTTGCCGCGCAGCACCACTTCGTTGGGCTGATCGAGCCGTCCACCGCTCCCGTCGTTTTCCTCATCCACCGCCAGGGTCTGCACCGAGCCGTCCGGGGAGACGATCTGAACCGCGTTGGCCAGCGAGTCGGCCACGTAGATCCTGTCGCTCTTCAAGTCGCAGAAGATTCCATCGCACGACTTCATGAAGGGCGCCTTGGCGAAAATCGATGTTTCCGCCGGGTTTCCGTCCTTGTCAAACTCGGTCCGGTGCAGCGTGCCATCGGCGAAATTGCCGCAGTAGAGATTACCCTTGCTGTCGAAGGTGAGGCCATCGGCGCCAAAGCCTACATCAGGGTTGAAGGTCTTGATGGTGGCCACGAGATGAGGATCGTCCAGGAGCGGAGTCTTGAGCACGGTGCCTTCCTCCGTCAGCTTGACGCGAAAGATGCCGCTGATGAGTGGTTTCGAAGGATCGGGTCTCGGCACCATGCTGGTGTCGCTGACGTAAAGATAGCCATCCCGGACAATCACCGCGTTGGCCACCACCATGCCCTCGATCAGGACCACGGGATCGCCGGCCGGATCATAGTTTTCGTCCAGGGGAATGCGCAGCACGCGCGAGTTGTTGCCCGGGTTTTCCGTATTGGCGAACCACTGCAGGTCGGTGAGGTAGAGATTCTTACCCTCCGGATCGATACAGATCCCGAAGGGGAATGCCTTGCCGGTGACAGGATGCGCTGGAGGATCATAGTACTTCACGATCTGGTTGTCCCTGGTGATCTTCACCAGCACCGGGGGCGGATCCTGCTTCGATTTGTCCTCGGCCGCCATGAAGCTGTTGACATTGGGAACCGCCACAATCACCTCCCCATTGGGCAGCAGACACATCCCGTCCGGCGTGTCATATTGATCGGGCAATTCCACCAGGAGTTCGGCTTTCTTCAACGGCTTCGAGGGATCGCCGGCATTGCCTCCGTCCTCCGTCTCGGTCTCTGCTTTCTTCAACGGCTTCGAAGGATCGCCGGCATTGCCTCTGTCCTCCGGCTCGGTCTCTGAACAGCCGGCGAAGATTACGGCGGCAAGGATCACCGGAATGAAACCGGCAAGGCACTTTGGATTAAGGTTAATCGGCTTCATTGGTCTTGTCTGGTTCGGGATTGGAGTGATGGGAGGCGGAGAAAATCATCCGGCGGGTGTGGATTGTGATCGCCCCGCCGCGGTCAACCGTTCGCACCCGAGTCGGTCAGCAGCCAGCATGGCGTCCACCACGCCGTCGGAAGTGATCTCAAAACAATGGTTCGCACAGAGGGAACCATCCCCGGCACAAATATCGCCCACCGCCTGCAGGTCGTCCCGGGTCACCTTTCCGATATTCAGCTCGGCAAAGGTCACCGGCAAACCGACCGCGATGAAGAAGTCATAGATGGCATACATCTCCTCCACATCGGTGTCTTCGTCGAGGCAGAGCTGAGTGATGACACCGAAGCTCACCTTCTCGCCGTGCATGATGTCTTTGCACTCCGGAAAATTGGAGAGGAGATTGGCCACCATGTGAGCGGTGGCCAGACCGCCACTTTCAAAGCCCAGCCCGGAATGGAGGACATTGGTTTCGATGATCTTCTCAACCGCCGGGGTGAGAAGCTGATGTTCCACCGCCCTCTTGGCCTCGAGGCCGTATTCCATGAGATTGTCGTAGGCGAGGCGGGCGAGGGTCATGGCCGCGACAGTTGACACTCCGCCGCCCAGGTTGATGGCCCGGGTTTTGTAGGCGGCCTCGGCTTCCACCCAGGTGGCCAGGGCATCGCCCATCCCGGACGCGAAGGCGCGGACCGGTCCGTGGGCCACGACAAGTGAATCGACGAGGACGACGTCCGGATTAAACGGCCAGCATTCGAAACCTTCGAAGTTTCCCTCCTCATCGTACCACACCGTGGCCGCACTGGTAGGGGTGTCGTTGGAGGCGATGGTCGGGCATGTGATCATCTTGGTTCCCGCT
This sequence comes from Akkermansiaceae bacterium UBA7890, assembly GCA_002501065.1. Taxonomy (GTDB): domain Bacteria; phylum Verrucomicrobiota; class Verrucomicrobiia; order Verrucomicrobiales; family Akkermansiaceae; genus Roseibacillus_B. Next base: position 21,994 of record DLRK01000138.1, read on the forward strand.
TCGACTGCGGCCGCCTTGGCGGTATCGAGCGCCTTGCCCCCGCCCGCTCCGATCATCACGTCCGCCCCGCTCTCCTTTGCGGCGGTGGCGACCCGCGAAGCTTCCGCCCTGGTCGATTCTCCCCGGAATTCGACTTCGGAGAGGGGCAGGTCGGCCCGCTCGAGGCTGGCACGCACCGTTTCGCCGATGACCCCCCTGATGCCGGGGGACCAGAGGATGATCGGCTTCTCGCCGAGCATCTTGACGTAATCACCAAGTTCGTTGAGCACTCCGCGGCCTTGCACGTACTTGTTCGGGGTAATGAGGACGGTTTTCATGGAAGCCGGATTCTACGGTTTTTCTGTGGTTTGTGTGATCTGGGAGTTGAGATCCTTCAGGGCCGGATAGAGCTGTTCGAATACCGGGTAGCCGTCCCGATAACGTTCGTTCATTTTCAGGTCCGGTTCGTAGACCTCGCCCGGCCTGGAGACCTGATCAAAAGCCTCCTGTTCATTCTTGTAGAGGCCCACCCCGATACCGGCCAGGAGGGCTGCGCCGAGCGGGGTGGCCTCTTCCAACGGGGGAACCTCCAGTGGCAAACCGGCCATGTCGGCTTTGTTCTGCATGGCAAACCGGTTTCGCGTGCCCCCGCCCACCGAGACGATCCTGTCGGTCGGAAGGTCCAGGCCGGATTTGAGGTTCTCGAGGATTTGCACGAATTGGTAATTGAGACCTTCAATCAACGA
>DLRK01000129.1 GCA_002501065.1 Akkermansiaceae bacterium UBA7890
CCAGGTCCACGTCCACCAGGTCCACCGCGACGATCATCCCGACGTTGGGGCCGGGATCCCCGGCCACCACCGCCCTCTTTATCACTCTTCTCCTTGCGATTGACCCAGCATTTCACACCGATGATTCCGTAGACGGTTTGGGCTTCCGCAAATCCGTAGTCGATGGGTACCCGCAAGGTCTGCAGGGGGACTTTCCCTTCCCGGTGCCACTCGGCCCGCGCGATATCGGAACCTCCGAGACGACCTGCACAGCGAATCCGGATCCCCTCCGCTCCAAAATCCATGGCAGTCTGGAGTGCACGCTTCATGGCGCGCCGGAAACTGATCCGGCGCTCCAACTGGACGGCCACGTTTTCGGCCACCAATTGAGCGTCTAGTTCCGGATCCCGGACTTCCACGATGTCAATCTTCACCTGGGCCTCACCGCAGATCTTCGAGATATCTCTCGTCATACGCTCGATCTCTGATCCCTTCCGTCCGATCACGAGACCAGGGCGGGAGGTATGGAGTGTGACGCGAACGCTGTTCCATGCCCGCTCGACAACCACCTTGGAGAGAGCTGCAAACTGAAGACGGCCACTCAGATACTTACGCACCTTGAGGTCCTCATGGAGCTTCTCGCGGTAGTCCTCGCCCTCAGCGTACCACTTGGAACGCCAATCGCGGTTTACAACGAGTCGGAATCCGACGGGATTTACTTTTTGTCCCATAATTATTGGTGTTGGGGAAAGGGTGTCACTCTTCTTTCTTTTCTTCCTCCGCGGCCTCCTGGCCCTCGGAAGACTCATCGGAAACTTCCTCCGCGGTATCGCTCACCTCGTCGATTGCTTCCGCTTCGGATTCATCAGGAGTTTCCTCCGCGACTGGAGCAGACTCCACATTGGCCGGGTCGTCGGTTTCCTCCGTAGCCGGCACCTCCTCCTCAATCTCCTCAACCTCAGGCTCTTTCGCCTTCGGGGCGGGCTTCTTCTTACTCTTGGGCTTGCGGTCGCGGGCAGGCTTCTCCTCCACTGCCATTTCATCGGTGAGGATGATGTAGATATGGCTGGTGCGTTTGCGGATAGCGCTGGCCGATCCGCGAGCACGCGGCTTGTAGCGGCGGAAGGAGGGACCATCCGAGATGTTTGCTTCCTTCACATGGAGGCTGTCAGCCGCCAGGTCGTGATTGTTCTCGGCATTGGCCACCGCACTCTTGAGCGTCTTTCCGATCAGAAAGGCCGCTTTCTTGGGAGTGAAATTGAGAGTATCGATGGCGTCGGATACCGGGAGGCCTTGAATCTCACGGGCCACATCCCGTGCCTTCTTGGGCGAGATGCGCGCATATTTGTAAACTGAACGAACTTCCATGACAGAGGGGGAGAGCTTAGTTCTTCTTAAGGGAAGCGGTGTCGTTGAACCGCACCGGGTTGTTGTCGTTTTCGAGTCGCTGAACGAACACCCCGCAAATATCGGGGCGCACATCGGCCACCATCGCTTCGGCCACTACCTGGTCGCCGCGCATGATGTTAAAGATCATTCCGATCCGCGCATTCTCCTTCGCGCCCACATTAAGCACCACCAGACCACTCTTTTCGTCGATGCTCTTGACAAGGGCGTGCTGGAGATTTCCATGGTCGATATTCTGTTCGGGTTTGTTGCGCAATCCCAGTTCCACTTCCAGAGCCCGCAGGTGAGCCTCAAGCTGAGCCCGAGCCTCGGGATCGGCCGTGATGGCGGTCTTAATAAAGGCCTGTGCCGCAGCCGAGAGACGGATGGACGTTTCCTCCAACCGACGCAGACGGCGATCCAGCACGGTCACGTTCTGCCAGGCCTCCACCGTGCGCTCGTCGCCATCGCTGAGGAGATCCTTGCCCAGGGCCTGCAGTCGCACCTTGATCTTGACCAGTGCCTCGGCGGATTCCTTCTCGCGCCTGTTCGCTTCCACCAGGCTTTTTTGCAGACTGACATTCCGGATCTTCAGTCGGGCGTTCTCGGCCTTGAACCGGGCCAGGTCGTCCAACTCCTGGGCTCCGGCCACGAAAACTCCCGCCCCTGCCGCCAGAATGGCGCCGAGGATGAACTTTGCGGGAGTGTTCTTCATGTCGAGAGGAGGATGGAGTTGCAGGATTCTACGACGCGTTATTTTTTACCCACGCCTCCGTGAGCCTTGAAAATACGAGTGGGAGCAAATTCGCCCAGCTTGTGACCCACCATGTTTTCGGTGACATAGACATTGGTGAACACCTTCCCGCTGTGCACGAGGAAGGTGAGCCCTACGAAATCCGGTGTAATCATGGACCGGCGACTCCAGGTCTTGATGGGCTTTTTGTCACCCTGGGCGACCGCAGCATCGATCTTGGCCAGGAGCTTCTGGTCAACGAAAGGACCTTTCTTAAGGGAACGTGGCATGATTCAGAGTGGTTAACGCTTCTTCGATTTACGGCGCTCGACAATAAACTTGTTGCTGGCCTTGTGTTTGGAGCGCGTCCGCTGCCCCTTGGTGTGACCCCAGGGTGACTTCAGGTGCTGGCGACCACCGCCGGACTTGGACTTGCCCTCGCCGCCACCGTTGGGATGGTCGACCGGGTTCATGCACATTCCGCGCACAGTCGGGCGAACACCCTTCCAGCGGGTCCGACCGGCCTTGCCGGAGACCTCATTCATGTGATCGCGGTTTCCAACCTGGCCGATCGTGCAATAGCAATTCTCGTGGAAGCGACGAATTTCGCCCGAGGGCATCTTGATCAAGGCGTATCCACCTTCCCGGTTGGAGACCACTGCCTGCTGACCAGCGGACCGGGCCACCTTGCCCCCTCCTCCCGGACGCAATTCAATGTTATGAACCGCCGTTCCAAGCGGCACGCTCCTGAGAGGCATCGCGTTGCCGGGAACAGGCGGAGCGTTATCCCCTGCCAGCACGGTTCCTCCCACCTGAAGTCCCACCGGGCAGAGAATATAAGCCTTCTCCCCATCGGAGTAGTGAATGAGAGCGATGCGGCAGGTCCGGTTCGGATCATACTCCACCGCGATCACCCGGGCCTCCACCTCGCGCTTCCGCCGCTTGAAATCAACCAGGCGGTACTTGCGCTTGTGACCTCCGCCGATATGACGACAGGTGATCCTGCCCTGATTGTTCCGACCCCCGCTCTTGGGAAGCGGTTCGGTCAGTCCCTTCTCGGGCTTCTTCTTGGTGATCTCCTCGTAGGTCGGCCACATCTTGTAGCGGTTCGACGGAGTCACTGGTTTGAAGCTTTTAAGTGGCATGATTGGAAATTGGTTAAATCGCTAAATCGTCAATTTGTTGATTCGGATCCGGTTTCCCTAATTCAAATTCATTCAATGGGTTGAATCGCTAAATAAGATCGATGGTATCTCCGTCCTTCAGGCGAACCATGGCTTTCTTCCAGGATGCAGTCTTGCCCTGGTCCGCACGACGCACGCGCTTGGCCTTGCCGTTGTAATTGGCCGTACGCACGCCAATCACCTTCACTCCGAAGGCCTGCTCAACAGCACGCCTGATCTCGATCTTGTTGGCACGACGGTCCACCTTGAAGACGTATTCATTGTTGATCTCCTGCAGCAGGGTGGACTTCTCGGAAAGTCTCACGTTATCTATGACGGAGTAAATGTCTCTCATGGTTCAGTGGGGTTCGTTCCTTAGTTGGTCCGGGTCGCCAGCACCTCCAGGGCGGCGGCAGTAAGGATAATGGTCTCGTGATAAAGGAACTCCTCGATGCTAACCTCATTGGCCGGAAGGCACATCACACCCGGGAGGTTCCGGTGGGCAAGGAGAGTCCTGTCATCGAACTCGGGAGCAACCACCAGAACCTTGGTGGCGTCGGTGATCTTCCGTACCTCAGCCTGGAAGGATTTCGTCTTGCCGTCTGCAATCTCGAACGAATCGACCACCTGGATGCTGCCGTCCGCAATGCAGTCGCCCAGCACACGCCGGAGGGCCAGTTTGCGGATCTTCTTGGGAACGTGCTTCGAGTAGTCACGCGGACGTGGGCCATGAGCCACTCCACCTCCGACATACAGAGGCACCTTTGAAGTGCGGTGGCGGGCATTACCCGTGCCCTTCTGACGGTACATCTTCCGCCCCGTTCCCCGGACTTCACCACGGGTCTTGGTGTTGGCGGTTCCCGAGCGACGATTCGCCTGGTAGGCCACGATGAGGTCGTGCACAGCCTGCTCGCCCTTCTCGCGGTCTTCCACGATGGTCAGGTTAGCAGCCTTGGCGGCTTCAATAGTGAGCGTTTTGGCGGACATGTTGCTTCCTGGTTAAAATGTTCAGTTCAGTTATTCCGCGGCAGCGGGAGCGGATTTTTTCTTCGCAGGACGCACGACAACATAACTTCCCTTCGAACCAGGAACCGCGCCCGAAACAAGGATCACATTGTCATCCGGGCGTACCTGCACGATTTTCAGGTTCTGCGTGGTGCGACTGCGCTGGCCATCGTGCCCGGGCATGCGCTGGTTCTTCCAGATGCGACCCGGCCAGGTTCCCGCTCCGACCGCACCGGGACGCCGATGAGTCATGTGACCATGGGCAGCGGGGCCACCCGCGAAGTTATAGCGTTTGACCACGCCCTGGAAACCCTTCCCCTTGGTCGTGCCGATCACATCCACCCACTGACCGTCCTGGAAGAGTTCGGCCCCTGGGTGGGACTCGGGAAGCTCTTCCCCCTCATCCAGGTGGAATTCCCGGATCACACGTTTGGCGGAAATTCCGTGCTTCTTGAGATGCCCCATCGCTGGTTGCTTCATGCGCTGCTCCTTCTGGTCGGAGTATGCCACCTGCACCGCGTTGTAGCTGTCCTTGCTGTCGCTCGTCTTGCGTTGCACGAACTCGTTGCCGGCCACATCAATCACGGTGACCGGGATCGCGTTCCCGGCCTCCTGGTCGAAGAAGCGGGTCATTCCGATTTTTTTGCCAATCAGTCCTAGTGACATGGTTGCGTAGAGTTGAAAATTTCGGTCTGGATCTAGATGCGGATCGTAATGTCCACCCCGGCAGGGAGATTGAGTTTCTTGAGTTCGTCCACTGTCCGGGAAGTCGGATCCACGATATCTAGAAGACGCTTGTGAGTCCTGATCTCGAACTGCTCGGCCGATTTCTTGTTCACGTGCGGGGAACGGTTCACGGAGAACTTCTCAATCCGGGTGGGCAGGGGAATCGGACCCGCTATCTTCGCACCCGTGCGCTTGGCGGTCTCCACTATCTCCGCTGCGGACTTGTCGATCGCACGATGATCAAAGGCCCGGAGGCGAATTCTGATTTTCTGGTTTTCCATGACGAGAGAAGTGTGTCGGTTCCCGGGCGGGTCAGGCGGCTACTGTTCCGCGTTCCTTGCAAATAGCTTCCACGATCGCCTGCGGAACGGGATCGAAACTGGCGGGCGTCATCACAAAAGAGGCACGTCCTGATGAAATGGTCCGAACGTCGGTCGAGTAGCCGAACATTTCAGCCAGGGGCACCTTTGCCTTCACAATGGCCGCGTTGCTCTTGGTCCCCATTTCCTGAATGTGTCCCCGGCGGCGGTTGATATCGCCCATGATATCCCCCTGGTATTCTTCCGGCGTGGTCACTTCCACGTCCATGATAGGTTCCAGCAGGATGGGTTTGGCCTTCTTGAAGGCGTCCTTCATGGCGAAAATGGCCGCCATCTTGAAAGCATTCTCGTTGGAGTCGACATCGTGCGATGAGCCGTCCGTGATGTTGACGTGCACGTCCACCACCGGATAACCGGCCACCACTCCGTTGGTCATGGCCTCTCCCACGCCCGCGTTGACCGCATTCAGGTATTCCTTGGGAATCGCTCCACCCACCACCAGGTTCTTGGTCGTCAGACCGCTTCCCTTTTCGCTGGGAGCCACATCAAGGACCACGTGCCCATACTGGCCGCGACCTCCGGTCTGCTTCTTGAGAATCCCCTCACCATCCGCTTCAGTTGTGATCGTCTCGCGGTAGGCGATCTGGGGCTTGCCCACGTTCGCTTCCACGCTGAACTCCCGCCGCAAACGATCGATGATGACCTCCAGGTGCAGTTCCCCCATCCCGGAGATAATAGTCTGCCCGGTCTCCTCATCGCTATGCACCACGAAGGTGGGGTCCTCTTCCATCAGACGGCCCAGACCGGTCGACATCTTCTCCTGGTCAGCAGTGGTCCTGGGCTCCACCGCCATCGAGATGACCGGTTCCGGGAAGCTCGGCGGCTCAAGTAAAATATCGAACTTCTGGGCACAAAGAGTGTCTCCCGTAGTCACATTCTTGATTCCCACGACAGCCGCAATGTCGCCCGCATAGCAGGTCTTGATCTCTTCGTGCTTGTCAGCCTGGATCTGGATCAGGCGGCCAATCCGCTCCTTCTTGCGGGTTCGTGGGTTAAAGACCATGTCACCCTTGGAAACCGTGCCGGAGTAGACACGGAAGAAGACCAGTTTCCCCACATACTTGTCGGCCCATAACTTGAAAGCCAACGAGCAGAACTTCCCATTGTCATCCGTGGGAGCGATCACTTCCACGGCTTCATCATCTGCCTCCTGCCCCTTGGCGGCAGGGATTTCAAGCGGACTGGGCAGATAATCCACCACTGCGTCCACCAGATACTGGACACCCTTATTCTTGAAAGCCGATCCCCCCGCAATGGGGACCACCTTGTTGGCAATGGTGGCGCGGCGCATCGCACGCTTGAGATCTCTCACCGTGATTTCTTCATCCTTGAGGAACTTCTCACCCAACTCGTCGTCAACGTTGGCGAGAGTATCGAGAATCTCAACATAGGCCTCCTCCGCGAGGATCAACTGCTCATCATCGAGATCCATGATCTCAAAGGTCGAACCAAGGGTATCGCTCTCGGTGTAGACCACTGCCTTCTTGTTGAGCACGTCAATCTGCCCCCTAAGCTGTTCCTCTGCACCGATTGGGATGAGAATGCGGAGCGGGGTAGCCCCCAGTTTCTCCCGCACCTCGTCCACTACGTGCTGAAAGTCCGCCCCCACCCGGTCCATCTTGTTGACGAATACGATACGGGGAACACTGTATTTGGAAGCCTGCCGCCAGACCGTCTCGGTCTGCGGTTGCACGCCAGCCACTCCGCAGAAAACAACAATCGCTCCGTCCAGAACACGGAGGGAACGCTCAACTTCGGCGGTAAAATCAACGTGTCCCGGAGTGTCAATGATGTTGACCCGCTGCTTCTGTTCTTCAAACAGCTTGCAGACATTCTCGTCCTTCTCCTGGATCCACTCACAGGTCACGGCCGCAGAGGTAATGGTGATTCCCCGCTCACGCTCCTGCTCCATATGATCGGTGGTCGTTGCACCGTCATGCACCTCTCCAATCCGGTGAATCATCCCGGTATAAAAGAGGATCCGCTCGGTAAGCGTCGTCTTCCCGGCGTCAATATGTGCCGCAATCCCGATATTCCGCGTCCGCTCAAGCGGATACGGTCGATCAGGGCTGTTCGGGCTTTCAGACATTCGGGGAAATGCGGCTGTAGCGGTGGTGAGCATCAAATCTGTTTCTTACCAGCGGAAGTGGGCAAAGGCGCGGTTGGCCTGCGCCATCTTGTGAACGTCGTCGCGCTTGCGGACGGCTCCACCGGTATTATTGGCGGCATCCTTGATTTCATTGGCAAGTGCAACGTGCATCGGGGTGCCCTTGCGACCGCGTGCAAATCCGATAATCCAGCGCATTGCGAGGGCTTCGGACCGGGAGGTCGCCACCTCGAGGGGAACCTGGTAGGTGGCTCCACCAACCCGGCGGCTTTTCACCTCCACCCGCGGCTTGGAATTCTCGAGCGCCCGCGTGACAACCTCCAGCGGGTCAACGGTGTCGGTTCCTTCATTGGCCTTATCGATGGCGGCATAGACGATCCGCTCAGCCAGGGACCTCTTGCCATCCTTCATCACCTTGGCGATGAGATGTCCGATCAGGTCGCTGTCGAACTTTGGATCCCGCCGATCGGGCTTGCGGTGAACTCTTTTTCTTCGGGCCATGCTGGTATCTCCCTTTTCGTTTTCAGGTTCAGATCACTTCTTGGGCCGCTTGGCCCCATACTTGGAGCGGCTTTGTTTCCGGTTCTCCACACCGAGGGTATCAAGGGATCCCCGCACAATGTGATAGCGCACCCCTGGCAGATCCTTCACCCGGCCACCGCGCACGAGCACGATACTGTGCTCCTGCAGATTGTGTCCTTCCCCTCCAATGTAGGCGATGATCTCGTAGCCGTTGGTGAGGCGAACCTTCGCCACCTTACGGAGCGCGGAGTTCGGCTTCTTCGGCGTCCGGGTATATACCTGCAGACATACTCCTCGTCGTTGCGGACAATTGGAGAGCGCCGGCGACTTCGACTTTCGGATCGCCTGCTTGCGGCCCTTGCGGACAAGTTGGTTGATGGTCGGCATGGTTCCTGCTTCTTGAGAGTCTCTCGTAGGGTCATTGCATGCTCATGGAGCGCAGGAGGCAGACAACGAGAATTACCCTCGCAGGAAGCCTGTTATCCGGAGCTGCACCCGATGAGCTGGTAAATCGCAGTTTTTCGCCGTTTTCCGCATGGAAATACGGATCCCAGCCGCGATTTTGGGGCCGCGACTATAGGAGCGCACCCCCTCTTGACAAGGCCTATTTCGGCAATTTTTTCAGGAGATTCCCGTGCTGGAGCAAATCGTTAATCTCTTCAGATTTTTTCTCTCTTCGAAGTGTTTCAACCCACCTCCACAAGAGTAGAATAGCAGACTCCACCTCCATCTGTCCTCCTGCCGGCGAGGTTCCAAGGCCCAGGTGAAGCTCCTTGCCGAAACCATTCCTGCAGTCTTCCGCCTCTCTGCGCAGTTTTTCCAGTAGCGATTACACCCGACGCACGGAGGAGTCTTTGTTCAAAAACCGCCGCTTGCAGGACCCCATCCGTCAGGACGTCTTACCCAACCCTGCGTTCCAGTAGACTCCAACCTGGGATCCTGAACCCATGGTTTTCCCGCAAGTTACCTGCTCCCCTCACTGATCGCTATTTTGCTGTCGACACCGCCACGGTCAGAATATAGTCCCCCGTCCCCGCACAGGGAAACAAATCGGCAGGGTAGCTCAGGGGTAGAGCAAAGGACTCATAAGCCTTGGGTCGGCGGTTCGAATCCGCCCCCTGCTATTTCCCCTCCAACATCGGGCTGAAATGGACGCATTACGTTGACATTCAGTAGTCTGCGGCTCAGATTCCTCGCCACCTGTGGCTGATGTTCGCTTTACTCTCCTCAACCGGACCAATGAGATTGGGGCCAACAGCTACCTGCTTGAAATAGGGGATACGAGGGTGGTGCTCGATGCCGGGATGCATCCCAAGGAGAGAGGTGACGGGGCTCTCCCCCGCTACGAAGATATTCCTCACGACAGCGTCGACGCCATAATCGTCACGCACTCCCACCTCGATCACGTGGGAACGCTTCCGATCCTGATGCGCGACCAGCCCTCCGCACGGGTATTCATGACCCCCGCTACCAGCGCCCTGGCCGACGCTCTCCTCCACAACTCCGTCAATGTGATGAAGTCCCAGCGGCAGGAGCTGGGCATCGAAGAATATCCTCTTTTCACCCATCGTGCCCTCGAAGAGCTCACTCCACGCATCGAGCCACGCGATTACGAAAAACCCTTCGATCTCGACTGGAATGGAACGGCCCGTGCCACCTTCTACGATGCTGGTCACATCCTCGGTTCCGCGGGAGTCCTGTTAGAGGGTGTCGGCAAAAGTGTCTTCTACAGCGGTGATGTCCACTTTGAAGACCACTCTCTCATCCGTGGAGCCCGCTTCCCGGAACTGGGGGACAGGAGCCTCGACGCCCTCATTGTCGAAACCACTCGTGGTGACGCTCCCCGCCCCGCCCATTACCGCCGCGAGGACGAAGAGGAGCGCTTCATCGGGGATATCCGCCGCTGCCTGGACGATGGCGGCTCCGTGCTCATCCCCGTCTTCGCCATCGGCAAGACCCAGGAGGTGCTCACCATGATCCACGAGTGCAAGGAGGCGGGACGCCTTCCGGACGCGCCTGTCTACATCGGCGGTCTGAGCACCAAGATGACCATCATCTACGACAAGTTTTCAAACTCCACCCGCCGCTGTTCACCGGATTTCAAGATCCTGCGCGACATGAATCCCATCACCGGGAACCGGCGGGGCCGCAAACGTATTCCCCTCGAACGGGGGGCCATCTACGCCCTCTCCAGTGGTATGATGACAGAGAAGACCACCTCCAATGGTTTCGCTCGCGGCTTCATCGACAACCCGGAGAACATGCTCCTTTTCGTGGGCTATGCTGATCCCGACAGCCCCGGGGGAAAAATCCGCTCCGCGCAACCCGGCGACAATATCCGGCTCGACGAGGGTCTCCCCGAGGTGCCCCTCAACTGCGGGGTGGAGATCTACGACTTCAGCGGACACGCCCCGCGCAATCAACTCCTGGATTTCATGCAGCAAACCAATGCCCGTCAGACCATCCTCGTTCACGGCGATCCGGCGGCTCTGAAGTGGTTCGCCGATCAGATCGAGCGAGCCGTTGTCCCATCCCCGGGAAAACCCCTCCGGCTGTAGGAGGATCTAGCTTCCCTTCAGCTCGTCCAGTTCCTTGCGCAGGGCCTTCACCTCCTGCCGCGTTTCCTGCAGCTTGCCCAGTTCGCGCCAGATTCGAATCTCTTCCTTGAGGGGTTTGGCTGGAGTGCCCATGTAGGCCCCCGGCTCGGTGATGCTCTGAAAAGCACTCGACCTGCCCCCCAGTTGCACCCCACTGGCAATCTCGATGTGCCCGTTAACGCCTGCCCGGGCTGCAATAGTCACGTGGTCCTGCAGCTTTGAGCTGCCCGCCACTCCGGACAGTGCCACCAGGATGCAGTGTTTGCCGATCTGCACATTGTGTCCAATCTGCACCAGATTATCGATCTTGCTCCCCTCTCCCACCACGGTTCTGCCAATGCGCGCCCGGTCCACGCAGGCATTTGCGCCAATCTCCACGTCATTCTCCAGCACCACGATCCCGAGCTGGGGAACCTTCTGGTGCCTGCCGTCAGCAAATTCGTAGCCGAAGCCGTCCGAGCCGATCACCGCCCCCGGCTGCAGGATCACCCGATCACCGAGAATGCATCCTTCCCGGACACTGGCATTCTGATAGATGACGCAGTCCTCGCCAACCTGCACATCACGTCCGATCACTGCGCCAGCACACACTTCCGAGCCGGCCCCGATAACCGCACCATCTTCCACCACCGCACCCGGATGAACCGCTGCGCCGGGATCGACCCGGGCGTGCTCCGAAACATGGGATCCGGCCCGAATACCGGGAGTGAAGGCACGCGCCAACTCTTCCGCCTTCTTCACCAGAGCGGCCAGAGCATAGGACGGGTTCTCGACCTGAATAAGCGCCACGCCCTCTGGACCGGAATCAACATCCGGCGTCACCAGGACTGCCCCAGCTCTGGTCGCATCAAACTGGGCCCGGTACTTGGCAACACCGAAGAAACTCAGATCGCCGGGACCGGCCTCCTCCAGGGTTTCGACTCCGTTCAGGACGACCGTCTCATCGCCCGCAACCAGTGTTCCCCCTGCCAAGGCGATCACTTCCGCGACCCGGAATTCCACAGTGGTATGCTGTTAGAGACGAAGTCGTCCCGTAGTGCAGGCTATTTGCCGCCCTCGGGGGTGGGAGCGGGTGCGTCCTTGTTCAGCACGCCCAGCAGGCCCGCTGTGATGTCGGTGGCATCCTTGGTGTAGAGCAGAAAGGGGACCTGGGAGGTGCTCAGGCCGGACTTGTCGAAAACGTAATCATAGGCATCGGTCTTCGCGCGGTCTTCCACCAGTTTCCGGATTTCCTCGAGGATACCCCGCATCTTCTGCATCATCTTCTCGTTGAGGGCAGTATTGCGGCGCTGGAGGAACTCCCGGCGCTCCCGGTCAAGGGCCACCCCTTCCTGGGTCTTCATCTGGAAGTCCTTGAAAAGCTCCTGCTTCCGCTTGTCACTGAGCGAAGGATCGTCCAACTGCTTACGCAGTCCCTGCAACTCACCCTCCAGGGCCCGGATGGTTTCCAGCCGTTCATTGTTGTTTTGCTGGATCTTGGCACGCTCGACATTGACTTCCCTCTGAGCTTCGGTCGTACGATGATACTGCTTGAATAGCGTCTGCATGTCCACCGTGGCGATCTTGAGTTTGGCATCCTGCGCGGTCGCGGGCAGAGCAAAAAGCAGGGCAGTGGCAGCAGCGAGAGTCAGTTGGCGAAAGGTCATTTGCTTAGCGTTTCTTAGGATTAAGGCGGAGCTTGGAGAGAAATTATGGAGTCGTCAAACCCCAACCCCGGCTCTCAGTCCCTCGACGGCGAGTTTTTGTTGAGTTCCTTGAGAATCATGGGCGTGATGTCCACAGCGTCTCTGGCAAAAAGGAGCATGGGAACCTGGGAAGTGCTGGTCCCGTCGATATCGAAAACCAGATCGAAGCCCAGGCGATCGGCCTGCGCGGCCACGAGGTCGTGAATTTCCCTGAGGAGTGCATCCATCCGCGCCACCATCTTCCTGTTCAACTCGGTATGGCGAGCCTGGAGATCAGACGTTCGCTCGTGGTTGATCCTCTCCCGTTCATGGAACCGCACACCCTTCTCACGCTCCAGCGAGGAGCGATTCCGACCGGTCAGATTCGCGCTCTGCAAGGAGACCTCCAATTCCCGCAGGCTCTGATCCATGCTCCGTAGACGACCGGCCACATTATTGTGCTCCTTCTGGATACGGGCACGCTCCATGTTGATCTCCTCCTGCGCCTTATCCACCTTGGCATAGTTGCGGAAGAGTTTCTGGATATTGACAACTGCCGTCCGCAGCTTTTCCTCGTCTGCAGACGCCACCACCTTCTCACTGGAGCCCTGCCTGGCAGGGACCTTCTCCCGGTCCTCGTTTCCATTCTGCGCCCAGACCGGGAACATCAACCCTACTCCCAAACCCAGCACCATCAATCTTCTCATCAGCAGATCCAAGTTTGCTTTACGTTAGACAGCCTCTCCAGAAAACTCAAGTTCATTAAAGTATCAAAATCTGCAAGCAGATCGCCACATGCGTCACCTTTCCTCACCTGCCGACATCCCGGACATGCCCGCACCCGCTGTGCTGGTTCCCACCATGGGAGCCCTGCACGATGGACATGCCGCCCTCATCCGGGCAGCCAGAGAAATAGCGGACGAAGATGGCTCGGTCCTGGCTTCCATCTTTCTCAATCCCCTGCAGTTCGACCGGCCAGGCGATCTGGCAGACTACCCGCGCCCCCTTGAGGCAGATCTCTCCCTCTGTGAAGAGCTGGGTGTGGACGCGGTGTTCACTCCGTCCCCCGCGGAATTCTACGCGGCCGACCATTCCATCATGGTCCGGGAGACCCTCCTCTCCCGAAACCTCTGCGGAGCCACCCGCCCCGGTCACTTCGAGGGAGTGTGCACCGCAGTTCTCAAACTCTTCCAGGTCCTGCGCCCGGCAGCGGCCGTCTTCGGAAAAAAGGACTACCAGCAACTCGCCATCATCCGGCGCCTCGTGCGCGACCTCTCCCTGTCCGTAGACATCCACGGTATTGAAACGGTGCGCGAACCGGATGGACTGGCCCTCTCCTCACGCAACCTCTCCCTGGGTCGGGAGCACCGCGCTGACGCGCCCCGGATCCACCGCGCCCTCCTCGCCGCCCGCGACCTGCGCGAGACAGGCGAACAACGCCGCGAGGTTTACCTTGAGGCCGCCCGCCATCATCTTCTGCACGATGCCCCACCCGGCCTGAAAATCGACTATCTGGAGCTGGTCGATCGTGAAAACCTGCAGCCCCTTCCCAAAGTGGCCGGTCCGGCCCTCCTCGCAGCTGCCGTCTACTATGATGATGTACGGCTTATAGACAACGTGGAGATCTGACCGCCTGGCTGTCAGCTGCCGGTCAGCTTGCCCCAGACCTTGATGGCGGTCAGGACCGCGAAGAAAAACGCCACCACCGTGCCCACCCCCGCCACTGCGAGGAGTGCGGGTGGCGTCCGGCGTTCCCCGGCAAGGTCCTTCTGCACTGCCAGGAACAGAAGCGCCAGGGCGAGGGCCGGAATCCCAAGAACAGTGAGGGCCTGCGCCACGGTGATCAACCCGACGGTACTTCCCTCCTTCGCGAAGGCCAGAATGGCTATCAGCATTCCCACGGTCAGGGCGGCAGCAGTCCCGTGCCGTGACCAGCGGTCATCGATCTTCCTCCCCTTCCCAAGACCATCAGCCATTACCGTCCCGCCGATGATGGCATTCACCAGGAACGAGCTGAAGGCTCCAGCCAGAATCCCAACCGCGAAGATATACTTGGCGGTCGAACCGAAGAGCGGCTCCAGCTGGCTCGCCACATCCCCCACGCTCTTGAGCTGAGCTGCCTCCGGCGTCCGGTAAAACACCATGATCGAGGTGACCAGGATCACAGCAGTCACTCCGCCCAGAACCGAGATTCCAACCACCGAGTCAATCATGCCCTTGCGCAGGTCGCGCAGTCCCCAGCCCTTCTCCCTGACAAGATAGGCCTGGAAGAAGGCACCTGCCACCGAGAAGGTCGTGCCCACCATTCCTATCAGGGGCAACCAGTCCGCGGATGGACTCGACTCCACCACCCGCTCCACGGGTTCCGCCACCATCACGGTCAACAGATTGATCAGGAAGACCACGATCATGAGCGCCATCAGGATCTTCATGGCCTTCTCGACAAGCCCGTAGAGACTACGCATGACGTAAAGCGAGCCGATCACGAGAGCGTTCACCAGAACCACGATCAGGATCCGCACCCCGCTCGAATCCAGGGGACTGTCAGCGCTGTCGAAGAGCGGTTCCAGGCCACCCACCACCGCGATATTGTTGCTGGACTGAAAGAGCGTCACGATGAGGAAGAGGACAGCTGCTACGGCAATTGCGATTGAACGGTTCAGCCGCTGGGTCAGTTCATCACAGAGACTGTGCTTGTATACCACCCCCAGGCGGGCGGAGAGAGCGACCATCCCGATCATGAGGATCACCGCCACCGCCAACACGGGCACACCAAGCCAGCCGAACTGCGCTCCCACCTTGGAACTGGTGAGAATGCTGCCCGGACCCAGCACCACCGCCGCTACGATAATGGCTGGCCCAACCGACTTCAGCGTTTCACGTGTCTTCATCGTCGCCCTTCGCACTCGCCATTCTTCATTACCAGGGCGGAATAACCAATCACGAATAACCGATAACTTCCCTCGGCCGCTTCCAGCAGAGATCTGCAATTTCCCCGTTTTCCAGACCAATCCCACGCAGAATGCCTGTCACCCCGGGCATGGTCGTGGTCGATCCAACAAAGTGCGCGCCATCCGGCGCCCGCGCGATCATGTCCTCCCCGATTTCCAGGTCCCATCCCGCCAGGGTGTATTTCCCCGGACCGGCCCGTGCTGCCGAGATCGCATCGGTCACCATGAGAGAACGCTCTATCCCGGCCGCCCGGAGATAATTCCGCAGGGCGAAGGGCGGCACATGCACCCCGTCGCCTATGAAGCAGATCCAGAGATCTTCCGAGAGACTGAGCACCCGCTCCACGATATTATCATGCCGTTGCAACTGCAGGGGACACCCATTTCCGAGGTGCGTGAACATCGAGAGCCCCGCATCAATGGCTGCCCGGAGTTGATCAAGGGTCGGATCGCAGTGCCCCGCGGAAACCACGATACCCTCTCCCGCCAGGAAGCGGGTGGTCGCATATCCCTCATCACATTCGGGTGCGAGGGTTACGATCCTGGTAAGACCAGCTGCCGCCTCCAGAAGCTCCTTCATGGCATCCACCGTGGCGGGCCGGGCCCAATCGCGCGGATGGGCCCCGATGAAACCGTCGGACTGGTTCAGGAATGGTCCCTCAATGTGCAACCCTGCCAGCACCTTGCGCACCACTTCATCTTCCTCCCGCGCCCGCACCAACCTTCGAAGCTTTCCTTTCATTCCCTCCATGGAGTCCGTGATCACGGTGGCCAGGGCCCCGGTGGTCCCATCCTCCAGCATCGCCTCACAGGCCACGCGGGCCTGCTCGGTGGTCAGGGCGTCGGAATTGAAGTCAATCCCGGCGTATCCATTGACCTGGAGATCGAAGTAGCTCATCGCTGAAGTAAGCTGGCCGCCGGCTCGTCGAGAAAGAGCATGCAGTCGCCATGATCCTGCAGGATTGTGGCGGGCACGTCGGGATTCACCCCACCCTCCACCGTTTTCTGTACCGCATCCGCCTTCCGGTCATCGGGCACCACGCAGATGATCCGGTCCGCCTTGAGGATCTGCTGGACGGACATCGATATTGCATGGGTGGGCACGGCAGCAAGATCGGGAAACCATCCTTCTCCCACCTGCTGCTGGCGGCACACGCCGTCGAGTTCCACCACGAGGTAGGGTGCCTCGGTCTCAAAGTCCGCGGGTGGATCGTTGAAGGCAATGTGCCCATTCTCCCCAATCCCGATGAAAGCGACCGCCGGCGCTTCCCCTGCCAGCACTCCTCCCACCCGGACACATTCCACCCGGGCCTCGTTCTCACCCTCGATGGCGTAAAAAGCCTTCAATTTCCCGGGCAGCCTGGCCACGAAGCGTTCCCGCAGAAACCTGCTGAAAGAGGCCGGATGGTCCATCGGAATGCCGATATACTCGTCCAGGTGAAACAGCGTTACCCGCTCCCAGGCAATGTCCGGCTCCCTCGTGAGGGCCTCCACCACCTCAAACTGGGAAGCTGCCGAGGCCATCACGATCCGGGCCTCACCACGATCCACGAGGGCCTCCCGGATTTTCTCTGCCCCGGCGGCCGCTGCGGCCGCTCCCACCTCGCCCTTCGTTGGAAAGATCCTGACCTCCATCCCCATCCTTCTATGACACCATCTTCAAACCTCCAACAACCAATAACTCAATAACCGGCTTGTCCTTCGCTCCTTCAGGACGGAAGGATAAGCACGAACATGACCTCCGACTTTCTAGTCATCGGCAGCGGCGTGGCCGGCCTCTCCTTTGCCATCAAGGCTGCCGAACACGGGTCCGTCACCCTGATCACCAAGAACGACGCTCTCAATTCCAACACCGCCTGGGCCCAGGGTGGAATCTCCGCCGTCCTTCCCGACGGACTGCGCGACCGGAACGACAGCATCGAGAAGCACGTGGACGACACCCTCGACGCCGGAGCGGGCCTCTGCAACGAACAGAGCGTACGCACCATCATTGGCGAGGGTGCACGGACCATCGAGGAACTGGTGGCCTGGGGCGCAACCTTCGACAGGGAGGGCAACCGATATTCCCTCGGGCGGGAAGGTGGGCACTCGGAGCGTCGCATCCTCCACGCCAAGGACACCACCGGTCATGAGATCGCTTCCTCCCTTCTGGAAACCGCTCGCAACACTCCCCGCCTCACCATCCTCGCGGATCACATTGCCATTGAACTCATCACCACCGGCAGGATGGGCAGTGTAACCGACGACCGCATACTGGGCGCCTATGCCCTCGAGAAGAAGACTGGCGAAGTCCGCGTCCTCCGCTCCGACCGTGTCGTGCTGGCCACCGGCGGCTGTGGGAAAGTCTACCTCTACACCACCAACCCGGATTCCGCCACTGGCGACGGAGTGGCCATGGCCTGGCGCGCAGGCGCTACCATTGCCAACATGGAATTCGTTCAGTTCCATCCAACCTGCTTCTACAATCCTGCCGCCTTAGGGGCGGAGGCCCGCTCCTTCCTTGTCTCAGAAGCATTGCGTGGAGAAGGCGCCATGCTGCTCAACGAGAAGGGTGAGGACTTCACCAGGGACTACGACAAGCGTGGCTCTCTCGCTCCCCGCGACATTGTCGCCCGCGCAATCGATACCGAGATCAAGAAGACCGGGGCTCATTGCGTCTACCTTGATATCACCCACAAACCGAAGGGTTTCATGGCACAGCGATTCCCTTTCATCTACCAGACTCTCCTTGAGTTCGGTCACGATGCCGAAGTGGCTCCGATCCCGGTCGTGCCCGCTGCTCACTATCAATGCGGCGGCGTGGTTGCCAAACCTGACGGAACCACCACCATTCGTGGTCTCTTTGCCATCGGCGAGGTGGCCTGCACAGGACTGCACGGGGCCAACCGTCTCGCCTCTAACAGCCTCCTGGAAGGAAATGTCATGGCCCGCCGGGCCCTCGCGGAGATCCTGCACCGCTTCCCGCCCGGAAAGGACGCTCCCACCCCCTCTATCCCCGACTGGGAACACGGAGACACCGCCCCACCCGATGAATTGGTCAACATCTACCACAACTGGGACGAAATCCGCCGCACCATGTGGGACTACGTCTCCATCGTCCGTACGGACAAACGACTCCTCCGGGCCAGTTTCCGCCTCCGGAACCTCGACCGGGAAGTGCGCGAGTTCTACTGGGGATACCGCATCAACGCCGACATTCTGGAACTCCGCAACATCGTGGCAGTGGCCTCACTGATCGTCGACTGCGCCCTCCGTCGCAAGGAGTCGCGCGGTATCCACTTCACCCTCGACTTCCCCCAACCGAGCCAGCAGTACCAACATGATACCATCATGCGGCGGTTCTAGGACAAATCCCCCCGGATTTCCGGCGATGTAAAGAGTGCGGATGGAGAAAAGGGGTTCCCTGTCCAACCGCAGGACGGATGTCCCAAGCCCGTCATTGCGTCGCCTTGAATGTTTGCTTTAGTAGGGCTGCCAGCATGCCTGTTCTCCCTCGCCTGATCCTCCTCGCACTCTTCGCTCTTTCCGGTTCCCTTCGGTCAACCGCCCAGGATGACATCGAAAACGCCATCTCCACCATGCTGGCCGGGATGAGCCTGGAGGAGAAGGTCGGCCAGATGACCCAGCTCACCCTGGGAGCCCTTTCCAACGGGGAGGCCAATTCCGAAAATCCGGACGGACATCAACTCGATCCCGGGAAGCTCCGTCACGCCATCGTGAACAAACACGTGGGCTCCATTCTCAATGTCCACAACATGGCCTTCAGCGCGGAGCACTGGCACAGGATTCTGACTCAGATCCAGGACCTGGCCACCAAGGAGACCAGGAACAAGATCCCCATCCTCTATGGAATCGATAGCGTCCATGGAGCAAATTACCTGCGGGGGGCCACCCTCTTTCCCCACAATCTGGGTCTTGCAGCTACGCGCAACAGACAACTGGTGGAGCAATGTCATGCCATAACAGCCCGCGAAACCCGCGCCGCCGGCATTCCCTGGAACTTCGGACCCTCTCTCGACGTGGGCCGGCAACCGCTCTGGTCCCGCTACGTCGAGACCTTTGGCGAAGACGTCCACATTGCCGGGGAGATGGCCGTGGCGGCAGTGCGCGGGCTGCAGGGTGACTCGCTTTCCTCCCCCCGCTCCGTTGCCGCCACCGCCAAACATTTCCTGGCTTACAGTTTTCCCGTCAGCGGGCGGGACCGCACTCAATCCCTCCTCCCCGAACGCTACCTCCGCGAGCACTTCCTTCCCCCCTTCATACGCGCGGTGGAAGAGAATGTGCAGGCCATCATGGTGAACTCCAGTGAAGTGAACGGCCTGCCCGTACACGCCAATCACAACGTGCTCACCAAGCTCCTGCGCGGCCAGATGAAGTTCCGGGGCGTGGTGGTCACTGACTGGGAGGACGTAAGGAAACTTCACAGCCTTCACCGGATCGCGCCCACCATCAAGGAGGCCGTCCGCCTCTCAGTGGAAGCCGGCATCGACATGTGCATGGTCCCGGACGATTTCCACTTCACCGACAACCTGATCGAACTGGTCAAGGAGGGGCTCATCCTGGAAGAAATGCTCGACACCCCCGTTCGCCGTATCCTGCGGCTCAAGTTTGCCCTCGGTCTCTTCGAGAATCCCTATCCCGACCCTGCCGCTGCCGGTGAAATCGGCAGGAAGGATGCACACGCACTTTCCAGGCAAGCCGCCCGCGAGTCTCTCGTTCTCCTCAAGAATAATGGAGTCCTCCCCCTGTCCAAGGAAAGCAAGATCCTGCTCACCGGACCCGGTTGCCACTCCTTGTCCGCCCTCCATGGGGCCTGGTCCTACACCTGGCAGGGGACAGATGAGAAGGCCTACCCGGAGACCCTCGACACCGTCCTGGAAGCCTTCAATACCCACCACGGCCGGGACAACGTCCTCTGGGCGCGGGGAGCGCAGTGGGACGGATCCACTGACTTCGACTACGCTCTGCGCAAGGCACGGAATGCCGATGTCATCGTGTGCGTCCTGGCGGAGAAACCCAGCACTGAAACTCCCGGTAATATCAACGATTTGTCCATGCCCGAAAACCAGCTGCGCCTGGTAAGACGTCTCGCCACCGGAAAGCCCCTTGTCCTTGTCCTCCTGGAGAATCGCCCCCGCCTCATCACCAAGGTGGCCGGACTTTGCCATGCCATCATCTATGCCGGACAGCCAGGGCCCCACGGTGGCAGCGCGCTCTACGAATTACTGACCGGCCAGTTCAATCCCTCGGGGCGGCTTCCTTTCACTTACCCTCGAGATCCACACAACCTCCTCCCCTACGATCACAAGCACAGTGACAGTGTTGGTCCGGATGCGGACACCCCCGGATTCAATCCCCTCTACGAATTCGGACACGGACTCAGCTACACGACCTTCAAATACGACAAGCTTGAAATCCCGTCCGATCCTCTCACTCAAATCGACAATCTCAGTCTGTCAGTGGAGGTCACCAATACCGGCCCGCGCAAGGGAACGGAAACCGTCCATGTTTTTGTCCGTGACCTGTTTGCCACGATCGTCCCCCCGGTCAAACGCCTCCGGGCTTTCAGCCAGGTCGAACTCTCACCCGGTGAAACCAAGACCATCCCCTTTGACATCCCCATCACCGATCTCGCCTATTTTGGTCCGAAAGACTATCCCATCCTGGAACCCGGGGAGTTTGAGGTGATGATCGGCGACCAGAAGGCCACCGTCAGCGTGCAGTAGGGATCCGGAAGAGCGGCAGGAGCCATTGACCCTTATGCTACGGTATCTTTCATACCATCCTGTGACCCGCCTTCTTCCCATCGTTATCCTCATGCCGTTCTGGGCCTCCCTTTCCGTCCGGGCCCAGGAAGGACCATCGGTCACCTCTCCCACCAAGGCTCCCCCCAATCCCTATCAGTACCGCAAGACCGTTTACCCGTGGCGTCGGAATATCACCGCCACCATCTTCTGGATCGGTGAAAAACCAGGCGGACAAAATACCACCTCCAATCACCACTCCTCCTGGGACGGCGAGTGGGCCAAGAACTACGGCGGATACGACGACCCAGATCCAAAGGCACGGGAAAATTTTGCCCCCAGGGCCTTCCGCCCCGGTCTCAATCCGTTCTACGTGGCCCTCCCCTACAACGACTGTCTCAACCACCGCCGACACCGTCCCGAAGCCTCCCGGGTAATCCCCTGGTTCTCTCGCTACAATCCACCACCGGGTGAGAGCATCTGCAAGGGCCGTTGGATCCAGCTCTACTACCGCGGCAAGGTCTGCTACGCCCAATGGGAAGACTGCGGACCCTGGGTCACCGACGACTGGAAATACGTCTTCGCTGGCCAACCCCCGCGCAACAACAGGGCCGGCATTGATGTCTCCCCGTCGGTCCGCGACTACCTCGGCCTGAAGTCCGGCGAGAAGCTGCACTGGCGCTTCGTGGAGTTCGGTGGGATTCCCCGGGGGCCGTGGTCGTGGTATGGATCCAACAACCCCTTCGTCGACCCGGAGGTCGACCCCGACGTGGCGGTGGTGCGCCGACTTTACCAGTATCTTGAGCAAAAGAGACTGGAAGAGTTCCGCAGGAAGCAAACTCAGCCGCCAAGATAGCAACTCTGCGCCCCCTTGTACGCAATCACACATGGGGATGTGCCCGGTGCCGCCACGCCCTGCCAATCTCACGCGCGCTCCAACAGGTTGCGAAGGTGCAGAATGATGCGCGCCGTCGCGCCGCGATGTTGTTCGAGCACTGCCGTGGCGCTGGTGGTGAGAGTCCGCCGGTGTTGTGCCGACTCCAAAACAGCGCGCAGGCCCTTCGGAAGATCCGATTCGGAGACACTCTCGACAGCCGACCCGGTGCGAAGCTCCGTGATGAGCGGTTCGAAGTTCTCCATGTGCGGACCACAGACTACCGGGGTGCCGACTGCGATCGCCTCGACAGGATTCTGACCTCCCCGGCTCAGGAAACTCTTGCCGATGACCACTACGTCTGCATGAGCAGTCCAATCCCGCAACTCGCCGGTGGAGTCCACCACCAAGACTGCCTTTTCAAGTTTTCCCGGAGGCTTAAAGCTGCTCCGAAGGACCACTTCGAATCCGGCAGCCTCCAGATCAGCCCGTATTGTACGCCGACGCTCGGCGTGTCGCGGAAGAATCACCGCCAACCCTCCCGGAATCTGCCCCACCGCCTCAGCAATCAGGCGCTCTTCACCAGCGTGACTACTGGCGGCCAGAATAACCGGTCGCCCTGAACCGAACGCATCTATCATTTCCTGGAACTCATCCCGTTTGACAGGGCTCTCCAATCCTTCCAGATCAAACTTGAGACTGCCGGTCACCACCAGCGCCTCGGGCAGGACACCTACGTTCGACCACCTCTCCGCATGTTCGGCCACCTGCGCACACACCAGCTTTAATTGCCCGAGCAGGGGTGCGGTGATGACCCGGAAACGCTCGTAGCGGCGGGCCGACCGTGGCGACAAGCGGGCATTCACGAGAGCTGTCGGGATTCCCCGGCGGTTGGCGAGGTGCAGGAGGTTGGGCCAGAGTTCGGAGTCAATCAGCACAATCAGCACCGGTTCGAAGCGGTTGAAGATGTGGCGGATGATCAGGGAAAGATCGAGTGGGCTGTATATCACCCGCACCCCATCGGGGGCTTCCGTCTCTGCCAGCTGAAATCCCGTGGAAGTCGTGGCCGCAATCACAAATCGCTCCTCCGGATGACGCTTCAGCCACTCTGCAATCAGGCGAAGCGCCATCCTGACCTCACCGACACTGACGGCATGGACATAGATCGCCCCGACCGGTTCGAATTCAGCGGGACGCTGGAACATCCCCAGTCGCTGAAGAAGCCGCGCATCGAGTCCACCCCGCCGGGCCATTCTGAGCAGCCAGGCTGGCGCAGCGAGAAGCAGAAACAGGGGAAGCAGCCAGTTGTAGAGTAACCGCACCGCCATGTTCATGGGCGCGAAACCTATCGGGACTCCTCCCGAGCGTAAAACAGAATCGCGCTGCTTCCATACTTCCGCCGGTCGATCACCGTCCACCCGGGCGCCGCCGGTTCCTCCCTCTCTGCTTCCACCTCCAGCACAACCAGACCGCCGTCCGACAACCGTGACGGAAGGGATGCATCCTCCATGAGAGCCCCGGCCAGATCGTGATCCGCGTTGGAGAGATAGGGTGGATCCGCCAGGATAAGATCAAACACCGCAGAGCAACTCCCCAGATAGGCGAAGACATCGCGCTGATGCACCGTGCCCTGCCCTGCAAATCGCGCCTTCTCCAGGTTTTCCCTGAGGATCCTACCGGCGGCTCCGCTTGCTTCCACGAAAACGGCTTCCTGCGCTCCCCGGCTCAGAGCCTCGATTCCCAACGCTCCCGAACCCGCAAAGAGATCCAGGACCCGCGCGCCTTCCAGACGAACCTGCAGAATTGAGAAAAGGGCTTCCCGGAGTCGATCGGTGCTGGGCCGGGTGGCCCGGGGCGGCACCTTCAAACGCATCCCCCGCGCTCTGCCTGCAATCACTCTCATTGGGAAAGGAACTGGTCCTGTCGAGTGGGCGCAACATCCCTCTCCGTTTCTTCAGTCTCGTTCTCCACAAAGGCTATCATCCTGTTCCAGATCTGAGAAACCTCCATGTCCTCTCCTTTCCGTCCCACGTCAATCACCGCCCGATCCAGCGTTCCCTTCAGCTGGAAATCACGATAGTGACGATCGGATGTGACGAGGGGCGCCAACCAGGAGCGAGTCCAACCGCCGGTCAACATCGCCCCAACTGCGAACCGCGTAATGGCAGCGGCACGGTCAGAGTCAGACACCACGCGTAGCACTCCCCGGACCCGGCCATCCGGAACGATCATTCCATTACCGAGAAAGGACAGTTGCTCGCTGTGGAGCCGACCGTCAATGACCTGAAAGGTTCCACCCCGCATGCTGGCAGTCAGTTTCCCATGTTCAAACGCCACCTTATCGCCCCACACCGCATGAGTCAGGTCGAGATCGGACGCTTCCACCTCGAGGTCTCCCCGCCAGCTATTGAGAGCGGTCAGGGTCCCTCCCAGACTTCCTTGCATATGAACGCGCGCAGCCTCCACTCCCATCTCTGACCAGGGAGCCATCGGCACACGATTCATCCGTATCGGCCCGGCCGGCGTCTCTATGCTCACCAGGAAGCGGGGCGTCCCCCTCATACGGAACGATCCTTCACTGCGAACGGACAGGCCTTCCCACTCGAACTCGGTCGGTGCCAACCGAAGAAAGGGACGGTGCCATTCGACCAGGTTGCGCCAGGCACCGCTCAGAACCCGGCCTCCGAGAGTGACCCCATCGCATTCGATCCACCCCGAGGCATCCTCTCCCTTCAGCGGCAGCTCTCCCCTCAAGTTATGCAGCACAAAACCGCCTTTACCCTTACCTTTATTGGAGTAAACGCCTATCTCACAGTGATCCAGGATGACCATGAATGGGCGACCCGCAGGACCGGGAGCAGGGTCATTCCCCCTGGCAGATTGATTCCCCGGTTTCTTCCCTTCCAGCTTCGGGCCGGCCTCACTTTTCTCTCCTTTCGGTTCCGGAGGCCGCTCCGGGGAAACAGGGGGGTCCTTCTCCGGTGCCTCCTTCCCGGGCAGGAGAGCCAGCAGTTCCATGGGAATGGCAATCGTTCCCCGGCGGACCCGAACCTCGCGCAGTTCAAACATTCCCTTCGGGAGAGCATCCCAGTAAAACTGCACGTCAACGTCGGCTCGACAGAGCGACCGGACCGTCATTCCGACCTCCTGATTGCTGAGCTCAGCGGTAACATCCCGCACCTGAATCCCCGTCCACGGTGTCCAGGAAAGAGATCCTATGTTCCATTCGCATTCCGACCGGCGTTCCAATTTTTGCTCGAACCAATTCCGAACCACGCGTGTCTGCAGTATCAGATTGGAGATAATAAGCAGACCGAGCGAAAGCACCAACAAGGGTACCAGAAGCCAACGGGTGACCACGATGCCCGCAGATACTTTCTGGCGTTTCTTCAAGAATGGTGAGGCGCTATTTACCGGGCATGGGGAACCTGATCACCATGCTCCGGTCAAAGAGGATTCTACCCATGGGGGAAGTCGACTGCAACCGGTAGACCAGAATCCCCCATCGGGTTCCCACCAGTGTTCCGATCCCGAAATTCTCCTTGGTCTTTCCCAGGCTGTCCTCCTCCTGAAACCTCCACTCGTGTCCCGTCCACTTACCCAGGATACTGCGGGGATCCGCATCGATGTCCTTAAGACGGACGAGCTCTCCATTGGGCGATTTGACCACATCCTTCCCCTCCTGGTAACGCAACAGGGAAAGGGACGCTCCCCTTCCTGAAACCCGGATCATCCACTCTCCCTTTTTCGGCTGCTCCAGCCGCACCACCACGTTTCCATCCTTCAATGGAACCAGCTTCCGCTCATCCCACAACCTGTTATAGGTCTCGTAATCCTCCTTGGTGAGCCCGAGTTTCTCGTGAAAGGGCAACGGAACGCCGGGTCTGGCATTCTTGGAGTAGGTCTTGAACCACTCCGGATCTGCCAGCGCAGCCTTCTCAACCTTCTTCACATACTCGCTGATTTCCTTGGGAGGTTCCACCACGACCACCTGTCCACGCGCAGCCACCCCGGAGGTCAGATACTTTCCGAGAACTGCGGGAACCTTCTGGCCGATCGCTCCCTGGGAGAGGATCACGAGGACGCCGCAGACCGTGCCCACTGACTGGATGACTTTTTTCATTTCAAGGCTGGGTCAGGAGTTCGCCGGAGGATGGCACTACGAGTCCCCCCTGCCAGCATGACAACTCCTTACCACCACGGAGTCACCCCCGCAACCAGACTGATCGCAAACTCAGGGTTGACCCGCGGATTCGCTCTCTTCGATTTGGACCCAGGAGTTTGCCAGCACCTTCTCCACCAGCACCGAACGCCGGGATCCTGTGTCCGGAAGGAACCGCAGGCGCAGACGCAGCGGGAGGGACACCCCCCTGGCCCCCAGCAACGCAGCCAATCCTCGCCCGTGCGCGCTCCCTTTCTCAATGTATCCGAAAAGGAACTCATCCTCGTCCCTGAAAGTGAGTTTCAGGGACTGGTAGCGTTCCTGATCCGAAAATTCGTATCCGTAGAACGTATCCAACCCCACATAAACCCGAAAGTCCATCGCCTCGGCCGGCTTTTTCTCGAGGTAGTCCGAGATTGCCATCGGCTGATAG
>DLRK01000207.1:0-37791 GCA_002501065.1 Akkermansiaceae bacterium UBA7890
TGCGGGTTCCGGAGTGGGCGCGGGATCGTTGGGAGTGTTCAGGCTGTCCGGAGCGTCGGCAGCAAGAAGGGGAACGTTGATTTTTGGTGGCGGTGGTTTGGGCCGCGGGACGGTGGCGGGGAGCGCGACTCCGAGGGTTTCAAGACGAGCTTCTGTCCGGCGTTGACTCATGAAGCTGTTCTTGTCGTTCGGGTTGTTCGCCTGCTCCAGCGCTTCGCGAGCAGCTTCCAGGTTGCCGGCCTTGCGTTCGTAGTCGCTGATCCGGGTGAGGGCGAGCGGGGCGATGTAGGCCGCTTTTGGGTCGTCAGCAAGTTCCCGGAGCAGGGTGAGGCCTTTTTCATCCTCGCCCTCTTCCAGGAGGAAGGAGGCCAGTACCATGCGGGCACCTGGCTGGGCCGGGTGATCCGGAGCGTCGGAGATGAAGGCGCGCAGGGTCTCCTTGGCATCCTCGTTTTCGCCCTCTTCCCAGAGCGACCGGGCCAGCTGCAACCGGGCCGTCCCCGCTGCCGGGGTCCCGGGGTAGTCTTTCAGAACATGGCGGAAATCTCCCGGATCCTTGGACGCAACGAGGGCTTCCCCGGCGTCGATCGCCTTCTTCTTTTTCAGGCCGTCAACAATGATGTAGGTCGAAACGCCAGTGATGAGCAGCAGGACGAGGACGATCAGCTTCTTTTGATGGGCATCGAGGAACTGTTCGAACTTGGAGGGTCCCTGTTCAATTTCGCCGAGGGGGGCGGGATGGTCGGACCCCTCCACCTGTTCGGGGAGGTTCGATGTTCCTTTGTCTTCGGACTTCTTTTTCTCAGCCATGGATCAGCGGGGAAGTGTGCGTAGCGCGGGAGGGGCGGTGAATCAAGCCCTTGTGGCGGATTTCAGAGTTGTCGGGGCGACGGACCCGGGTAGGTTCGCCCCGCAGATGGCCCAGAAGCTCTATTTCGTGGCTGGAGAACACAGCGGCGATACCCGCGGGGCTGAACTGATGGAGGCGATACGGGCGGTGCGCCCGGAGTGGCAATTCTGTGGCCTGGGAGGGCCGAAAATGCGGAGTCTGGCAGGTTCCAGCGTGATTGACTGGGTGGAGGAAGCTGCGGTGGTGGGCTTCTGGGAGGTCCTCAAGCGCTACTCGTGGTTCAAGGGGCGTTTCGATGCAACCCACCGGGAAATCGAGAATCTGCGCCCTGACGCGGTGATCTTCGTCGATTATCCCGGCTTTAACCTGCGGTTGGCCCGGTCCCTGCACGAGGGCGCAGGGCCTGCACGGCTGATCAACTTCATCAGCCCCCAGGTCTGGGCCTGGAAGAAGGATCGTATTCAAGGCATGGCGGACTGGCTCGATCTGATGCTCTGTCTCTTCCCGTTTGAGAAGGAGATATTCGAGAATGCCGGCCTGCCCACCGTCTGCATGGGCCATCCCATGGTGGATCAACTGGAAGCAGGGCGCATTGAGGCCCGGCGCGAGGAGAACCTGGTGGGGCTCTTTCCCGGTAGCCGCAAGAATGAGATCTCGCGGATTTTCCCCACCATGGTTGAGGCGGTCGCCCAACTGCATGAGAAATTTCCGGCGTGGAGGTTCGAAGCGTCGGCGGCTTCACAGCTCATGGAGGACCAGATGCGGTCCATTCTGGATGCTCACCCGGCGAAGCAGCTGCCCCTTGCGATTGTGCAGGGGCGCAGCCATGAGCTGATGCAGCGTGCCTGGAGCGGGGTGGTGACCAGCGGGACGGCCACCTTGGAGGCGTCCTACTACGGGTTGCCCTACTGCCTGGTCTACAAGGTGGCCTGGCTGACCTATCTGGCGGGACGTGCGGTGGTAGATATCGAGCACTTGGGACTGGCCAATATTCTGGCTGGCCGCGAAATTGTACACGAGTTCATCCAGCACGAAGCCAACGCGGCCAATATCTCATCCTTTCTTGAGAGCGTGATGACCGACGAGATACGGTGGAGGGAACTTGAGCGCAACCTGCTGGATGCGGCAGCCAGACTGGGCGGCGGGGGAGCAGCGAAGGTTGCCGCCCAGGCCATTGTGGAACTGTTGGAAGGACAAAGCGATGGCGTCTGACTACGGGGACGGGATTCCCGAAGAGCGATCCAGGCCGAACCCGGCCTGGAAGATCGCAATGGTGAGTGCGCCCGCCTTCCTCATTCTCTCCACCGCCTGGGCCCTCTGGATCTGGTGGAAGAAGTCGCAGGATGATTCGGTCGATCCGCGCCTCGCACTGGTCTCTGTCGCTGCCGAGGTGGAGGAACTGGAGGACAGCTTGCACAAGCTCTCCCAGGTTCTCGGGCCCCGCGATTGGAAGTCGGTGGAGGGCCGCATCAACATGCGCCGGGCCATTGCCCTCATTGAGGGCACTCTCAGCCCCCGCAACTACGGGTTCGCAGTGCAGACGGGGGAGCATTTGGCTCACGCGGGTGAACGATGGCCTACGATCTGGGTCGATCTGACCGGGGTGAGCGATCCGATGCGGATCTTGCTCGTCAACGCAGCCTACGACCGGAGCGATGCGGCGGTCGCCTTGATCCTTGCGGTCGCGCGGGATCTGAGGGATGAGGAATTCGGCCCCACCATCCGGTTCGTGTTCCATCCTGCCCGGCTCTACCGTGGACAGGCGGAGGAGAAGTCGCTCACCGACATTCTGAGCAAGAATGAGCTCTACAGCGCCACCCTCGTTCCGGAGGGATCCGACGGGGGCGCCGGGTCAGCCCCGCGGGGACCGTGGAATGGTGCACAACTCAAGCCCCTTGCCGATGCCTTTGCCCAGCGGGTGCGGGAGAGTGCGAACGCTCGCTGAGGTCTGACCCGGCGACTGAGAAATGCCTTGATGCGGAGGAGGTCCCCGCGTATTTCTCCCGCCCCGAAGACTGATTTAGGGGCATTAGCTCAGTTGGTAGAGCGCTTCAATGGCATTGAAGAGGTCAACGGTTCGATTCCGTTATGCTCCAGTCTTCGTTCGACCTGAGAGGCCTATGAAGGGTGCGACACGAAGACGGGCCATCGCCTGCTGGTGCGCCTCTTCCTTCCACGACTGGGGATCCAGACACCACTCCTGACATGACCAATCATGCCTGTTGAAGGACAAGAACTTGCCGTAACCTGCGCCAGGGCCGCTGAAAAAATTCTGGCGGAGGATATCCAGATCCTCGATTTGCAGGGGATCTCCACCCTGACGGACTTCATGGTGATCTGCTCCGGCACCTCCATGCCACACCTCAAGGCGATCATGCGGGACGTGGAGGCCAGGGTGCACGAGTGGACGGAGATCAAGCCGCTTTATGCGGAAGGTCGGGCCGACAGTCGCTGGGTGGTACTCGATTATGTCGATGTGATGGTGCACATCATGCATCAGGAGATGCGCGACCGGTACGGGTTGGAAGATCTCTGGGGCGATGCCGGGATGGTTCAGTGGGAGAGTTGACGGAGGATCGCAGATCGCAAATGCGCCCTCTCTGCGATTTGAGATTTGAAATCTCAAATGGAGGACCGGATGGTTCTCCCCGTGCACATCGAACTGCTGACCACCGGAACGGAACTGCTCCTCGGGACCACTCAAAACACGCACGGAGCGTGGATTGGTCAGCGACTCCTGGGCCTGGGCCTGCGGATTGCCCGGCAGGTGACCGTGCCCGATGGGCAGGCCGTGGGCGGGGCCATGCGGACCGGTCTGGAGGAGGGGGAGGTCCTGGTTGTGACCGGAGGGCTTGGTCCGACCAGTGATGATCTCACCCGTGAGGCGCTCGCGGAGGTGCTCGGGTTGGAGATGATCGAAGATGAGGCGACCTTGCGCACCATTGAGGAATTCTTTACCAGTCGCCAGCGGGTGATGGCGGAAGCCAATCGCAAGCAGGCCCTGGTGCCGGAGGGGGCGGACATTCTTGCCAATCCCAACGGGACGGCCCCGGGGCTCTATCTGCCTCCCGGGCTGAGTGGTGCGTGTAACTGTGCGGTATTTCTTCTGCCTGGTCCGCCGCGCGAGCTGTATCCGATGTTCGAGGCGGAGGTTGTGCCGCGCCTGCGGGCCCTCAGCGGAATCGAAGAGGTGCCTGACTGCCTGGAACTGAAGTTCGTCGGAATCGGGGAGAGCGATTTCCACCAGGGAGTGGACGAGCAGTTGGAGTCCATCGGGGGGCTGGAGCACGGCTACTGCGCACGTCCGGGAGAAGTGGACCTGCGACTCATCGGGACCCCGGAGGTCGTGCAGGAAGGGCGGCTGGTGGCGGAGGCGGCCTTTGCCCACGAACTGGTGAGCGATGATGGCGCTGACCTGGAAGAAGTGGTGGTGAGGCTCTTGACCGGGCAGGGGAAGACGGTGGCCGTTGCGGAGAGTTGCACGGGGGGACTCATTGCGTCGCGGATCACCGACGTTTCAGGATCCTCGGAAGTGTTTCGCTACGGGTTCGTGACTTACGCCAATGAGGCAAAGCACGATCTGGTCGGGGTGGAGCGGGAGGATCTGCTGGAGCACGGTGCGGTGAGCGAACCGGTGGCATGCCAGATGGCGGAGGGAGCTCTCCGGGTTGGCAAGGCGGACATGGCGGTGGCAGTGACCGGTATTGCGGGGCCGACCGGGGGGAGTGAAGGGAAGCCGGTGGGGACGGTTTTCCTGGGTCTGGCGGTGAGGGGGAGAGAGACCCGGGTGGTCAAGCAGTTCCATCCCTGGGGCCGCGATGCCTTCAAGCGCCAGGTGAGCCAGTCCGCCTTGAACCTGGTCCGGCGGGCGCTGGCGGGATAATGCAGATCCTCCAGCCCTGACAATACCGGGCAACGGGAGTCGGTCGAAGCTTCTCGCAGGATTGCAGAGGCGGAACCGGGCCGGCAGGGCCCGTTACAGGCGCGAAACCTCTTGTTACCTGTGATACCGTCGGACTTCGAACTCCGGATACTTCTCGACCACTTCGTAGTCGGGAAACTGATCTTCGAATTCCGGAAAGAGCGTGTCGCCTTCATGAGGTTCGTGGACCCATGAGACGAGCAGATCATCAAGGCGGGGAAGGAAAAGGGTGTAGATTTCCGCTCCTCCCATGATGAAGACGGTGGGGGTCTGGAGTTGGAGGGAGGCGAGGTCCTCGGGAGAGTGAATCACCTCCACTCCCTCGGCCGACCAGGAGTGGTCGCGGGTGAGAACGATGTTTTGCCGGCCTGGAAGTGGCCGACCGATCGAGTCGAAGGTCTTGCGTCCCATCACCACCGGGTGGCTGCTGGTGGTGCGCTTGAAAAACTTGAGATCCTCCGGGAAGTGCCAGGGAAGTTTGTTGTCCCGGCCGATGATCCGCTCCGGAGTCATGGCCACGATAGCGGTGAGGGTCATACCGAGACCTCCGCCTTGATATGGGGGTGCGGATCGTAGTCCTGGAGAGTGAAGTCCTCGAAACGAAATCCGTCAATTTCGCGGACCTCCGGGTTGATTCGCATGGTGGGCAGGGGACGGGGTTCGCGGGTGAGTTGCAGTTCCGCCTGCTCGAGGTGGTTCGAGTAGAGATGCATGTCCCCGAAGGAGTGCACGAAGTCGCGGGGTTCGTAGTCGAGAACCTGGGCGATCATCATGGTGAACAGGGAGTAACTCGCGATGTTGAAGGGGACCCCGAGGAAGAGGTCGGCACTGCGCTGGTAGAGCTGGCACGAGAGCCCGGGACGCCCTCCTTGCGATTCATGCACGTAGAACTGGAAAAGGAGGTGGCAGGGCGGGAGGGCCATCTGGTCAACCTTTCCCACGTTCCAGGCCGAGACGATATGACGGCGTGAATGCGGCTTGTTCCTGAGGTCGTCGAGGAGGCGTGAAATCTGGTCGATGGGGTTGCCGTCTTCGGTCTGCCAGGCCCGCCACTGCTGTCCGTAGACCGGTCCGAGATCTCCGTTCTCGTCGGCCCATTCGTCCCAGATGCGCACCTTGTTTTCCTGCAGGTAGCGGATGTTGGTCTCGCCCATCAGGAACCAGAGGAGTTCATGGATGATGGAGCGCAGGTGGAGTTTCTTGGTGGTGAGGCAGGGGAATCCCTCGCGCAGGTCATAACGCACCTGACGACCGAAGACCGAGCGGGTGCCGGTGCCGGTGCGGTCGGCGCGCTCTTCGCCGTTTCTGAGAACATCACGGAGCAGGTCCAGATATTGCCGCACGGAATTCTCTTAACCACGAATGGGGCGAAAGACGCGAAAAAAATCAGGATGGGAACAACTTTACGGATGATGCGGAAGGATGCCTGGGGCGGGCTTTGCTCCACCTGGCGCCGTTAGTCGTCAGTGCGAGGCTTTCTCCGGAACTCCTTTTTCTGTCCGTGCTGCCGCTTGAGACCGACCTCACGCTGGCGTTGCCGACGGGAGCGCCGGCGTTTCTGGCGGCGGATTTTCTCAATGCGCTGACGGCGTTCGGATTTGCGGCCCTGTTCAATCTCCTCGATGCGATCGCACAGCTCCCGGCGGGCAAGAAACCGGTTCATCTCGCGTGAGCGCTGGGCCTGGCACTTGATTTCGATCCCGCTCGGTCGGTGGTGGAGGTAGACGCAGGAGCTGGTCTTGTTGATTTTCTGTCCACCGTGTCCCGTTCCCCTGATGAATCGCTCAATGAGATCGTCTTCCAGGATCCCGATCTTCGCCATGCGGTGTTTCAGGGCGGCACGCTTGTCCTGTCCGATCATGGCGCAGCCGGGGCTGGCACCGTGGAGCGTTCAGCGGACTGGCAATGGACGATGTAGTCCGAGACCGCCCTCCTGATTTCACCCGCCACATCGGCACGCTGCGTAGCGAAGGGCGGGACGAACCATGGATAAGAGCCGATCACGTCGGAGGTTACCGCAATCTCTCCATCACAGCTATCCGTGCCACATCCGATTCCGATGGTGGGAATCCCGATGCTGGTGGTGACTTCGGCGGCAACCCCGGGCACCACGTTCTCGAGCACGATGCCGAAGCAACCAGCCTGCTCAAGTGCCTCCGCTCCTTTCAGGAGTGCTGAGATTTCGTCGGTTGACTTTCCCTTCGTCCTGTAGCCGCCCTCTTCCTTCACCCGTTGCGGGAGCATGCCGAGGTGGCCCAGGACAGGGATGCCTTCCTCCACGATGGCCTTCACTTTCCCAGCCTGGCGGACTCCGCCTTCCAGTTTGACTGCTTCCGCGCCGGCGTCCCCCAGGGCCCGGGCGGTTTCCACCGCCTCGGCTTCACTGTCGTAGGAGCGGATCGCGAAGTCGGCCACCAGAAGAGCC
The DNA here is from genome assembly GCA_002501065.1 of Akkermansiaceae bacterium UBA7890. Taxonomy (GTDB): domain Bacteria; phylum Verrucomicrobiota; class Verrucomicrobiia; order Verrucomicrobiales; family Akkermansiaceae; genus Roseibacillus_B. The sequence goes on from DLRK01000207.1 coordinate 7,198, forward strand.
TCCCGGCAACCGCGGGCGGCGGCAGCCACATGGTGCAGCATGTGGTCGAGGGTGACATGGGTGGTGTCGGGAAAGCCGAGCACCACCATTCCCAGCGAGTCTCCCACCAGGATGAGATCCGTGCCCGCCTCATCCAGCAGGCGCGCAGTGGGATAGTCCCAGGCGGTGAGGGCAGCAATGGGCGGTCCCACCTCCTTCCGGGCGCGGAGGGCGGAACACTTGTCACTGACAGGCACGGGAAATTCATAGCACCTCCCCGGGGGGATGCGAGTCCGGGGGAGTAAAAAGATGGTCGGATTGATGCGTTTCCCGGAGGTGCTTTCCGGTCCCCGTTCAGATCCCGCGCCCCGTCATTGGTGACCCCGGACCCCGACAACCGGTTGCCGCTACCCCGCTACCAGTTGGCCTGGATGAGGGTCAGTTCGGATTCTTCGGAATCAAGATGCTGGAGATGTTCGCTGATGGTGACGTGATCGCCGGGGAGGGTCATGAGGGGGCGGATTTCAGCGAGGGGCTGCAGGACGAAGCGCCGGTGGGTCATGCGCGGGTGCGGAATGATGACGATGCCGGTGTCGATGGTGAGGTCATCGAAGTAGAGGATGTCGATGTCGATGACACGGGGAGAATTTGAGCCTGCATCGGGTTCGCGTCCGAGGTGGCATTCGATGGCCTGGGCATCCTCGAGGAGTTTGGCGGGTTTCCCGACGTAATCGAGTTCGATCACGGTATTGAAGAAGTCGGGCGAACCTTCCGGGCAGTTGACTGGCTCGCTCTGGTAGACGGGAGCCTGCTCGAAATGGACGCCGTCCGGGGCGAGGGCACGGAGGAGGTCGCGGGCGGCGCGCAGGTTGGCGAGGCGATCACCCAGATTCGATCCCAGTGCTATTCCCACCCGAGTGGCCATTTCAAGATGCTGACGATGCAGTTTGCATGCCTGGTAGTCGAGAGCGGGATGACAGGACTCTCCGGGAAGTTCTCCGGATGGCTTATCTGAGTCCCAGGACGTCCTGCATGTCGTAGAGGCCCGGGGATTTGTCACCGAGCCAGAGGGCGGCCCGGAGAGCTCCCGAAGCGAAGGTCATGCGGCTGGAGGCCTTGTGAGTCAGTTCCACGCGCTCACCGTCGGCGGCGAACATGACGGTGTGGTCCCCCACGACATCCCCACCGCGGAGGGAGTGCATGCCGATCTGCCGGTTGGGGCGCGCTCCGGTGATCCCAACCCGGCCGTGGCTCACGTCGTCTTCGTATGAAGTGTCCGTTTCCTCGTTGAGGATCTCGAGGAGGCGGCGGGCGGTGCCGGAAGGGGCATCAATCTTGTGACGGTGATGCATTTCGGTCACTTCGATGTCGCAGCGGTCGTTGCCGAGGATGCGGGCTGCGTGGCGGGTGAGCCAGAAGAGCGTATTGACGCCCACGGAGAAGTTGGGAGCAAGGACGAGGGGGATTTTCTCCGAGGCTTCGTGGATGGCGGCCAGTTCCTTCTCATCGTGTCCGGTCGTGCCGATGACGAGGGCGCTCCTCGTGGCCAACGCTTCCTGGAGAAGCTGGGCGGTGAACGAGTGGATGGTGAAATCGATCACGGTATCTGCTCCTTCAAGGAGGGGGGCCAGCTCTTCCCCCGTGTCGTGGGTTCCGTGAATAGTGGCGTCTGGATGGGCTTCCACGGCTTCCGCCACGGCCAGACCCATGCGGCCCGAACGCCCGGTGATGACGATGTTCATGGTGATGACAAGATACAGGCTAAAGGAGCTCGAACTCGCTGAGGACGGCCCGCAGTTCTTCGGTTTTTTCCCCGGTGAGGCCGACGAGGGGGAGCCGGAATTCGGCGGTGCACTGTCCGCAGAGGGCGAGGGCGCTCTTGATGGGAATGGGATTGGTATCGAGGGTCATGAGCGCGCTCAGGAGGGGGTAGTAGCGCTTCTGGATCTCCAGGGCTTCACCGAAGGAGCCGTTGAGGGCCGCCTTGACCAGGCGGGCGACCACATCGGGGATCAGGTTGGCGGCCACGGAAACTACTCCCACCGCTCCCACCGATATGAAGGGGACGGTGAGAGGATCGTCGCCGGAAACCACGGTGAAGGTTTCCGGGACGGCCTGGACGAGCTTGTTGACGCGGTCTGACGACCCACCCGCTTCCTTGATGCTGACCACGGTCTCACAGTCGCGGGCCAACCGTGCCACGGTCTCCACATCGATCTGAATGACACTGCGTCCAGGCACTGAATAGAGCATGAGGGGAAGGGAGGAGGCGTCCGCGACCGCCTTGAAGTGCTGGTAGAGTCCTTCCTGGGAGGGCTTGTTGTAGTAGGGGCAGACCTGGAGAGAGCCGTCGGCCCCAGCCTGCTCCGCTTCCCTGGTGAGGTGAATGGCCTCGCTGGTGGAATTGGCACCGGTGCCGGCCACCACCTTCAGGCGCCCCGCGGAAAACTCCACCGCACGCCTGATGATCTCGATGTGCTCGGCATCGGTGACGGTGGGGGATTCGCCGGTGGTGCCGACCGGGACGATCCCGTCAATGCCGGCCTCGGCCTGGCGATTGATGAGCGCCTCGAAGGCGTCATAATCGACGTGACCGTCGCGAAAGGGCGTGACAAGGGCGGTGTAGCTGCCTGCGAACATGGCAGGAGAGTAGTGGGGAGCGATCACCACACTAGCAAGGGCAAAAACGTGGCCTGTTCACAACTCGATCTCGCCCTCGAAGACGAAGTCGGCCGGCCCCCTGAGGGTGACCTTGCAGAAGCCTTCCCCGGCGTTGCCTTCGAATCCAACCCGGAGCGTTTCGCCACCCTGCACGTCGACTTTGATGGGGGCTGGCGCCCCGTGGAGGAGGTGATGGATAATGGCACCGGCCACCATGCCCGTGCCGCAGGCCAGGGTTTCGTTCTCCACCCCGCGTTCGTAGGTCCGGATCGCGATGTGTCCGGGAGCGATCTCCTTCACGAAGTTGGCGTTGGTTCCGTTGGGAAAGTGTTCGTGGTGGCGGATGGCGGCGCCCAACCGGAGGACATCAAGATTGGCGAGATCATCGACAAAGGCCAGAGCGTGAGGAACTCCAGTGTTCAGGATGTGAATGGGGCTTGCGAGATCCTTGACCGAGATCCCGGAATCCAGGTCGAGGTCAAAGGGGTCCGACATGGTGACCTCGACCTCCTCCCCGATAAGCCGGGCCGTGAGGGTGCCGGCGATGGTCTCAAAGCTGAGGCTCTCCCGGTTGTCGTCGAGCAGACGGGCGGTGTAACGACCGAAGCAGCGGGCGCCATTGCCGCACATCTCGGCTTCGCCACCGTCGGCATTGTAGTAGCGGAACCTGAAATCCGCCCCGTCCCGGGCTGGTTCGGCGGCCAGCAGGCCATCGGCACCCACCCCACGGTGACGATCGCAGATCCTTGCTATCTGCTCGTTGCTGAGCTCGATCGAAAGGTCCCGATTGTCGATCATGACGAAGTCGTTCCCGGCTCCGTTCATCTTGGTGAAGGGCAGACGCATGGCGTGCTTGATATGCGTGGAAGGCGATACGCCCGTTGGGTGCAAAGGTCAAGATCCAGCCATTGGGTCAGGAGCGTGGCACACCTTGTCCATGGGAGTCCTCAGGTTCTTGCGGGGAACACCTGCATGGAGGAGCGGGGAGTCCGGTTGGCTGAGGGCTGACGCCCGTTGCTCGCATGCCGGTCAGGCAATGCGTCGGAGAGGCGGTCGCTTCCTTACCGCGGGGCCTTGGCGGCCTCGATGAGGGGCCTCGTGAAGGCCCCTACTTTATCCGCCACATCGGGAGCGTCGGCATTGAGTTCGACCTGCTTGACGATGGCGGAACCCACCACGATGCCGTCCGAGACGGAGGCCACGAGGGCGGCCTGTTCGGGCGTGGAAATCCCGAAGCCCACACAGACAGGGAGGTCGGTGTGTTGCCTTATTGCCGACACATGGTCGCCGATCCGTGTGGAAGGTCCTCCGTGGGAGCCGGTCACCCCGGTCCGGGAGAGGGCGTAGATGAACCCCTCGGCATGGCGGGTGAGAAGGTCGATACGTCCGGGTGGAGTGGTGGGAGCAATGAGGCGGATCTGCCGCAGGCCCGCATGGCTGGCCATCTCGCAATTCAGGGCCGCTTCATCAGGAGGGAGATCGAGAAGGAGGATGCCGTCTGCTCCGGCCTCGGCGGCATCGCGGTGGTAGGCGTTGTAGCCGTAGGTGTAGACGGGGTTGAGATAGGTGAAGAGGACGATGGCGACCTGGTGGGATTTGCGGAAGCGGCGGATGAGTTCGAAAACCCCGGTGGTATCGCAGCCGGCCGCGAGGGACCGGGCCGCCGCAGCCTGGTTGACGATGCCGTCGGCGAGGGGATCGGAAAAGGGAACGCCCAGTTCGATGATATCCGCTCCGGCTTCCGCGAGTGCGATCAGGATCTCCAGGGAACGCTCAAGGTTGGGATCGCCCGCGCTCACATAAGCCACGAAGGCCTTCTCTCCGGTGGCCCGGAGATTCTCGAAGGTGGCGTCGATGCGGTTGCTCATGCCGCCAGAGGGATAAGGGAGAGTGGGCCCGGTGGGAAGGACGATTGGTGGACAAGGAGAGATCTTCGTGGTTCAGTCACCCGCCATGCGTGCGCGTTTGACCAAGGACTTTTGTTTTGAAGCGGCCCATATTCTCCCCAAGTTGCCGGAAGGGCATAAGTGCCGGTGTCTGCACGGGCATAGCTTCAGGGTGGAGATTTCGATCGAGGGCGAGGTGGATGAGGAGATCGGCTGGGTCTGTGACCACAAGCGGATCAGCGACGTCGTGGCACCCTTCCTGGAAGAACTCGATCACAGCTATCTCAATGACATCGAAGGGCTGGAGAGTCCGACCATCGAGCGCCTCGCTGTCTGGTTCTGGCGGAAACTTGAGGGCGGTCTCCCGGGACTCTGTGAGGTCGTGATCTACGAGACCCCGACCGCCCGCTGTGCCTTTCGTGGTGAGTTTTGACTGGTGTTTGGGCGGGGAGAGGGTAGGTAGCGAGCGATATGAAACGCCTGAGTCTTCTGGTAGCCGCCCTTGCCTTCCTCCTGGGTGCCTGTGAGCGCCACAATTGGGAGGATGTGGATGAGAATGGCAACGGCAGGATCGACCAGGACGAAAAGGGTACCAAGCGTCTCTACAAGGAGCACAAGGAAGACGAAGGGGAGAAGCACTAGGAAGGAGGGGAAGGTCTCCGCTTCCTCCGGTAGGAGAGGAAGCACTCGCCGTTGTCGAGGGGCTCAAAGTGAGTGAGCTCGAATTCAAGGGAGGCGGGCAGATGATCTCCCAGGGGGCCGGTGATGGTGGGAGCCTCCGTCCCGCCCAAAAGGGTGTGGCCCGCCCAGGTGAGATGAATCTCATCGAGGGCATCGAGCTCGGCAAGGGCCCGCACCAGGGTTCCGCCGCCTTCGCAGAGGAGGGTTCTGACCTGGTGTCCGGTGGCCAGGATGTGGAGGAACTCCTGAAGCGAGCAACGGTGCACGGTGGCGCCGGCCGCCTCATAGAGTCCCGGGTCGTAGTTCTCAGGGGCCGTGGTGGCGAGCAGGTGAATGGCACCACCCGCACTATGAAAGACCTTGTGTCCGAGGTCGAACTTCCCCGCGTGCGAGGCGATGCACCGCAACGGCTGGTGGGGCGGTTTCAGTTCGGGCGGGATGGTCATCGACATGTTGTCGGCTTCCAGGGTGCCGCGTCCCACCATGAGGGCGTCTGCCCGCCCGCGGATCTCCAACAGGCGCTGGAGATCACGCGTTGAGGTGAAATGCGCCGGGTCCCTGTTCACGGTGGAAATCTTGCCGTCGGCGGAGATGGCGAAGTTGATCAGGACGGTTGGACGGGTCATGCCGCTTTTTCTTGGGACGTGAGAATGACGCGAATGGCGGCGGGGCGAGAGCGCAAATTTCGGAAAATACGGTTTGAGAGCAGGGAGTTCGGGGGTAATCTGTCCCACCTGAAACCATGAGCGAGTCCTAAGCCCCCCCCCCCCGGATCACCTGTTTCCTCAAGACCTATTGCGGCTGGAGCGAAGGCGTGCGCGCCATCATGCGCAAGTATGAGCTGGAATACGAGGAGAAGGACATCATTGCCAACCCGGCCTTCCGCTGGGAGATGGAGCAGAAGAGCAGTCAGCCGCTCTCGCCCTGCGTGGAAATCAACGGTGAGATGTTGCCGGACGTGAGCGGGGAAGAAGTGGAGGCATGGATGATTGAAAAGGGACTGGTCACGTCCAGTGAGGTTGAGCCCGACGCGCCGATTGACTCGTCCTGTTCCCCGGAGCAACACGAGGCCCAGGCGGAAGCGAAAGCGCAGGAAAGTGCCGACGGAAAGGTTGTCTTCCTGGATTAGGAAGGGCCTCTGCTGTTATCCACGCCGTTTCCGGACGGCCTGAGCGAAGCCTTCCAGGACCTCCTCGGTGGCCTGCCACGAGATACAGGCGTCCGTGACGGATTGGCCGTAGACCAGCGCTCCGGGGTCGTCGCCGAGCTTCTGGTTGCCCTCCACCAGGTTGGATTCAACCATGACAGCTGCGATGGCGCGGCATCCGGTTGCGATCTGTTCACAGAGATTGTGGGCTACTTCGGGTTGTTTCCGGTAGTCCTTGCAGGAATTTCCATGGGAGCAGTCGACCATCAGGTAGGGAGCGAGCCCGGCTTCACCGAGTTGGCTCTGTACGCTGGCGATGCTTTCAGCGTCGTGGTTCGGTCCGTCGGTTCCACCGCGCAGGATGATGTGGCAGGCCCTGTTGCCGGCGGTGGTCACGATGGCGGAGACGCCCTGCTTGGTGACCGAAAGGAAATGGTGGGCTTCGCGGGCTGCGCCGATGGCATCCAGCGCTATCTGGTTCGATCCCCCGGTCCCGTTCTTGAAGCCCACCGGCATTGAGAGCCCGGAAGCGAGCTCGCGGTGGATCTGTGATTCGGTGGTGCGTGCCCCAATGGCGCCCCAGGCGATCAGGTCGGCGATATACTGCGGCGAGATGGTGTCGAGAAACTCCGTTCCGGCCGGGACGCCGAGGGCGGCCAGCTCGAGGAGGAGTTCGCGCGCGATGCGCAGCCCCCGGTTGATGTCGAAGGAGTTGTCGAGGTGAGGATCGTTGATGAGTCCCTTCCAGCCCACCGTGGTGCGGGGTTTTTCAAAGTAGACCCGCATGACAATCTGCAGATCGTCGGCGAAGCGGTCAATAAGGGGCTTGAGTCGCGAGCCGTATTCCAGGGCGGCGGAGGGATCGTGAATGGAACAGGGGCCGATCACGACCAGGAGGCGGTCGTCCTTGCCCTCCAGGATGGCTTCCGCCTGCAGGCGTGCGTTGTAGACCAGATCGGTGGCCCCGCTGGTGATGGGGAGGTAATAGGAGAGGACTGCCGGGGAGATGAGCGGATCCATCCCGGCAATGCGGAGGTCATCGGTTTCGTGGGGCGGCACGGGGGGGAAGTTGGTGGTGTGGTTGTTGTGATGCAAGGGTATTTGCACCCCGTGGGAAGGTGAAGGGGAAGGGCTTCGCGGGGATTTAGGTTTCAGAATCCGGTATTTGGAATCTACCTTCCATCCATGAGTCAGCATGTGCAGCCCACGAAGGTGCCGCAGGAACGGGATTTCACGGGCGGGATGATCCCGCCGGTCTCCTGCTCCTATGTCGGATCAACGGGAGAGAAGGGATTGGATGACCGCATCATGGATCTCGCACAGGGCACGCACGAGGTGCCGAATCATTGCCTGCTGGCGGAGATGATGATCACGGCGGTGCGGATCGCGCGTGGCGGAGCGGTGACCGAGGGGGATTTCAAGCTCATGAACCGGGCCCTCAAGGAAATGCGGGAGGCCAACGAGGTGTTTCATCCCTACCGCAATCATCGCAAGATCGCCGTTTTCGGATCCGCGCGGACGCGGCCGGACGAACCGGCCTACCAGGCCGCGGCGGAGTTTTCGCACCGCATGCGGGAGGAGGGCTTCATGACCATCACGGGTGCCGGGCCGGGCATCATGGCGGCGGGCAACGAGGGCGCGGGGCGGGAGGACAGTTTCGGACTGGATATCTCACTGCCCTTCGAGGCCGCTGCCAACGAGTTCATTGCGGGAGATCCCAAGCTCGTCAAATTCAACTACTTCTTCACCCGCAAGTTGTCCTTCGTGAAGGAGGCTGATGCCGCAGTCGGTCTGCCGGGGGGATTCGGGACGATGGACGAGATCTTCGAAGCCCTCACCCTGATTCAGACCGGGAAGGCGTCCATCTATCCGATTGTCCTTCTCGATGCGAAGGGAGGAACCTACTGGAAGTTCTGGAAGCAGTTCGTCGATGAGCACCTGGCCCGGCTCGGGATGATCTCGGAGAATGACTTCCATCTTTTCCGGGTGACCGACGAGGTGGAGGAAGCGGTGAAGGAGATCATCGGTTTCTACCGCGTCTTCCATTCCTATCGTTATGTTGGCGACAAGATCGTGTTGCGTCTCAATGCCGCTCTGACCGAGGATTCCCTTGCCATGATCGGGGAGGAGTTTGCCGACCTTGTGAAGGCGGGCAGGATGACCCAGCAGAATGCCCTGGAGGAGGAGGATGACGAAGAGGAACTGTCGGGATTGGCTCGCCTGGTCTTTCGTCATCGTCGACGGGATTTCGGTCGGTTACGGCAATTGATTGATGCCGTGAATGCCAGTGAGGTTGTAGCAGAGAAGTGAGGAGATCGTGATGGCAGCGGGGGAACGGGTCGATTTTCTGCTGGTTGCGCGGGGACTTTGTGATTCGCGGGAACAGGCCAAGCGCTTCATCATGGCAGGAGAGGTCATGTGCGGGACGGAGCGGGTTGCCAAGCCCTCCACCAGGGTGCCCCTGGACGCTGATCTGACTGTCCTGCGACGGCCGAGATACGTTGGCCGGGGGGGGCTCAAGATGGAGGGTGCGCTGAAGGGGTTTGCAATCGACCCGGCGGGCTGGGTCTGTCTGGATCTGGGTGCTTCGACTGGAGGTTTTACGGATTGTCTCCTGCAGCATGGTGCGGAGCGGGTGCACGCGGTGGATGTCGGCACAAATCAACTGGCGTGGAAATTACGGCAGGATTCGCGGGTGGTGGTGAAGGAACAGTTCAATGCCCGCCACCTGGTGGAGTCTGATGTGGGTGAACGGGTGGACCTGGTGGTAATGGACCTCTCCTTTATTTCCCTGACCAAGGTTTTGCCGGCAGCTGTCGGGGTGCTGAAGCCGGAAGGGATCGTGATCTGCCTGATAAAGCCGCAGTTCGAACTCTCCAGAGCAGAAGTCGGGAAGGGGGGGATCGTGCGCGACCCGGAATTGCGGGCCAAGGCGGTGGACGGTGTCCGTGAGTTTGTCACCCGGGAATTACAGTGTTGCTGGGCGGGGCTCATGGAATCACCAATTACCGGAAGGGACGGGAACGTCGAGTTCCTGGCCAGGCTGCAACGGAGTGGCTCCCGCTCCGACCATGCACCTGATCGGCAATAAGAGCATTCTACAGGATGCTCCTTTATTGCAGGCGGCTCCTGGCCGCCCAGAGTCCCAGGGCGGGATTACCGATAAAGTAGAACCGTTGCCCGTCTGCGGCGGTGTGCCATCCGTCACTGCGTCCCTCGGGTTGGTAGCGGGCCATCATTTCACCGAGGTCGGCATATTGGTAGCCCACGTCCTCGATCTGCTGCCGGGTGAGGTGGCCGGGGCAGTAGGTGACCGTGAAGCGTCCCTCCGGGGAGCCATGGATAAGGTGGGCCGCCGCTCCGAGATTGCCGCGCAGGTCATCGTTCTCCTCGACGAAGCGAATCACCTCGGCGGTGGTGCGGTAGCCATACTTGCGGATCATCCGGTCGATCTCGGGATCCTCTCCGAAGGTACGCACGCCGGGGGCGAGGACAATGAGTTCGCCGCCGTCAGCGATGGCCATGCGGGTGCGATAGATGCCCTTGTTACCGATCCAGGTGCTGTGGAATTCGTCGGGATCCATGAGGACCACCACCCTGTCGAGTTCCTCGTCGAGGTGGTTGAAATTGACCTCCACGGCGAGTTCTGCGGCCTTCTCGAAGGCCTCGCGGTCTCCCACGAAGAGCCCGCGGGTGACAAGATTCCCGCTGGCGTCGGCCCCGATCACGGTCTGGGCGTAGAGGATGGGGAGATGCCCGCAGAAGGTGTCTTCGGCGTAATTGAGGATCCTGCGGAGGCAGGTGTCGGTTCGCCCCATCATGCGTTCCGTTCCATAGACCGATCCGATGTAGTGGCTCTCATTGATACCGGCTTCCCCTCCCGTTCCAACGAAGAGGTTCTTGTTCCCGTTGGCAACGCCGATCACCTCGTGAGGCACGGCCTGACCGATGGAGAGGATGAGGTCGTGGTCTCCTTCCCAGACGAGCTTGTTGAGCTGCGCCGGCCATGGACGCGTCCATACTCCCTCGGTGACCTCGGAAACAAATTCGGCGGGTACTTCACCGATGGTGACCACGTCCTCGCGCCAGCGATGGGGCCGGATACGGTCGCGCGGGATAGTGGGATACATCCGGTCGAGTTGCTCGTCGCTCATGGGGAAGTGGGTTCCCAGAGCGGGGAGCACGTCGACAAGCCGGTCGCCGTAGTGGTCCGCCGCGGCGCAGGCGAGGGGACCGGACTTGCTGTAGAAACGTGAGAAGTCGGGAGGAACGAGCAGGACCCTGTTCCGTTCGCCCAGCGTGGCGAGGGCGGAAGTGAGGCCGGTGGCCAGGTCCTCGTCGCTGAGGACGGTGGTGGGAGAACCATGGGAGAAGAGAAGCACGCTGCTCTTTAACTCCGGAATCGCCCAAAATCGAGCGCTTCGATCGATTCCGGGAGCGACTTTGTGAAAAATTTCACAAGCTGATCTTGAGTAGGGCGGGATGAGGGTTATTCTTTCCCTGTTGAACGTAGAAACTGCCGATACGACGCTTTCGCATGCCGCCTATGACTCCAAGGTCGAAGGCAACATCATCTTCACGCGTCTGGATGCCGCCATCAACTGGATGCGCAAGAATTCCCTCTGGCCCATGCCGATGGGTCTGGCCTGCTGTGCGATCGAATTGATGGCTACCGGGTCATCCCGCTTCGATATTTCACGATTCGGGGCGGAGGTCATGCGGTTCTCCCCCCGTCAGGCCGATGTCATGATTGTTTCCGGCACGGTGACCTACAAGATGGCTCTGGCGGTGCGCCGCATCTGGGAACAGATGCCGGAACCGAAGTGGTGTATTGCGATGGGGGCCTGTGCCTCCAGTGGCGGAATGTATCGAAGCTACGCTGTTCTCCAGGGAATCGACAGGCTCCTGCCCGTCGACGTCTACATTTCCGGGTGCCCTCCCCGTCCCGAAGCTCTTCTGGAGGGATTGATGAAGCTGCAGCGCATCATCGAGGGCGAGAAGCCGATCGAAGACCAGATTGCCGAGATCCGGCAGGCACAGGTATGAGTGCCGACGTGGATGCCAGCAAGCTGCGCAAGGAGTTCGGGCGAACCAAGGTGCGGGAGATGCGCGAGTTCCGTGGTGAGCACACCGTGGTGGTAAAGCTTGAGGCCCTGAAGGAGATCCTGGTGTATTGCCACCAGGACCTCGGGTATGACTTTCTCCTCGACGTGAGCAGTGTGGACAACATGGGCGAGGACCCGCGTTTTGAGATTGTATACGAGCTTGCTACTACCGATGACCGCAAGCACCTGAGGGTGAAGGCCCCGGTGGCCGAGGACGAGGAAGTGCCGACCGCGGTCGATCTCTGGAAGACCGCCAACTGGCACGAGCGAGAAGTCTATGACATGATGGGACTTCGCTTCACGGGACATCCCAACCTGAAGCGTATCCTGATGTGGGAGGGCTACCCCTACCATCCCCTGCGCAAGGAGTTTCCCCTTGCGGGCAAGCCCAGTGAGATGCCCGACGTGGCCTTCAGCGGGGTGGCCCCTCTTGAGGGTGGTCCTTTCGTGACCAGCGCCGGAACGGATCGGGTTGGAGGGGAACCCCGGGCCAAGGGTGAGAGTTGAACTGATTGTCCCGGCAATCCGGGCTTGAGAGTGGCGCTTCTTGTTCCGGCGTGCGATTATTGAGCGGGTTGCGCCTCGCAATACCCGAAACCATCGCCCCCATGGTGGGCGCTTTCTGTTCATGAGACGCCCTTCCTTCCTCCCGCGGATCAGCCTGCATCGGCCGGGGTTTGATGTCCTGACCCTTCTCTCTCTGGTCCTGCTGGTTGTCCATGCAGTGGTGGAGATCAGTGGTGGAAAGACTGCTCTGATGGCAGCGGGATTTTATGAGAGCGTTGGCCTGAGCCGTCCGGGAGTGCTGGCGGGTAAAGGGTGGCAGTTCCTCACCTATCTGTTTTTTCACGGATCCTGGGAGCACGTGCTCCTGAACTGCATGGTCATTTATCTGATCGGCGGCCGCGTGCTGCACATTCTGGGAGCGCGGGCGTTCACCAGGATTTTTTTCGGAGGGGCCCTGGGGGGCGGCCTTTTGCACATTTTTCTCAACCCGAGCTATCCTCTGGGAGAGGGAGTCACTCCGCTTCACCCGCCCCTGGTGGGTGCGTCCGGAGGAATGATGGCTCTCCTCATGGCCCTCGTCAGCCTTTCACCTGATTCCCGGATGTGGCCCCTCATGGTCTCGGGCAGGAACCTCGGGCGGGGACTGATGTTCGCGACGTTCATTCTGTTCCTGCTGACCCCCGGCCTGAAGATTCCCATCCTGAAAGCGGTCGGAGAGTGGCTGGCGGGTAGTGGAGGAATGGCCCTCCTTTTTCAGACCAGCCATATTTGCCATCTCGGTGGGGGGGTGATCGGAATGCTCTACGCGCACCGCCTGCTACGCCCGGTCAGCCTGAAGCACCTGCAGCGCGACCGGAAGCGGCGGGAAGGAGCCGGGGGCTGACCCGGGGAACGGTCGATCAGGCCAGCCCGAGGGCTCTAGCGCTTTGACTTGGGAGAGGTGGTTTTGGAGGGAGGGCTCGACTTGCTCGGGGCTTCGTTCGTTTTGGAGGACGAACTCGGGGAGGGAGGGGGAGAGGGAGATGGGGTGGCAGGCCTCGATCTCTCCGGTCTGCTGGGTGAAGGGCGGGAACGGGACGGGGAAGTCGAAGAGCGGGATGGCCTGGAACTCGAGGAGTAGGATTTGGGCGGATTGCTCCGGGGAGTGGGGCGGGAGGAACTGGAATTGTGCGAACGCGAGGAGGTGAGGATGTCGTCATCGTTGGAACCGGGTAGTTTGCGGTAAGATCCCCGGTCGTTATCGGCAGCGCGACTGTTGCGATGGCGTGACTGGCCACGGCTCTGGTTGTGGAGAGGTTTCTGGTAATTGCGATAGTAGGTGTGGTAGTTGGTTCGGTGCCCCCCGTGGCAGGGATAGTGATTGCAGTGCGAGCAGCGGGTGTGGCGGTAGCGGTAGTAGTTGTTGTGAATGCCGACGTAATAGTCGCTGTAAAACCCGTTGTGGTAGCCGCCGTGGTAGTGATTGTAGCCGCTATCGGAGTAGAAGACCGAGGCGTAGGGGTCGAAAACGCAGGAACTAAGGAGTGCGGCGCAGAGCAATGCAAGGAACAGGGCCAGGGAGCGTTTCATGGTTCTTGGACGGTAATTACTTATACTCTATTCGGGGAAAGCCGTGCCCTTGCAACGCAGAGCGGTAAGTTGTTATAGAGAACGAAATTCCCCTTCGAAGGCCAGCAAAAGGAGTCCAGGAGTCGCAGGAATGCAGGGATTTCTTCCCGATTTGGGGCAATTTAAAGACGCGGGAGCAATATTGCGCATTTGAGAATACAATGTGGTTACAAGTTCTTGCGTTCACCTCGGGAACTCCTATGGTTAGCAACAGAAACTCGTGAGGATCAGGACACCCGTGCGCGCGAATCCACTACCAAAATCTCCATTCCTGCCTCCTCCCCGACGGCGGGCAGGATTCACTCTGGTTGAGATTATGGCCGTGATGATGGTCATCGCCATTCTGCTCTCGGTTGCTGCGGTCGGAATCCAGAGCATCGACCGGGGTCAGGCGACAACTACCGCGCTTGCCATCACGGAGGCTCTCTTTGATGAAACCCGCAGTAAAGCGGTGGGCAAGGGAATACGCGCCCGGCTTCTCATTCACAAGGAGCTGAACGACGAAGATCGGGAGGATCGCAGCCGCTATCTACGCTCCATGTATCTGGCGGTGGAGAGCACCAATCAGGCGGGAGACGCGCAGGGGGGCGGATGGGTGATCGAGGAACGCAGCATAAAAGCACTTCCCACCGGGGTCTACTTCAGCATCGAGGAGAGTGAGAGAGTGGCTGCTGCGATCGGAGTGGGCAAGCCGGGCACCATGAGCATTAAGCTTCCCGGTAAATCGGATTCGCTCAAGGAGTGCTACTACTTTGAGTTCAACCCTGAGGGCGTCTGCGTCGACAGTGAGAATGCCGCGTTGAATCCCGGCGCGGTGGTCGTCCTCATCAGTGGAACGCGCCCCCTGGACGCGGAAGAACCCATGATTCTGAAGAACAACAAGGTGGGCTTCGTCGTCTGGCGCAATGGCCGGACCTCCATTTTCCGCAGTCCTGAACAAATCGATCGCGCGCAATGAACACGATTCTCTTCCAACCCGGTCGCACCGCTCGCCGTGGGTTCACGCTCATGGAGACCGTGATTGCGATTGGAGTGGTGGCCGTTCTCCTCACGACTTTCCTGGCGGTCTTCGGACCGGCCACCTCAAGCATCCGGCGCGTTCTCAGTGCCCAGGAGGCGGGGCGCCTCACCACCGCCCTGGAGAGGGAACTGGGCATGCTGCGGGCAGGTCCCGATGACGACTACGACAATTCCTTCCACAAGGCCTTCGAGTGGATTCGGGATTCCGGCGAGTCGGACAAGGTCGTCCTGCTCTACAATTACCGAGGTGATCCGAAGCAAATCCGGGAAGACGCTTCGCTCGAACCTTTCACTCTGAATGGCGGACAATCCGGTCGTGACTTCATCCTCCAGCCGGCTGTCCGACGCAGGGGCGACGCGGAAAACGATCTCAAGGACGATCTCAAGGAGGTGGATGGCCGGGTCTACCTTGTGCGGATGACGCAGATGATCTTCGACGACGGCCAGGATCCCGTCCTCATCCCGGGTAGCCATGGGGAGATCAAGAACATGCACTCCCATGACGCGATCGATAATGTGAGTTCCTATCCTGGTGCCATCATTGCCTACACGGCCGACTTTTACGGGCTGAAGAGCAACAACTACGAGTTCATCGAGCGATTGGACCTCAGTGATGCCAATGGCGATGGCGATCCTGACTCACTGGGCAAGCCCCTCTTTTCCCGGAACCTCGGTGTGCGTCGCTGACCAGACCCCCTCCTCTCCCATCCATGACCATTTCCCTTCTTCCAAGACGCTCCGCGCGTGGATTCACCCTGGCCGAGTTGATGGTGGCGATGGCGATTACCGTCATTCTCCTTACCCTTCTGGTGTCTGTGACGGGGGTGGCCCTCGA
This sequence comes from Akkermansiaceae bacterium UBA7890, assembly GCA_002501065.1. GTDB lineage: Bacteria > Verrucomicrobiota > Verrucomicrobiia > Verrucomicrobiales > Akkermansiaceae > Roseibacillus_B. The sequence goes on from DLRK01000207.1 coordinate 22,627, forward strand.
CGGGTGGCGGATCAGTCGGAACAAGGTAAGGGCCTCCCGGCAGGCCAAGGCCTCCCTCGAGCAGATGAGCCGGGACTTCGAGGCCATGGTTCTCCGGACCGGGACTAATTTCGAGTGGCTCTATACCGAGACCGATCCGGATGAACCGGGTCCGGCCGACAATGAAAGCCCGAATGCCGCTCGCATCCTCATGTTCTCTGCGGTCACCGATCGTTATGAAGGAGATGTCGAGGGTCAGAAGGACAAGGGTGGGGACGTCACGGGACTGAACTACAAGTTGCTCTACAAGGACCCCATCACGGATGACTACGACGATAAGTTCAAGATCTTTGCCCTCTACCGCAATCTGGTTGATCCGGACGAGACCTTCGAGAACCTCCTCGAACACGATCCCGTCAATCCGAAGAATCTCGATACGAAGTTCCAGCGCTATGAGGCCAATCTCGGTGATTCGAGCAATTTCGTCTGTGAGAACATCTTCGAACTGACCGTGGTCTTCACGGTGGAATACACCGAACTGGACAGAGGTCGACTCGTCACGAGGATTGAGCGTATTCCCATCATCAGCACCGGGGGCGAGTCCGCGGCGGAAACCTTCAGATTCACGGGCAACGGCATCAAGGTGGACGACGGCGAAAATGTCCCGTTCAAACGCGGGCGGATCTCGGCGGTGGATCTCAGCATCACGGTCCTCACTGACAGCGGAATCGCCACTCTGCGCAAGGCGAACTTCACCGGGACTGACCGGAACCGGTTCCTGGCCAAGAACTCCTACCGCTACTCCAAGACGATCCTTCTTCCGCAGCCCTAGGGCGGAGACGACCCGGTCTTCTGCCACGAGAATCAGGCGCCCGGATTCCGGGCGTTTTTTTGTGAATCGGAAAACCTGAGGGCATCGCCACTTCCCCCTTGCCGCCGGGTGGGGGTTGCTCCCAACCTGCCTACCACCATGGGACTCAATGCTTTTTCCATTCTTGCGCAGACCACTGCCGGGGCCGAATACGACACCGTCCGGCTCGTCTCAGTCCTCGCCCTCTCCATTGTCCTCATCCTGGTCCTTATCCTGGTCTTCCGGATCCAGGCATTTGTCAGCCTGCTCCTGGCCTCCATTTTCGTGGGAATAGCCTCCGGCACGATGCCGATCACGGAGGTGGCCGATACCATCATCGAGGGCATGGGGAGTTCGCTGGGCTTCATTGCAACCATCATTGGGCTGGGGGCCATTCTCGGGCAGATGATCGAGCACTCGGGCGGAGCGCAGAGCCTTGCCAATGGCATGCTCAAGGCCTTCGGGGAGAAACGCGCCAACTGGGCCATGCTCCTGACCGGCTTCGTGATTTCCATCCCGGTCTTCCTCGACGTCGGAGTGGTGATTCTCGCTCCCATCATCTACGCCCTCGCGAGGCGGAGTGGGAAATCCGTGCTTGTCTTTGCGCTGCCCCTCCTCGCGGGCATGGCGGTGACCCACGCCTTTGTTCCTCCCACCCCCGGACCGACCTTTGTCGCCTACGCCCTCGGGGCGCCGCTGGGCCATGCCATCATGTGGGGGATTGTGGTGGGCCTGCCCACGGCCCTGATCACCCTGCCTCTTTGCCGCAAGCTGGGCGATGCCTTTCATATCGATCCGCCATCCCTGGAAGAGGAGAAGGCCGCGGCCGATGGGTCTGTCGCGATCCCGTCCTCAACCCTGCCGCTCCCCTCCCTCGGACTCATCCTCCTCATGCTCGGTGGCCCCATCGTTCTCATCGTGGTGGGTTCCATCATTGAGGCCAACCTTGCCTCCTCCCTTCCGGAGGGACTGAGCAAGGCGGAGTGGGGAGCGCAACTCGTGCAAGCGAAGCGGGAAGCCAGCGGGATCACGCAGTTAGTCCTCTTCCTCGGCCATCCCATCGTCGCTCTCCTTTGCGGCACTTGCGTCGCCATGATGGTGCTCGGAATGGCGAGAGGATTACGGGGCAATGCCCTCATGGAAGTCGCCACCAAGGCTCTTGGCCCGGCTGGGATCATCATTCTCATCACCGGCGCGGGCGGCGTCTTCAAGCAGATGCTCGGCGCCACCAATGTAGGCAAAGCCCTCGCCCTCGCGCTGGGCGAATTCGGGATGGGGCCGCTCCTTCTCGCCTGGATTCTCACCACCATCGTGCGCATCGCGCAGGGTTCAGCCACCGTCGCGATGGTCACCGGCGCGGCGCTCATCGCGCCCGTGCTGGAAGGCACCGGAATCGATTACTCCTACGCCCAGTTGTCCCTCATCACCCTCGCCATCGCTGCCGGTGCCACCGGCTTCGGGCACGTGAACGACAGCGGGTTCTGGATCGTCAATCGCTACTTCGGCATGACCGAACGGGAGACTCTCCTCACCTGGACGCCTATCCTGACCGCGATCTCGCTGGTTGGTTTGAGCATCACTTCGCTGCTGTGGTTGGTGGTGTAGAATTGGAGGGGAGGAGTCGGGACGTCGGCGAATCCCCAACAAAAACCCCGACCTGCGGGGCAGACCGGGGTGAGCTTAACGAGTGAGAATGCTCGCAAGCGTTATCCGAACAACTTCGTGAGGGGCTTGCCTTCGCGGGCGCCGAGCTTGAAGGGCCGTCGGCTGGGTGACATGAGGGTCAGGTCGTGGGGCACGCCCATCGCGCATCCGATGGTGGCGTTGAAGTCCGGGATGGTGATGGGATCCGCCACCACGTTGGATCCGGTTTCGTCGGTCTGGCCGTAGACCTGCCCACCCCTGATTCCGCCTCCGGCGAGGAGACAGGAAAAGGCCTTCGGGAAGTGGTTTCGCCCCGAGCGTTCCTGCACGATCTTGGGAGAGCGTCCGAACTCGGTGGCCACCACCACGAGGGTGCTCTCCAGGAGTCCCTTCCCTTCGAGGTCCTGCAGGAGGGCTGACAACGCCTGGTCGAGAACAGGGAGTTTCTGCTCACACTGCGAGAAGTTGTCACTGTGCCAGTCAAATCCCCCGAACTCGACGTCGATGAAGCGTACTCCGCGTTCCACCAGACGGCGGGCAAGGAGGACCCCCTGGGCAAAGCTGTGGTCGCCATAGGCCGCATGCACCTTGGCGTTCTCCTTTTTCAGGTCGAAGGCTTCCAGGTCTTCACTGTTCATGAGCTTGACGGCCTCCTCGAAGACCTGGTTGTAGGCCCGGACGTTTTTCTGTCCCCGGTGGAACTGCTTGTCGAACTGCTTGTCAAGGAGCTGGCGCAGGGCGAGCTGCTTGTTGAACTGCCCCTCACTCACATGGCGCAGCCGACGAACGTTCTGCAGGCCGGAAGTGGCATCGCCCACCGGGAGGGGCGCATACTGTGGTTCGAAGAATCCGGCTCCCGGGTGCCCGTTACCCGGACCCACCGTTACAAAGGAGGGCAGGCCCTCGTTTGCGCGTTTCTTGAGCCTCGTGATCCACGCTCCGTTGGACGGGTGCACGATGGAGGCCCGCGGGGCGTAGCCGGTACGCATGAAGTAGCGCCCCGGTCCGTGGGCTCCCTGGGTCGAGGTTAAGGAGCGCACGAGCGCGATCTTGTCCGCCTGTCCGGCCAGCTTGGGCATGTAGTGACCGAGGCGCAGGCCGTCCGCCTTGGTCTTGATCGTTTCGGTCGGCCCACGAAATTTTTCCGGAGCCTCCGGCTTGGGGTCGAAAGTATCGAGGTGAGTCATTCCACCTGCCATGAAGAGGTAGATCACACTCTTGGCCTTGCCTCCACCCTCGGGCACGGGGGTGGGGTCGGCGGGGTCGGCCGCGTGGACAGAAGGGGCATATAGCTCTGCCGCACTTCCGCCGATGGTGACTCCCAGGCAACCGCGCGCTGCGGAGGCCATGAACGAGCGGCGGTTGACTTCGTCGAATTTGTTCAGGTCGGACATGATGCTGGGTGAGACGGGGGATTGGACGTTAAGGTTGGTCGGAAAGAGGTGCCCTTATTGCACGAAGAGGTAGCGCTTGGAGGTGAGCATGGCTCGCGCGAGGGTGAAGATGTCATCCCGGTCTTCAGCAAGGGGAAGGAGGTCCTTCTTCTCGGCCTCGGAGGGGCGGCTGGCATAGAAGGCCAGGAAAAGGTATTCCAGCCGCTGTTCCGGATTGGTGATCTCTGCCAGCGCTTCAAAGACCTTGGACTTGCGGTTTTCAGTACTGGCCGCGACCTGTCCGTTGAGCAGGGTGAGGGCCTGCGGAACGGTTGCGTCGGTGTGCGCTGCCTCCGGGGTGTTGCGGTCCGATCCACCGAACTGCCGGACCACGTGAGTGGGTTTGAACGGGCTGGGGTGCTCGGAGGCCCGCATGTTGATTGCCGCCCGGGCCCCGCCACCGGAGCCTCGATTCATGACCACGCTCATGCCCATTTCCTGCTGTTTGCTTTTCCCCTCCCGGCGCAAGGCTTGCTGGCGCTGCCTTAGACGTTCGAATTCCCTGGAGTTGCCGGCGCCCCTTGCCTTGTTCATGGCGGTCTGGATCTCGCGGTTCTTTCGCTGGTAGATCCGTCTCTGTTCTTCCATTTCCTTGGCTGCCCGGCCTGCCTCAAGCAGCTTGTTGCCAGAGAGGTTGAGGAGTCCGTGGATGTCACTCTGGTAGTTTTCCCATTTGTATTCGAGGGAGGTATTGATGTTGTCGTCGGTGTTGCCGAAGGCCAGGACGGTGAAGGAATCGTAGAGTTCCTCGGCTGACATCCGCCGGAGCTGGGGACCCACGAAATAGTAGTCCGTGCCCGGGGTCGCCTCCTCGGGCGAGACCTGCCGCTGGAAGAGCCTGGTGTGGTAGAGGATCCGTTCGAAGTCGCTGGTCCGGTAGTTTACCTTCATCATCACTTTTTCGATATAGGCGAGGACCTCCGGATGGGAACCCACCAGTTTGCTGTTCCAGTCGTCCACCGGATCAACCAGACCGTGACCGAAGGTGCGTCGCCAGAGCCGGTTGGCGATAACCTTGGTGAAATAGGGGTTTTCGGTCGAAGTCACCCAGTCGGCAAAGACCCTGCGGCGTTCTTCCGGCTTCACCTCCCCGACCCTGGCACCGAAAAGGGTGGCCGGTTCGATCGCTTCGCCGGGGTCGGCATCATCATACTGATAGTCGTCCGGAAGCTTGAGTTCCTGCCTGGTGGATTCAGCAATCTCGTTCCTGCTGAAATAGCGGAGGAGATAGCGCATATCGCCGTTGATGCGCCTGTAGAAGGTTCGCTGGGACTTGACCCGTTCACTCTTGTCCTTGTTCTTGAGCGCCCGGGTCATGCGGGGGTGATTTTTCTTCGAGTGCTCCGCCACCTTGGTGATGGCCTTGCGCGCTTCCTCGCTGCGATAGGCGATTCCTCCGCTGAAGGCCGCCAGCTCGTAGTATTCCATCTGGGTCCACTTGTCGAAAGGGTGGTCGTGGCACTGGGCACAGCCGATCTGGTGGCCGAGGAAGACCTGTACCGTATTGCTCACATTATCGAGCAGCATTCCGCGGTCGCGCAGGTAGTATCCCACCGCTGGGTTTTTTGAAGCATGGCCCTCCGCGGAGAGCATCTCGTGGACGATCCTGTTCCAGGGCTTGTCGGCAGCAAGGGAGTTGCGCAGCCAGACGTGCCAGCCCAACCCATACTGCTCATGAGTGGTCTGGAGCCGGAGGAGATCGGCGAAGTAATTGAAGGCCGAGCTGTCGTAACCGGGAGAGGAGACCAGCTGCTCGATCAGGCGGGTGCGCTTGTCGGGGGTCTTGTCATCGAGGAACCGGGAGGCTTCCATCGCGGTGGGAATGCGGCCCACGATGTTGAGGTAGGCCCGCCGGACGAATACATCCTCCGGGACAATCGGAAGCGGCTGGAGCTTGCGGGCCTTGAGGTCCTTTTCCAGCAATTGATCGATGGCGGAGGCCACCCGGAGAACCTCCTGCAGTTCCATGGGCTTGGTGCGGGGAGCGGCCCCGGCCACGAGGGCGATGGAGCCGAGCACAAGAATGGTAACAGCGGTGCATTTCATGGGTCGTTAATACAGGTTTGGAGAAGGGGGGGACAGCCTGAAGAGGGAGGGGACAGCCTGAAGAGGGGGGGGACAGCCTGAAGAGGGGGGACAGCCTGAGGGTCGGATGTTCGGGCCTGATACGGATCAAACCCCGCAGAGCTTACGGAGTTGTGGTAGAAAAAAGTTGCCCCGAGTTCCGATCAACCGGAAGCGGCTGGGGGTGGGTCCGGAAGGGTCACAGCCGCTGGGAGCGTCAGCTTGCCTTGTGTTCGTTCCGGGGACTACTCTTCCACCATCAGATCTCCAATCCATGCCTGCCCAATGGTCTGTCTCGGGTTTCTGGCCGTGTCGCTGATTCCCGGGTCGGGGGCCGAGACTCAGAAGGAGGTGACTCAACCCCGGGCTGATAGCGGGGCGTCTGTGCGTCCGTTCCTGGAAAACCATTGCGTCAGGTGCCATGGTGCCAAGAAAGCCAAAGGAGGAATCCGCCTCGATCGCCTGGACGGACGTGTTGCGCAGGGCTACGATTTTGAGAATTGGACGATCGTCCTTGAGCAACTGCGCGAGGGCGAAATGCCCCCGGAGGATGAGGATCAACCGGACGACGTCGATCGCGTCTCGGTGGTGTCATGGCTTGGCGACGAGTTGGAGAAGGCGCATTCGTCCGAGCGGATACGGTATTTGACGGGTCAGTTCGCGTATGGGAATCATGTCAGTCACAAGAAGCTCTTCAGCGGAGAGATTGACGATCGGTCGTTCTCCCCTGCTCGCCTGTGGCGGATCAATCCAAACATCTACGACCGCACCAAGCAGCGGATCCTTAAACACCACTGGGAGGAGTTGGGTCGGGTGCGACAACCATTTGCCCTGGCGAAGAGGCCTGGAATCAACGATTACGCGGTGGATCTGCATGTGGACTCCGCGACCTTCGAAACGTTACTGCGCAACGCGCGAACGATCGTCGAGCACCAGCTGAGTCGCGACGTCTCTCCGATGTTTCGTGCGCTACTGGAATCGGAGAAACCGAGCGCTGAGCAGGTCGATGCGGCGGTACGGCATCAGTTCAAGGCCCTGGTATACCGTCTGCCGGATGAGACCGAGTTGAAACGCTATCGGGAATACATGCTGCGTGCGATCGGTGAGGCGAAGGATGTGAGTGAGGGCCTGGCAGTCTGTCTGAAGGCAATCGCGCTGATACCGGAGGCGGTTTATCGCATGGAGCTGGGTCTTGGCCGGGAGGACGGGCACGGGCGACGGCGGATGTCAGGGCACGAACTGGCCTTCGCGATTAGTTTTGCGCTCACCGATGACCCGCCGGATGCGGAACTCTGGTCAGCGGCTCGGGAGGGCGAGTTCGCTGCGGGGGAAGGGATCCGGGCGCAGATTGAGCGCCTGCTCGATGATGATGCGATCGCCAAGCCGAAGATCCTGCGGTTTTTCCAGGAATTCTTCGGATATGGCCGCGCCCCCGATGTGTTCAAGGACGCCAAGCGTTACCAGAACTACGATTGGGGAATCGTGCCATATCAACTCGTGCATGAGGCGGATTTGCTGGTGCTGCATATCCTGGATCAGGACAGGCAGGTGCTGCGGGAGTTGCTGACGACGAAGAAATTCTATGTCGGGCACTTTGGTCCCGGGGGGGACCCGGTGAAGCTGGAGCAACGCCTGACGGCTCTCCGCCTCCTTCACGACTACTGGATGGACAAGGCGTGGAAGAAACTGGAGTACGAGCTCGAGCCCGGAGTTCGTGCGGATATCGAGGGATTGCATCCCTACTTCCGCACGCAACCGGCGAAGCACCGGATGAGTGGAGGGCTGATCAGAGACTACATGGAGTACCTGCCAGTCTGTTACAGGAATGGGATCCGCCCCATGCTCGCGCAGTTCACTCTCATGGAGGGGGAGCGCGAACGGAATCTGACTTCTGCCCACGACCAGCGTTTTTTTTTGAAAGCCTACAATCTGAAGATCGATCAGTTCGATTGTCCGACCAGGCAGCCGTTCGAACTCAATCCGGCACAACGGATCGGTCTGCTGACCCACCCGGCCTGGCTGATTGCCCATTCGAAGAACACCGAAACCAATCCAATTGTGCGAGGGAAGTGGATCCGCGAGCGTCTCCTGGCCGGGTATATACCCGATGTGCCGATCACGGTGAATGCGGTCATTCCGGAAGATCCGCACAAGACCCTGCGGGAGCGGCTGGGGCCGACGCGGCGGGCCGAGTGCTGGCGTTGTCACAAGAAAATGAATCCCCTGGGGATGGCGTTTGAAGCCTACGATGACTTCGGTCGTTTCCGGACCAGGGATGAGGTGAGCGGCAAGCCGATCGACGCGAGGGGGCAGCTCGATTCGACGGGTGATCCCCGCCTGGATGGAAAAGTGGAGAGTGCGGTCGAACTGGTCCAGCGATTGGGAGAGTCGGAGCGCGTGCGCCAGTCATTTGTACGGCACGCGTTCCGGTATTGGATGGGACGTAACGAGATGCTCAGCGATTCGGCGACCCTGATGGCGGCCGATGAAGCCTATCTCAAGAGCGGGGGCAGCTTCCGGGCTCTCCTGGTTTCCCTGTTAAGCTCCGATTCCTTTGTATACAGAAAGCGTGTGGAAGAATGAGATCGTCGATGACGTCAAGACGCGGTTTTTTCAGGCAACTATCGCTTGGTAGCGGCGGAATGCTGCTGGCGCCATTGGTCCGCCAGCTCTCAGCGGAGGCGACCGCCACCCAGGAGGCGTTTCCACAACGGTTTGTGTTCCTGGTGAAGTCGAGTGGTCTGACGCCGGCTGCGATCACACCTGATGCCCTGCTCAAGGGGGCGGCTGGAGGGGGAACGCCTTTCAGGGCCGCTTTGAAGGATCACGCCCTGCCGGATTCACTGCAGGCCCTCGAACCATTCAAGGATCAGGTGGGCATTGTTCAGGGGTTTTCCGGCAAGATGTGCCTGGCAGGGCATACGTCCTACTTCGGGGCAATGGGTGTCCATGCTTCTCCGAGCGAGACATCGAGCGGCAACCCGCGGCGTGCCACGATCGACACCCGCCTCTCGTCGAAATATCCAAGTCCGTTCGGACACGTTGGCCTGGCCCTGCGTGGACGAGCGGTTGGTGGTGCGGGCGATCCCATTCCCGAAGGGACAATTTATCCGGGACTTTCAGCGCTGGCAGCCGGGAGGGAACTTCCCTTTCAGGCCAGCCCGGATCAGGCTTACGACCAGTTGTTCGGTTCTGCGATGGGTTCGGCTCAGGGACGCAAACGTTACGCTCTGGAATCCGGGATGCTCGATTTTCTCTCCGATGATATCAGGCGCCTGCGAAAAGAAATTCCCGCCGCGGAACAGGAAAAGCTTAACCATTACCTGACCGCCTTCGAAGAGATGCAGGAGAGGCGGAGCAAGCTCGCTGTGATGGGAGACCTCATCAGGAAGGGAGCTCCGGAATTGACGGACAAGTTCGCTTCAGATCGCGGGATCGACCGGCTTGAGTCACATTTTGCGCTTGCCGCTTCATGTCTGATTACCGGGTTGAGTCACGGGGTGACAATCCGCATGGACAACCTCGAGCACATCTACACCGGATTGGGGCTGACCGAACAGAACGTCCATGCGATTGGCCATGGGACTGGTTCGAACGGCCGGGCTGCCGATGAGTGCCGCGATGTCATTCGCGCCTACCACATCAAACTGATGGCCGGGCTGGCGGCGAAACTGCGGAGCATTCCGGAGGGCAGCGGAACGATGCTCGACAACACGATGATCGTTTATTTCAGCGATGCAGGGGAAGCACATCACGGAGCCTTGCACGAGTGGCCGTTTCTGGTGGTTGGTGGCTGCGGCGGGCGATTGGCAATTCCCGGCCATTACCTCAGGATGCCGGACTACGGACAGGTCGGACACGGCACGATTGGAAACCTCTACACCACGATCCTGAACGCATACGGGGATCCTGTCGTGCATTTCGGAGATCCGGATTTCGAGTTGGAGCGCCAGGGTCTTCCGCAGCGGGGAGCGGTGGCCTCCCTGATGGCCTGACCGGAGGCAACATCCTGCCCCTATCTGCTGCACCCCTCATCCCGCCTTGCCAGGGGACCGGAAAATCCCCTAGAATTCCGCGAGGTCGACAACCGTCCCACTCCCTCCTGCGATAGCATCCCTGGAGATGAAGACACTCTCGTGCTCCCTTCTGTTCGCCACCATGATGGCGGCAAGCCTTCACGCCGGAAGATCCGATCCTGTCCTGACAGAGGGCATGAAATCCGGCGATATGGCTGGCTACCTCAGGAAATTGACCGTGTGGCTGAACGCGAAAGTTCCGGCCAACCCGGCTCACCTTACAGAGAAGCGGGTGGAGGGCCTGTTCGAGGACCGCATCTTCGCCAGCACGCTCGCCCAGCGGCAGCTGATCTCCAAATTCGGCCCCGCCAACCTCACCGCCTTCATGGGCGAGGGAGAGCAGAATGAGCGATTCCTCGTCTGGTTGCTGGGACACACCGAAGCGCTTGAGCGTTTCCTCGAAGGAGCAACGCCCATTGGGAGAGCACAGCGAGAGGCCGACAACTGGACCATCGGGGTTCCGGCGTTGCAGATCTGGTCGAGAATTTTCCATGCAGATTCCGACTCGCGGGACGGGCTCTACCTGCGTCTGGCAATGGCGACCGGACTGAATCCTCCGGGAACCGGCAACCAGGGCGCCGGTCAGGCCCGGACGCCGGAAACACCCCTTGCGCGCTACCGCTACTACAAGGCTGCGCACCAGAACGGCGAGCTCTTCCCCAGCTTCGACAACCTGTCCGTGTGGGAGTACCGGCAGATCGTCTCATCCAACGCCTCCAACGCCGACCTCGCCTGGGGACGGGAGGCCATCAACACATGGCGTCCCGATCTGCGGGTGAATGAACTGGTCGTGAATTCCACGAGTGAAGTATGGCGCCGCAATTCGCCCATTCCCTTCGAAGACACCTTCAAGAACGTCCTTGCCGGGGGAGGAAAGTGCGGACCGCGATCATCCTGGTCCATCTTCATCTGCCAGGCCTTTGGCCTCCCTGCGGTCGGGGTGCGCCAACCCGGTCATGTCTGTGCCACCTACAAGTCCGCCCACCCCCGCGTTCAACCCCAGCCCGGCAACGTCTGGAAGGTCGTTTACGGCCGCGGATGGCACGTCTCCAGGACCTGCGGTGTTTCCGGGGAGGAATTCATGGAGGAAATGGCGCTGCGGGGGAACAAAGGGAAATTCTTTCGAACCGAGCGTCACCGCTGGCTCGCCGCCGCGCTTGGCTCCGGGGACCGGCCCGCGGCCATCATGAAACTCGGGGAGAAGAATCCCACCGGGGCGGAAGCTCGCGGCGGGAACATTCCGGAGAAACCCGTGATAGTTAGCAGGGCTGAAGACCCCATGGAGGACAAGCCCGGGGTGATCCACCTCGAAGCGGAGAATTATGTGAAGGCGACCGGAATCGCCGTCCACGATTGTTTCACCGGTGGAAAACAGATCTACAATGCCAAGTATGCCGAGGGGTGGGGCAGCTCTCCCCGGATCGAGTACAAAGTCGAGGTGCCCACCGCCGGGACCTACCAGTTCATTCTTCACGCCGCCGTCGCAAATGTTGATCAATCCGTCAGCGTTGCGGTCGATGGAGGCGCTCCTCTCCCGTTGCCCATCCCGAACACGCGGGGATTGTGGAAAAATACCCCTCCGCTTGAGCTGGTCCTCAGGAAGGGGCTTCACCCCCTCGTCATCACGCGTCCCCCCGCCCAACGCGGGCTCGCGGTCCGGTATCTGGAACTGAAGAAGAAGGCGCAGAAGTAATCGCGGGGTCTCTCCCCGTCCGGGATGCGTCGAGCCCGGGGGGGATTCGATCTGCCCTGCTACCATGGAAGGGGGATGGAAAAGCCGAATTCCCGTGACAACTGTTAATTTGAACAGTAGTTATCCAACAGCATGATCGCGAAACTGCATAGTGCCGCGCTCCAGGGAGTGGAGGCGGTGGAAGTGGAAGTGGAGGTCAACTCCCCGGGGACCGGAACGCCCCGCATGGTGATCGTGGGGCTGCCCGATGCGGCGGTCCGGGAGTCCACCGAGCGTGTCAGCTCTGCGGTCCATGCCTCCGCCCTTACCAAGGACGACGGCGTGATTACGATCAACCTGGCACCCGCCGACCTGAAAAAGGAGGGGCCTTCCTTCGATTTGCCGATCGCCCTGGCGGTGGTGGCCTGTGCGCAGAACAATCGCCTGGAGAGGGCTGTTGATTGCCAGATTCTGGGTGAACTGGCACTGGATGGTTCGGTTCGACCGGTGAAGGGGGTTCTGTCGGCGGCGATCGAGGCGAAAGCGCGGGGAAAGAGGCGCCTGCTGGTTCCGGAACAGAATGCAAGGGAAGCGGCAGCAGTCGACGGCATTGAAGTTTTCGGAGTGCGCGGACTCCGGCAGGCCTGGGATTTTCTCAATGGGGAGGAGGCGCTGGCTCCGGCCCGGGCGATCGATTCAAACGGATGCGGGGAGCGATCGTATTCGGTGGATCTCGAGGAAGTGAAAGGCCAGCAGCACGTGAAACGAGCTTTCGAGGTTGCGGCCGCAGGGTCTCACAACCTCCTCATGGTGGGTCCTCCAGGCACGGGCAAGTCAATGCTGGCAAAGCGCTTGCCGACCATCCTGCCGGACATGACCAGAGGGGAAGCGATCGAGACGACCCGGGTGTATTCCATTTCCGGTGTTCTGGATCCCGGGGCAGGGCTGCTTCGCACCCGGCCGTTCCGTAGTCCACACCACACGATTTCGAATGCGGGGCTGCTGGGGGGAGGAAGCAATCCGGGGCCGGGAGAGATTTCGCTGGCGCACAATGGAGTTCTTTTCCTCGATGAGCTGCCGGAATTCCGACGCCAGACCCTGGAGGTCCTGCGGCAGCCGTTGGAGGACGGACAGGTAACCATCTCCCGCGCGGCCGGAACCCTTACGTTCCCGAGCAAGGTGCTGCTGGTCGGTTCGCTCAATCCCTGTCCCTGCGGATATTTTGCTGATCCGCTCCGGGATTGTTCCTGCTCGCCGCGCCAGGTGGAACATTACCGGCAGAAGATCTCCGGTCCCCTCCTGGATCGCATTGACCTGCACGTCGAAGTGCCGCTCATAGACTTCAGGCAACTCTCCTCCCGGGAACCGACTGAAAACTCGGCAACCGTGCGGGGACGAGTCGAGAAATGCAGAGCCTGGCAGGAAGATCGGTTCAGGGATGTTCCGGGAGTGCGGGTCAATTCCGACATGAGGCCGAAGCAGGTTCGTCAGTATTGCGAACTCGATCGAGAATCCTCGAACCTGATGGAGCAGGCCATGGAGCAACTGAACTTCTCGGCCCGGGCTTATGACCGGATTCTGAAGGTGGCCCGCACGGTGGCAGACCTGGACGATTCGGATCTGATCCGTGCAACCCACCTGATGGAAGCGATTCAGTATCGAAGCCTGGATCGCAAGTTGATGCCCTAGGGCAAATCCTGAGAGCCACGAAGAGGCTGATCCTGTGGTGCGGCTCCGTGATTCAGGGGGATGAAAAAGGGACGGGAATTTCTCCTCGTCCCGCTCTTTCCGGCGAAGTTCGAAGCGGTTCCGGCAATCCTGACCATCAGCTTGCTCACGTTCATCGACAGAGCTTGGCCCCAGAACAGGTTGGTCAACAGGCTAGGAATCAACTTGCTCTGTTGTAATCGAATGTGTGGACACTACGGATGTTGCGGATCTTCCAATGCTCGAATCGCAACGAGCAGGCGTGGCACCGGGTGTTGTGATCGTGGAAGATTCCTCGGAGGCGGTCTTGTTCGACGAGGCACGGGTCATCTCTCCCGTTTCGACCGCCTCGAACTCTCCTCGATTCTCCCTCAACTTCGGATCGATATAGGAAAGCCCGAGTTCCCCGTAGATGTCGGCCTCTTCTTTAATGGTCAGGGTGGAGTCGTTCCAAGTTTCTCCGTTGACCGGAGCGAGGTGGTACTCGTTCAAGGTAAGCCCCTGCTTCAGAGCGCGAGAGGCAAGCTCGAGGAGGTGCTCCTTGCTCCCGGTAAAATGTAACAAGGCGAAGGGCCACTCGGCAGGCGTAACGGCACGGAGGTCGCATGGCAGTCCGCTCTTGAGACGGACCGCGGCCTTGCGATTGCTTTGCAGAATGACCTGTTGGATATCCTCGATCTCCGTGAAGAACTTCGTCACATCGGTGGGCCTTGTCGTGGCTACCAGAAAGTGGAGATCATCGACCGTCTCTCGTTCGCGCCGGTAGGTCCCGACCACTTCGGCGTCGGTGACATCGGGATGACTGCGTAGAATTCCGACGATTTGCTCCACGACTGGCGCCACATCGGCGCGCAGAAATCGGCCGGACAGACGTTTGCGGTCGTCGAGCTCGCCGAGAATCTTTTGCACGCTCTTTTTTCCGAACCCCGCCAGGGCTTCGACCTTCCCGGAATTGCAAGCGGCTTCGAGGGTGCCGAGAGACGCAATGCCTAGCTCTTTGTGGAGGATCTTGACCTCCTGAGGGCTGAGGCACTGCAAGTCGAGAAGATCGGCAGGGAGATCGGAGGTGGGTTCAGGCATGGAATGCGGGAGGAACCAACACCAAGACGCGGCAATCATCAACCTCAGATGGGAATGTTTTTTCTATCGATCATCGTCCCATCCAAAATCTGAATAACGACATAATCCTCTGATTGCCAGTTCCTTGAAGGATCTGTCCCGCAGCCAGACTCTGATCATAAGCGATCCCGATGAGTTAGCCCGGATAGTTCATGAAGGGGTGTATTGAGCCAGCACCGTCGCCCCTTCAGCCACTGTGCGGTCTCGTGTGCGGGGCGATAAAGGGATCTGGTCCTGCCCATCGCAGCGTCCACCCCCACCCAATTCCAATCAATCGCGTTTTTCCGCGAGATAGATCCGATGTCGTTTCTGTTTGGCCCGGGGGTGTTTCGCAACCGCGAGTTCTTCGACCGTGAATCCGGTCTGTCGTAGATCGCGCAGGAGCCCGGGCTCTGCGGTCGCGGCCCAAAATGCGACCCGACCTCCGGATGTGAGCGCGCGTTTGATGGTCTGCAAACCCTCCCGGCGATAGATTCGGGCGTTTCCTGGTTGCAGGAGTGACGAGGGGCCGTCGTCAACGTCGAGAAGGATCGCGTCATAGGGCGACGCCTTCTTTGCGGCCACCTTGATTAGCGGGTAGACGTCTCCCTCGATGACTCGCGTTCTTCGATCTGCAAGAAT
>DLRK01000207.1:38183-38626 GCA_002501065.1 Akkermansiaceae bacterium UBA7890
GCCACTTCGATGCGCGCATCGCTCCCGGTAAGCTCCAGGCAACGGCGGAGGCTGAAACCAAGCCCAAGGCCACCGATCAGGACCCTGGGGTTCTCGCGGCCATCACGAAAATCGCATCCGAGATCGGCAAGCAGCAATTCGGAGTGCGTCATGGTGGTGCTCATAACCTGCCGCTCGTTCATGTAGAGAAAGAACTCACCGTCATGCGAACAGAGGCGGAACGTCGCCCCATCGGGAGCCACTGTCTCAGCAACATTGATGGTTGGCTTCATGAATTGGGAGGGTGGGGTGTCTCTGTAATCCAGGGGTATGAAAACGGGACGCGAATCGCTCCAAACTGCTTCATCCGTGAACCACCATGTCGGTCAATTCTCCTGCACCCGGACCCGCATGTACTTCTTGTCAGGGCCGCTGCCGATGGCGTTGAGCTGGGTGTAGGTGTA
>DLRK01000053.1 GCA_002501065.1 Akkermansiaceae bacterium UBA7890
TGGCCCCGAGGTCTGGTCCTTGGCAAATGACCCTGGCGACAAGGTCTCCCACCGTGTCATCGCCTTGCTTCGAAAGATCGAGCCCACCCCGGCTCAACTCGATCGGGTTGCCGATCACGTCATGGATGAAAAGCAACGCAGTTCAGTCCGCATCGAATGGTTGCGTTGGTTGCGCAAACAGAAAATGGACCTCTTCTCCTCGGTGGGCATCGCGGCCCTGGCGGCCAGCTCCCCGGAACTACGCATTGCCGCCTCCCAGGAATTGATCGGAGCCAGGCGAGGCCGGGCAGAGGTTGCGGAATATGTCATGACCGCCCTCAAGGAATCCCGCGACGTCCCCGAACTGCAACAGGCGATCAAAATGGTCCAGCGCCTGCCCACGCGGGATGCAATTGTCACTCGCCTTGCCGATGAACTCTTCGCCGGCAGCATCGCTCCGCCGGTCCAGCTTGAAGTATTTGAGGTCGCTCAGGCCCTTTCGAAGCAGGACAAACCGTTGCAGGCAAAGCTGGAAAAACACCGGGCCAGGACCGCTGAAAAAGGTGTCATGGCCACTTACGGGATGGCGCTGGTGGGCGGAAACGCGGAAAAGGGGCGTCGTATTTTTCACGGTCACGCCCAGGCCCAATGCGTAAAATGTCATGCCCTCAAGCAGACGGACAAACAGGTGGGCCCCAGTCTCGAGGGTATCGCCCAGCGCCATCCTCGTGAATACCTTCTGCGTTCGATCGTGGATCCGCAGGCTGATCTCGTTCCGGGTTACGGAATCATCACCCTGCAACTCAAGGATGGCCGAACGGTGGCGGGGAACCTGATCAGTCGGGACGACCAGGCCATCACCGTTAAACTACCGGATGGCTTGATACAGACCATCGCCCGGTCCGGGGTGAAATCGGAATCGAAACCCATTGGCACGATGCCCGACGTCCGCTCTTTTCTCGATCCGAGACAGGTGCGCGATCTGGTTGCCTATCTCGCAACCATGAAGTGAACACCCCAGGGAAATCTTGTTGCCGGTCGCTTGTTGCTGCCCTGGCTTGCATCTCCACCAACCCCGCCTCCGCGACCGCCATCCCGGACAATCCCGAAAAGGGAATTCCTGGCAGTCCACAATGGTGCTACAGCTGCCACACGGACGTGGTCCACCACTTGTTCGATTCCGTCGAGAACGAGTGAGAGAGCACTCATCCTGCCAAGCCGTTTCTCCCGGAATCAGAAGAGACAATTGAAGGAGACAGAATCATGAATACCGAAGGACAAAGCAACGAGAGCAAGAACCTGATCGAGAACCTGGAACGAGCCGGCATGTCGCGACGGGGCTTTCTGCACGGAGTGAGTGGCACGGGTGCTCTTCTCGGCATGGTCGGCCACGCGGGAGCTCAAGAGGCACCGAAAGATGCGACAGGAAAAATCATTCCCGGTTTTGAAAAGAATCAGGGTGATCCGAATGCGGCGAAAGACTGGCAGCCGTTTTCCGACCGGAAGATCAGGGTCGGCATTGCCGGATATGGCCTGTGCGCTTTTGGAGCGCAGTTCGGCTTCCAGAACCATCCGAATGTCGAGGTGATTGCGGTCACTGACCTCGATCCAGCGCGTTGCGCCGGACTGGCGAAAGCCTGCGGATGCAGGAAAACCTATCCCTCCTGCGAAGAAATGATCAAGGATGACAACATCGAGGCGATCTTCATTGCCACCGATGCTCCGAGTCACGCACGTCTGGCGGTGGCGGCTCTGGAGCATGGAAAACACGTCGCCTCTGCCGTGCCGGCGGTCTACGGCTCGTTGGAAGATGCCGACCGCCTCTTCGAGGCCGTGAAGAAGAGCGGTTTGAAATACATGATGTTCGAAACCTCCTGTTTCCATGCGGACTTGTATGCGAATCACAAACGATACCTGGCAGGAGACCTGGGAAAGATCATCTACTCCGAGGGTGAGTATTACCATTACTTCGAAACCCCCATCGGGGGCTACAATCCGAAGACGGGGAAGGTCGACACCAACGGATGGCGCAAGGGCTCGCCACCGCAATGGTATCCCACGCACTCAAACGCCTTCTACATCGGAGTGACGGGGGGGAGCTTCACGGAAGTCTCCTGCATGGGGATGCCCAGCGTGGTGCCTCATCTCCAGGCGGCGAACAACGACTACAGGAACCCGTTTGGCTCGGAGATCGCGCTCTTTCGCACCAGTGAGGGCGGGATGTCGCGCATGGCGGTCTGTTGGGATCTTCCCGGCGCCGGCGGCGAAAAGGGCCGGGTCTATGGTCAGAAGAAGGGCGGAGGCAAGGTTCATACGCAAAGACCACCACTCCCTCCCGGCGTGGGCGCCGGAGGACACGGCGGTTCCCATGGCCTCCTCTCCAGCGAATTCGTCGACGCCATCCTTCGCGACCGCAAACCCTGGGTGGACGTGGCGCAGGCGCTGAACATGACCGTGGCCGGGATCGTCGCCCACCAATCGGCCCTGAAGGACGGGGAGTTGCTGAAAATTCCGCAATATGCCCTGTGATTCAGTCGGGGTGCTTGTTGTATTCCTGGAGAAAGATCTGCCGGATTACATGAGAACGACGGCCGGTCCCCGTGCGAGCGACCGCCATCAATCCCGGCCGGCAAAAGGAAATTCCTGGCAGTAACAAATTGCTATTAAAAGCAAGAGAAATTGGTACTGATGCAGTAACCCATGAATCTCAAGCTACAGCAAAGGGTGGCCCTATGGTTCTGAGGGATGTCCTGTTAGCCCAGGATACGCATAGTTTGAAAAAATTATTCGCTTAGATAATGAGTGCAATAACAAGAAGAGATTTTGTTAATGGAACGCTGATGGCAACCGGAGCTTATATGCTTCCTTTTGGGTGTGCCTCTGACGCTGTTTTGGCTGCTTTAGAGCCATCCTACTATCCGCCAGCGCTCACCGGACTTAGAGGAAGTCAACCCGGATCAAACACTCACGCACACAGTCGGGCCCGGGAAAAGAAATCAGATTGGGGACCAACCACCAACTTGAAAGAAGAATACGATCTCATTGTCGTTGGGGGAGGGATCAGTGGGTTGTCCGCCGCATATTTCTTTCAGAGAGAACATGGAAAAGACACAAAGGTGCTGATCCTCGACAATCATGATGACTTTGGAGGTCATGCCAGGCGGAATGAGCACATGATCAACGGCGATCTCCGATTGACGAATGGGGGCTCACAGACATTTGTAAGTCCACATGCACGAAGTGAACTCGTGCTCACTCTGCTGAAGGAAATAGGCATCGATCTGGACCAATTCAAGACAGCCTATGATGTAAATTTCTATAAGAGGAATAAGCTTGGTGCAATCACCTATTTCAACAAACAAATGTTTGGAGAGGACAGGGTGGTAAAGCATCCATATGGCAACTATCCATGGTGGGTAGAAGGGCTTCCACGTCCGGAAATTTCACATGAAGAGGCTGCCCAGCAAGCACCCGTCAGCGAAAAGGGTAAAGAACAGCTGCTCCGGGTTTTGAATGGCGGTCTCCATGTCCTCGACGTGCCCAGGAAGAATTTGGAGAACTACATGTATTCCAATTCCTATTTCGATTATCTCAAAACCAATTTGAAGGTTGATGATCCGGGAGTACTGGAAATGGCCAGAACCTCATGTTCCGACTGGGCCGGCGGAGGAGCGGATGTATTGTCGATTGGGGAAGCTGTAGATTGTGGAGCCTTGGGATTTGATCCCGTGTCCACATGGAAAGATCTTATAGGCGAGAGGGCTTTCCAAAAAATGGCAAGGGAACACGGAAACACCTTCGCAGAAGAAGACCCGTACATTCATCATTTTCCCGATGGCAATGCAACTATTGCACGTATGCTGGTGAAAAAGATGATTCCAAATGTGGGTACTGGTGACAATGCCAAAGAGATTGTGACGTCCAAATTCAATTATGCTGAATTGGACAAATCCAGCAATGTTGTTCGAATCAGATTAAACAGCACAGTTGTTAATGTAACGCATGGCAGCGATCCCGATAGTTCGAGTGATGTCTTCGTAAAATACATGAATGACAATACCTCCTGCCAGGTAAAAGCCAAAGGCGTGGTGATGGCCTGTTACAACAGCATGATCCCTCATATCGTATCTGATCTCCCAAAAGAGCAGGACGCGGCATTAAGACGCAGTGTGAAGATACCCTTGCAATACACTACTGTGGGACTGAAGAACTGGAGAGCCATAAAGGAAATAGAAATGGGTATGGCGATGTCACCAGGCAACATGCATCAGGTGATGATGATGGACTTTCCCGTGAGCATGGGCGGTTATGAATTCACAAAAAAACCAACCGATCCTTGTGCCATTCAGATGATAGCTTGTCCTTTTGGAGCTATCGCAGGCACACCACCAGTTGAACAATTCCGTGAAGCGCGACACAAGATGCTTAGTCTTCAACTGGAGGATTACGAAAATGAAGTTAGAGCCCATCTCAGTGGAATGTTGCCGAAGGGATTATTTGAATTTGATAGGGACGTTGAGAGTATTACGGTGAATCGCTGGGCCCATGGTTATGTGTATAGTGGTTCCAGACTTTTTGACTCGGACTTGCGCGGAATGGCAAGAACAGGCAGGCAACCCTTTGGCAGAATTACCATAGCGAATATCGACTCAGCCCCAAGTTCGTATGCACACGCTGCTATTAAGCAGGCCTGGAGAGCTGTGAACGAATTGGGCTGACCGATTCTGTTGATTAATGAATGAATAAAGACAAAATCACATCAATGGATATAGCTGATGCTTCTCAAATGAACATCCATTGGAAAATTCGACACCTACCTCTTCAACTCCCTCGATCAGATCCGGGACATCGTTCATACCTGGATGATCGCCTGCAACGAGGAACGCCCTCTCAAATCACTCGGAAACCTGCCTCCGGCAGTGTTTCGCCAACAACAAACACGAACAATAACAACAACCCCTCAGCCCAAATCCTCTGCTTTTGAAATGTCCCGTTGACGGGGAAGCTTACACATCGACCTTGTGGATTACCAGTGGGGCCACCGTTATCTCGATCTTGTTGATGCCCTCCCGCAGGAGGTCGCTGACTTCGAACTCGAACGAAGAAGCCATCCGAACTCCTGCCGCATTTCCTTATGAGGAGTGAGGCATCCGCTAAAGCGGACGGTCTTTCCGGAAGCGATAGTCCGGCCAAAGGGGACAGTTCAGGTCGACCCAGCCCTTGAGCACGCGTAATTCCTCCGGCTTGAGGATAACTCTCTCGTGCTGTTTATCGCCCAGAACCTTGAAGAGGCGGCTCTGGGACGTGCCAAACGAGAGAGGTTCGGCCTTGAAATGTCGCGAACCGTAGTGCCAGTCGAAATAGTGCACCCATCCCCCCGTGATCAGGGAGCGGTAGGAAGCGGGTACGCGGTGAGTGTCGCGGGTGCCTCGCAGATCGAATTTCGACTTGGTGTCATGGCAGTGAACGCAATTTGCGTCCAGAACGGGCTGGACGATCCGTTCGTAATCGAAGGGCACCGCGCCCCACGGCGGCGGGGTAAGTGTCTGCACGGTCTGGGTCAGGGCCTGGCTAGTATGCCTCAACGGTGTGGCGTGGCGGGCATCGTGGCAACCGACGCAACTGCGCTGTTCACCCGCCTGAAGCTGGACCACGCTGCGCATGCGTTGCACCTCGTTG
>DLRK01000105.1 GCA_002501065.1 Akkermansiaceae bacterium UBA7890
GGGATGAAATCCCGGATTGGCAAAAGGCCCGCTGAAACCTTCATCGCCATCCGGACCATCCCGCCGCGTCACCGTCATCCTGTCCGCCCGCCGACCCTCCTGGAAAATCTCGATGGGCCGACCACCGATCCCGCTCCAGGCCCGCGACTCCTCCGGGGTGCGGTAGGAAAAGACCATGTAACTCCCCGGATCAACCACCACCTCGTCAAGTTGTGAGGCATACTTGAAGAACCCCGTCTGACTCCCGTAACCACGGGCATACTGGTAGAGATAGGCATCGTCCTCGAAGGGGGTGGAGGGAAAGGTGGTTCCGATATTACGACTGCTCCCGCTGGCATAGTTGTCATTCACCAGCACAATGGCCACCACACCCGCATCGTCGCTCATTCCGCCGTTTTCCCTCTTGTCGATGCGCTCGTAGACCACGAAATCGTTGTCGGCCCAGCGGGGACGCTGGAAGCCACGGGCGAAGTGCTGGTGGAGGCAGGCCAGATTGGGCAGGCGGTTGTCGCCAAACTGCCCGAGGAAAGAAGTATTGGCGTGCCGTGGAAAGGCGCCCCCGCTGCCTTCCAGCGTTCCGGCATGATAATTGCCGTCCGTGTAGACCAGCGGCAGACCGTCACGGGTGAAGTAGAAAGCGTGCTGCAATTCACGACGCACTGCAAAGTCGTTGTCGTGACTCTGCGCGTGCATGACCGAGACGCCTGGACTGAATCCTCCGGCTCCCGGCTGGTCGTAGCCCGCCAGGGTGGCGGAGGGATTGCCGAGAATATCGTTCAGGTTGTTGCGCAGATCGTTGTCAATGAGCCGCATCCCCGCATCAATGTATGGTCCATGCGCGGGTGGTTTTCCCAGATGCTCACCAAAGAACATGGCGTCATCACGCGGTGCATCGATGCTGAATACGGTGTCCCGGTGGTTCGTATCGAGATAACCACGCGAAAGGTTGAATTGCCGTTGGGCCTGTCCCAGGTAGCCGTAGTCCGAGGCATCCCGGTCCGCCCCGAAGGTGGCTCCAAAGAAGTCCGCGGGCGTGTGCTTGACCGCATCGAGTCGTGCCCCGTCCACCTTGGTGCGGTCAAGTTGCCAACGCAGGGAACGATGCAGCATGTCCTCCACCACCTCCTGGTAAAATGATTCGTTGGCCTGCAGAAAAGCACGCGTGATTCCGTTGCTGGTTCCGAAACCCACGTAGGTGCCTTCATTGGCCGCGTGAGTCTGCCCCGGTCCGCTCGGGACATAGCAATAGTAGGAGGGATTGTCGGGATGGCGGAGAAAGAGAGGCTTGCTCCGGGTGTCGCCCTCGAAGGGACCATGATTACGATTGGTCGGGCCAGGTTCGTTGGCAATGTCGATAAGTCCTGAAAGCCCCAGGTTCTGCACCTGCCACGTGCTGCCCCAATCCCTGGTATTATCCCATTTTCGGTAGAACCCATCGCCGGTCTCGCGCAGGTGGAAGTCACCAGGGCGGAATCCCGGGTAGATCTCCTCCGCCACCAATTCGTTGTGGCGAGGCACATCAAATCCGTTGTGGTTCATGATGCTGTCGAAATAAACCCGGATTCCGAAGCGGTGGGCCACCCGGATGAGATCGAGTAACTCCTGCTCCGTTCCATAACGGGTGGGCACTGATCCCTTCTGGTCCTTTGACCCCAGGTCGAAACGGTCGAAGAGATCGTATCCCACCGAAAAGCCTCCGCCGGCCTTGGTGGGGGGAGGAACCCAGAGCGACTGATACCCTGCTTCCGCTATTTCTGGAACTTTCTGCCGAATTTCCCGCCAACTCGTGTTGAAATACTGCAGCATGGCTTCTCCCCGGACCAGGGATCCGGTCAGGAGAAGCAGGACAGCAGAACGCCAGGGAAACCTCATGCGGGAAGAAAAGGGGGGGTGAGGGAGGTCGGGAGTAATACACAACCTATCGCACTACCCCGCAAAGAAAAACTCCGTCTCCGCCCCACCCCTCTGTTTGGACTTCTCAAACTGGAAGCGCTTCCTAATCTGCCCTGGTGCCGGAGGAGGACCCACAAATTCTCGAGGATTTGAGACACGCCATCGCAGCCCGCGACGGGAGCGCCTTCCTGTCAGTGGCCGAAGAGGTTCACCACGCCGACCTGGCCGCGGTCTACGAGGACCTCTCCCGCAAGGGACAGGCGTGGTTTGCCCGCACTCTTCCCTCCGAGGCCTTTTCCGAGGTCCTGGCCGAAATCCCAGATCCTCTCGTGGAGGAGGCGCTTGACCATCTCAAGCCCAGCCAGCAACGCGAAGTTCTGGAAGAGCTTCCCGATGACGATCGCGTGGATGTGCTCCAGGATGTGGAGGATGAGCAAAAGCGCGAAAAACTGATCGGTCTCCTCGGAGAGCAGGAAGAACGCGAACTCACCCGTAGCCTGCTTGAGTATGCCGAAGACACCGCGGGTGGACGCATGACCACTCAGATCGGCAACATCTCCATCGGGATGACCGTGAAGGAAGCCCTTGATCACCTCCGCCCGGATCTCGAAGACACCGAGACCCTGAGCCGGATCTTTGTCCTGGACGAACAGGATCATCTGGTGGGCAAGCTCCGACTGCGGGATCTCACCTTCAATGCCTGGCAGACTCCGGTGAGCAATATCATGCAGCCTGTTGAGCACACCGTGCTGGCTGGCACCGACCAGGAGGAGGCCTCAACCGCCGTTCTCAAATACGACATGCTCGCCCTCCCGGTGGTAGACCAGGAGAACCGTCTCCTCGGGGTGATCACTTCCGATGATGCAATGGAGATCCTGAGCGAGGAATCCACCGAGGATATCGAAAAGCAGGCCGGATTGACCGGAGAGCAATCCGAAGAAAGTTATCTCAACACCCGCGTGACCACACATTTCAGTCGCCGCGTGATCTGGCTGGTGGGACTGGCCCTCCTCTCCATCGCGGCTGGCGCGATCATGTTCCGCTTCGAGGAAATCCTGGAGGGCATTCCCCTCCTCATGCTCTTCCTCCCCATGATCATTGCAGCAGGAGGCAACTCGGGAGGACAGGCCTCCACCGTGACCATCCGTGCCATGGCCCTGAACGAACTGGATGCCCGCGATGCCTTCCGGGTGGCTTGGAAGGAACTGCGCCTCGGGGCCATGCTGGGACTCATCCTCGGCCTCACCATTGCGGTGGTGGCAATCTTCATCCTCCCGTTTTTCCATTCCGAAGTCTCACCCGAAATCAGTTTCCTGCGCTTTGGTTCAGCGGTGGCCGTGGCCCTCACCGTGCAGGTGACCGCCTCCACTCTGATCGGTTCCCTGCTTCCCCTCGGCGCCCGTGCCATCCACCTCGATCCCGCCGTTATCGCCGCCCCGGCCGTCACCACCGTGGTGGATGTCTCCGGGATGCTCATCTACCTGCTGGTAGCCACGTGCATGCTGGGGGTGACCTCCTGAACCAGCTTCAACCCGCTCCCTTCGTCCCTTCCTTCAGGCCACCCGCAGGAGCCCCGCCATCAGCAGGATATTCCGCTTCCATTCCGGGATAACCATCGCAGACTTCCGCCGATCATGAAGAAACATCTCGCACTTGCTGCTGTTCTCCTGGCTGCCCCGTTCGTCCATGCTGGAAATCCTGCTTTGGACATGGGTCGAGCTGCCCGTAATTTCCTGAAGGGACTCGATGCCAAACAGAAGGCCAAGGCCTTCTTCAAATTCACCGATGAGGAGCGTGAAAACTGGCACTTCATCCCCCTCGACCGCAAGGGGATCATGTTGAGCGAACTGAATCCCGAGCAAACCCACTATGCCTACGCTCTGCTCGCCAGTGGCCTCAGCCAGAAGGGAGTGCTGAATGCCAGTACCATCATGAGCCTGGAAGCCATCCTGGCCGAAATGGAAAAGGACCCTGTCAGGCGCGACACGCAGAAGTACTATATCGCAATCTTCGGAGAACCCTCCAGCAAGCAGCAGACCGGGACCTGGGGATGGCGCTTTGAGGGCCACCACCTTTCCCTCAACTACACCGTCATCAATGGCAACGTGGTCATTACCCCGGCTTTCCTCGGCACAAACCCCGCCAGCGTGAAGAAGGGTCCCCGCAAAGGCACCCGGCCGCTGGGCCGCATGGAGGATCAGGCCCGGGCGCTCATGAAATCGCTCAAGGAGGCCGGCAAACCGGTCATCCTTTCCGATAAGGCGCCGCGCGATATTCTCTCCAGCCAGGACCGGGTTGCTGCCAAGCCGGAATCACTGGGCGTAAAAGGTGGGGACATGACCGCCGAACAGAAGAAACTCCTCCTCGCCATCCTGCGGGAATTCGCCAGCAATGCGCGACCCGAACTGGCCAGACCGGCCATGAATGAGATTGCCGGGGCCGTCGACACGCTGCAATTCGCCTGGGCCGGGGGTCTCAACAAGGGAGATCAGCACTACTTCCGCGTGACGGACAACGGCGCATTCATGGTGGAGTATGCCAACACCCAGAACGACGCCAATCACGCTCACGCCGTCTGGCGCCTCTTCGATGGCGACTTCGGACGCGATGTCCTGAAGGAGCACCTCGAAAAGGAGCACTCCAAGGACAGGTAACCCCACGCCCTACCGCCGTTCAACCCACGACCGGCTGGAAAACTGATCAATCCTGGCCGCGAGTTCCTCCCCTGAGGGCTCGCGGTTAACTCGTTTCACCTCCCTCGCCAACTTGCCGGCCAGGGATGCGAACACGGCATCCCCGTCCACCCCTTCTTCGATCATGACGCTGCCCTGGTGCAGCAGACCCTTCCGCGTCCGGCGCTGGCCAGCCCCTGCCACCTTGCGTCCCCGCCCTTCCACCAGGTCCCAGGCGACCGGCTTTTCAAAACAGGTCGGAGACTCTACCGGGGCGTCCTCCTCGATCAGGCGCACCTCCATCCCGGCCTCCCCGAGCGCTTCCGCCAGGGCTGAGTGAATCACGCGATAGCTCTCGCCACCCCTCCGTCCCGCCAGTTCGCAGCCTCCCGGCAGCACAAGGGTGTAGGTACGGTCATGGCGATGATCCACCAGTCCCCCTCCCGTGGCCCGGCGGACCAGCGAGACTCCGGGCATCGTGGCGCGCGCTTGCGCCACCGTCCCGAAGTATCCCAGGCTGGCCCACTCTCCCCGCCAGTCGTAAACACGCAGAATCGGCGCTTCCTCCCGTTCCAGGAGCCAACTGTCCACCGCCATATTATCCGGCCCGGGGCGGCCCAGCGGGTCTCGCCAGAATCCAATGGTGCCAACTTCAGACATGGTGGATCACTCGGTTCCGGGAGCGGCGATTTCCCCCTGCACTGGTTTGCCCGCCAACCCCTCTTCGTATCGTCGGACCAGAAGATCGATCGCTCCGGGGTGGGTCACAAAGAGATCACTTCCATGGATCCGCAGCCCGGGACAGCGCGCTTCCGCCGATTCACAGAGCCGGGCAATATCCCCTCCCGCTCCCGCATGGCGTCCGGGTGAAATGAACAGCATGGCCAGGACCACTTCCCGGTCGAAACCCGTCCGACCCAGCAAATTCTCCAGCAGGGGTTCGTTGAAATCGTACTCCGCCTCCTCGCGGCGCTCCATGGAGGAAGCCTCCACCGTCGCCACTCGATCATCCAGGATGGCGTGAAGCTGGGCCGTGACGTGATTGCGCACCCGATTGACTGCTTCCCGTGGCGTCCCATGATCTACCAGGATCACCGCTGGCTTCTCAAGATCTTCCTCCTTCATTTTCCTCACAACCAGATCCCCCAGGATCCGAGCCACCCGCGTGTCGTCCGGTTCATCCAGTTCCACCATGGAGGGCGCCACCCGCACTTCAAGTTCCGGCCAACTCCCGCTCATGTCCCGGACACGCTGCGGAAGGTACTCGTAGATCGCCGCGCTGGGCCCGAAGAACAAGGGCACTACAAGAAAGGAATGGCTGCCCTCTTCCTGCCGGGCCCGGAGAAACGGTTCGAAGACCTGGGCTGGCACACCTCCCAGTTCAACGGGATCCACCCTGATGGAATGAAGGAGCGAGACCGGATGAACCTCGGCACCGATCCGGACGCCCAGGGCTTCCGCCGTGCGGCGCAGGCTCAGGGTCGATTCGGCCCGGAACGAGCCGTTATCCACCAGGAGAATGCAGGGAGGATCGCTCACCGGGGCGACTCTATCGCGTCATCCACCGATGTCCAAACGCCATCACCGGGGAATTGGGGGAAAAGGAAATGCGGCGATCTCAGCAACGAACCCGGCCCTCCCGCACGCCATTCCCCCAGGGACTTCCGGCAGACGCTCCTAGTCGAGAAGCCCGGATCGTGGATAGGTCCCGGACTCGAAGGTGGCTTCCTTCGGAACAAGACCTATTCCCCTGAATTCCTCAATCAGCACCTTGGTTTCCAGGACGTCCAGATCAACTGCCAATTCCACCTCCACCACTTCGGGGGGGTCGCCCCTGCTGGTCACCCCCGCAAGATAGCCTGCCTTTCGCTCCCGCAGGATCAAGTCCATCCGATCACCGCCAAAGTCTGACGCTTCCAGCATGCTGCCGGGCGGGTAGCCTATCCAGATATATTCAACAAAGGCCGATTCGTAGCTGGGCTTTTCCCGGGTCGTCCACTTCCAGATTCCAAATCCCAATCCCAGAATCACCACCAGGGCCACGCCCAGGATCGCGAATACCCGTGCACGACCGCCCATTGCTCTGCCACAGCCTAACCTCCACTCTGCTTCCCGCAATCCACAAACTCCCTGATATCAATCGGCATTCCGTCAGTTCTCGTTCTCTTCCGGCTCAATCTCGAAGAGGGGCAATGAATCGAGAATCAGTTGCAGGGCCTCCCGTCGCCTGAGATCGGACGAATCGCTCCCGTGAAGGGCATCCTCCGCAAATTCCCTGATATGCAGGTGAGTAAGCGGACCGCCAAAGGGAGACTGCCGCAACACCATCCCCCACGTAGCCAGAGCCGCCGCCGTCTGGAGGTTATTGCTGGCGAGATCCCAGTCCCGGGACGGGGTGGTTACCGGCACGATCAACTCACTGCCCTCCGCTCCGACGCTCAAACTCACTCTCGCCACCACCCGTTCGACATTGAAAATCTCCGGGGAGGATGGTCGGAACTGATAGAGAACGTAGTTTGATTTCCCCGGGGAGAGCCCTCCCGAAACCCCGTCTTCTCCCTCCGGAACCGACCGACCCGCGTAACCAATCAGGCGGTAGCTCCCGACGAACTCCGGATCCACCTCAACCTGCAGCACTGCGTCCTCAGCGATCACCCTCCCGGACTCATTACGGAGGAGCACCCCCAGGAGGGTCAATTCCCGGTCCCAGGGACAGCGCACAATCTCAATCCCCAGCTTGATCCCATCCAGATCAGCATCACCTTCGTCAGGATAGGACACCTGATTGATCAACTCCTCCGTTCGCACGCTGTTCCGCGGTGGCAACCTCTTTTCGTTGCGGATAAACCGCTCTACCAGGTGATAGCTGGCCGTTCCCGAAACAATGGGAACGGTCGAGCGCGCCTCTTCCCGGGTGGAGACGAAGGGATTGTCCGCCAGGAATGCCATGCGACTCAGGACCGGAAGGTTTATCTCCCGCGCTGCGCTGCGCACTCTCGCGAAAAATGCGTCGGGATCCTTCTGCCAGAGTTCACGCAGGGCGAGATACTCTTCGTCCACAATCTCGGACGGGACTTCCGGCAGAATGGGATAGGCCTCCTCCTCGGACGCCCGGGGCAGAGGAGTGGTCCCCCCCGCGATGGGTCGCGCCGACCGGGGCGTGGAACTGAGCAGAATCTGCATCCTGACCACTTCCCGCTGCTCGGCTTCAGTCGCCTCCCGCACAAACTCGTTCTCCCCCACGGGGATCTGCTGCATCATCCAGAGCACGCAGGCCACCAACGCTGCCGCCGCCGCAACTGCCGCCGGACGGAACCAGTCGCGCCGGCGGGATTGAATGGAAACCAGATTCTCCGGGTCCGGACTGCGCCCGGCCCGGCGGATTGCTTCCCGCCGCGCCTCCCCCAACTCCAGACTCTCACTGCTGAAACCGCCCCGGATCAACCCGCCCAGCGCACGAGTTTCGTCCAGCGCGGCCTGCACGGCGGGATGTTTCTCCGCTACACGGCGCAGTTCGGCCGCCTCATGCTCAGGCAACTCGCCCAGGGCATAAGCCGTCACGCGGGGATCTTCAGAATCAATACGCTTCATTGCTTTGGCAGGGAATTTTCCAGCAGGTCTTCCGGAAGCAGGGCCCGCAGACGTTTCAATCCGGTGTGCAGCAGAAAGCCGACATTGCCCGGAGCAAGGCCGGTTGCCTCGCTGATTTCCTTATAGCTGAGTTCTTGTTGAAATTTCAGTCTGATGACTTCCCTCTGGTTGTCGGAGAGCCGGTCCAGGGCATTCATGACCTGGGCCACTCGCTCGTCCCAATCCGCAACGCGATCCGGCGCTGCCGTGGTTCCCTCCAGGCGGACAGCCTTCTCGTCCTCCAGGGCCACCATCCGCTTCTCCTTGCGGAGGATATCGAGAGCCCGGTTCCGACAAACCGTAAAAAGCCATGCCTTGAGCCCCCGCTGCACTTTCTCCCGATCCTGCTGGTAGAGCCGGATGAAGGTGTCCTGCACAACGTCGCGGGCCCGATCAAGATCATGCACGATCCCCAAGGCGTATCCGATGAGCGGTCCCTCGTACTGGGCGAGGGCCTGCTCCACGAATTGCTCGTGGGTCTCAACCATGTCCTTATTCCGGCCCATCACAGGGCTCAATCTATATCAGGAACGCCCGGGAAAAGAGGATCTTAGATCTATTTTTGTTAATCCGTGCAGATTTCCGGTCCGAACAATCTATTCCGGTCGTCGAGACCCAGATTCCCCCCGTCGTCATTCCCCGTGGCTCACGAAATAGGAGAGGTTTTCCAGCTCCAGGGCGAGATCCACATTGTTGACCGTCACCGCATCGGGAACCTGTAGCAAGGTGGGGGAGAAATTCAGAATCCCCTGAACCCCCGCACCCACCAGCTCGTTGGCAGCTTCCTGAGCCACTCCGCCAGGCACGCACAGGATGGCCAGTCTCACGTCGTTCTCCCGTATAAACCGGGTCACTTCGCCCTGTCCGTAGACTGGGACAGAGATCCCCCGCGAAACCACGGCCTCCGGCACAGCATCGAAAGCCGCCACCACTTCAAAACCTTCCTTCTCAAATCCACGGTAACGCAACAGAGCCACTCCCAGGTTTCCGGCACCGACCATGATCACGGGCTGCAGTTGTTCCCGGCCCAGCGCCTCACGGATGGCATCCCGCAACTCTGTCACCGAGTAACCCAGGCCACGCGTTCCAAACTGCCCGAAGTAGGTCAGGTCCTTGCGCAGCTGGGCAGGCTTCACCCCCGCCGCTCCTGCCAGCGCCGAGGAACTGACAGTCTCCTTGCCGTTCTCATGTAGCTTGCTGAGGCAGCGCTGATATAACGAAAGGCGGTATATGGCCTTCTTCGGAATCTCAACCTTATCCACGCATCTACAGAATCCCTCTCCGGACCCAAAAGGTCAAGGAAAGGTTAGAAATCAAAACTAAAAGTCTCCAATGACTGTGCCATCTCGCTCTCTGTTCCCCTCTGTTCATCGATCCCCC
Organism: Akkermansiaceae bacterium UBA7890; assembly: GCA_002501065.1. Lineage (GTDB taxonomy): Bacteria > Verrucomicrobiota > Verrucomicrobiia > Verrucomicrobiales > Akkermansiaceae > Roseibacillus_B. The sequence continues at coordinate 9,576 of DLRK01000105.1, forward strand.
CTTGTATTTTCACCTTCCCCTTCCCTCTCCCCCATCCTTCACTCCCTCCCGCGTGAAGGATCTCAAGGACGGTATTCGCTCCCACGTCCGCATCGACTTCAAGGGTCATGTGCACAAGAAGTTCCGGGGCCACCAAAAGAGCAGGCGCTGTGAGAACGAAGCGCGACTCCTCAAGGCTCTTGAGGAGCGTGGCTGTCCCTATGTCCCTCGTCTGCTGGAGCATCTGGCGGAAGAGGATTACATCGTCACCACCAACTGCGGACAACCCGCTCCCGAGATCTCGCGCACCAAGTCCGATGCCCTTTTCGCCGACCTTGAGCGGGAGTATGGCGTGCGCCACGATGACCCTGAACCCCGCAATGTCACCTACTGTCCCCGTCTTGGACGATTCTGCCTCATCGACTTTGAACTTGCGGAACTCCTTCCCGAACCTGATGGCATCGAACGGGAACACCGCGGAATCTGGAAAGTGACCTGGTGCGCCCTTTCCGAAGGTGGGACCATGCGCGACTCCAACGATGACGCCTGCCTCGCCCTCGAAGTTGGCCCGGGCGGTGCACGCAGGTTCGAGGCCCACGGCGAGGCTCTCCTGGAACCGTCGCATCTTGTCCTTGCTGTCTCCGACGGCATGGGGGGGGGCTCTGCGGGCGAACTCGCCTCCCGCCTGATCCTCGCCGCAGTCAAGCGGAAGGCTGGTGAATTATACGAGGCCCTTCACGGTCATGGAGAGGAAGAAGGATCATCCGCGCTCCTGCACCTTATGCACAGCGCACACGAGGGCCTGAACTCCCTTGCCGCGGAAGAGTCCGATCTGCACGGGATGGGAGCCACTCTCACTCTCATCTGGCTCAGCCCTGGACACCTGCATTTCGCCCACCTCGGCGACTCCCGCCTCTATCTTCACCGGGAGGAGAAGACCACCCAGCTCACGACCGACCACACCCGGGCCTGGGGACAGTGGAACCGCGGAGAAATCAGTGAGTTCGCCTACCGCACCCATCCGCGTCGCAGTGCCCTCTATGACGCCCTCGGGGCCGGCCACCCCGGCATTCGCCCACAAATCGAATCCCATTCCCTCCAGGGCGATGACCGCCTCCTCCTCTGCACCGACGGTCTCATCGACGGAATCTGGGAGCGTGGGCTGGCAACTGAACTGGCCGACCATGGTGAATCCACAGATCTGGCCTCCAGGATCCTCGCCCGGGCACGGGAAAACAACCGCGACGATGACGCCACCCTTATCGTGGCCAAGATTGCTCAACTTTGAGCTTTTCGGCTCGCGTTTTTTACGCAGTTTGGCACGGCCGCTGCTTCATATGAGTGCCTCCAAGGCTCTGTGACATGGCTCCTTTCCGGATCCGTACCGTCTGATGTGCCGCGGTGATCGCAACTCGACTAGAACACGACATGCCCAAATACAAATTGGATTACATCTGGCTGGATGGATACACACCCGTCCCGAACCTGCGGACCAAGTGCTGCGTAAAGGAATACGCCTCCTTCCCGGAACTCTCTGAACTACCCCTCTGGGGCTTTGACGGCAGCTCCACCGAGCAGGCCGACGGCAGCGATTCCGACTGCACCCTCAAACCCGTCGCCGTTTATCCGGACAAGACCAACGAACAACAGGCGCTGGTGATGTGTGAGGTCATGTTGCCTAACGGCGACCCGCACCCCTCCAACATGCGCGCCACCATCCTTGACGATGAGGGTGCCTGGTTCGGATTCGAACAGGAATACTTCCTCACCCAGAATGGGCTGCCCCTCGGATTCCCCAAGGAAGGCTACCCTGAACCCCAGGGCGAGTATTACTGCGGCGTTGGATTCAAGAACATCGGCGCCCTCGGCCGCAAGATCACCGAAGAGCATCTCTGGCAGTGCCTTCACGCCGGCATCACCCACGAAGGCATCAATGCCGAAGTGGCCAAGGGGCAGTGGGAATTCCAGGTCTTTGGCAAGGGCTCCAAGAAAGCCGCCGACGATGTCTGGGTCGCCCGCTTCCTCCTCCTGCGCCTCTGCGAACAATATGGTGTCGATATTGATTGGCACTGCAAGCCTCTCGCGGGGGACTGGAATGGATCCGGCATGCACTCCAACTTCTCCACCACTTACTTGCGCGAGACCGGAGGCAAGGACTACTTCGAAGCTCTCATGGGAGCCTTCGAGGCCAACCAGGAAGAGCACATCGCAGTCTACGGTCCTGACAACCACCTGCGACTCACCGGCCTGCACGAGACCCAGTCGATCGACAAGTTCTCCTACGGCGTGGCTGACCGTGGTGCCTCCGTCCGCGTCCCCCACGCCTTCGTCGGGGACGACTACAAGGGCTACCTGGAAGACCGTCGACCGAACTCACAGGGCGATCCCTACGCCATCGCGAGCCGAATTCTCCAGACCATCGCCTCCGTGTCCACCGCCAGCTGACAAGAAAAACGGATATCCTGACATTCCCGAACGGCCAACTCTCCAGCAGGGTTGGCCGTTTTTCATGCATCCTGTGCACTTGACAGTGTTTTTGGCCGAATCAAACTCCGCGCGCCATGGCAGCAGCAAAACTCGAATACATCTGGCTGGACGGCTATACCCCGGAGCCCAGCATTCGCAGCAAAACCAAGATCTGGAACTACGACGGGGAAGAGGTTCCAGCCCCTGAGGCACTTCCCGGCTGGGCCTTCGACGGGTCCTCCACCGAGCAGGCCGAGGGACATTCGTCCGACTGTCTCCTCAAACCCGTCCGGGTGGTCCCCGATCCCGACCGCCTCGATGCCTACCTCGTCATGTGCGAGGTCCTGGCTGCCGACGGAAGCGTGCATCCCTCCAACACTCGAGGGGGATGGGATGACGACGAGGACATGTGGTTCGGATTCGAACAGGAATACGTTCTGAGCAAGAACGGCTTTCCCCTCGGCTTTCCGACCAAGGGCTATCCCGGCCCGCAAGGCCCCTACTACTGCGCGGTCGGCGCCGGCAACGTGGACGGTCGGGATATCGTGGAGGAACACCTCGACCTCTGTCTTGAGGCTGGCCTGGGTGTCACCGGCATCAACGCCGAGGTCATGATCGGACAGTGGGAATACCAGCTCTTCGGTGAGGGTGCCAAACGCGCGGCAGATGATGCCTGGCTGGCCCGCTACCTTCTCTATCGCACTGCGGAGAAGTATGGCGTGACCGTCGAACTTCATCCCAAGCCCGTGCTCGGTGACTGGAACGGTTCCGGCATGCACACCAACTTCTCCAACACCTTCATCCGCGAGGAAGGCGGCGAGGAAGGCATCCGGGCTCTCCTCGACAAGTTTGCGCCGGTGCATGACGAACACATCGCGGTTTACGGATCGTGCAACGAACTTCGCCTCACCGGGCTCCACGAGACGCAGGCCATTGACAAATTCAGCTATGCGGTCTCTGACCGGGGAGCCTCCGTCCGCATCCCGGTGGGCACCGTGCAGGACGGCTGGAAGGGCTACCTCGAAGATCGCCGCCCGGCTTCCAATGCAGATCCCTACCGCGTGGCACAGCGGATCTGCCAGACCGTTAACGGCTGACGGCACCCGAAGAACTCAAATCGACATCAACACTGATACAGAACCGGGAACCGCCAGGTTCCCGGTTTTTTTGGGTTGATTCGGACGGTCCCCGGAATCTGCGCATGACCAGGCCGTCACCCAAAACCGGCAAACCTCCCCGCCCGGGCCCTCTCCCGGCGCACTGAGAACTGGACACTGAATACTCGAACCCACCATCCTCTCTCCCGTGACCAGGCGCTGGATCCTCGTTCTCTATCTCCTCCCTGCGGTGCTTCTCGCAGGAGGGTCCCTGCCCTTTCTTTTCAGCGAACTGGACCTGGAAATCGCCCGGCAGTTCTACAATGAGAAAGCCAATCTCTGGACCTACTCCGGCAAACCACCCTGGCTCCAGGTTTACCGCCTTGGCGCCATTCCAGCCCTTGTTGCGGCTGCGGTAGCCCTCTCTGTCCTCGTGCTCGGCATCGGACGACGCCGCCTTGCCTCCTCCCGGAAACTCTCTGCTTTCCTCGTTCTCGCCCTCCTCGCCGGACCCGGCCTCATCGCCAATTTCCTCCTCAAGGAAAACTGGGGCCGCCCCCGGCCAAATGAAACCGAGGGTCTGGGCGGAGCGGATCCATTCGAACGGCTCCTGACAATCGATCCCGCTACCGAAGGACATTCCTTCATCAGCGTCCACGCCTCCATGGGGTTCTACTTCTTCGCCGTCGGCCTCGCCCTGCTCGCCTGTCGGCGACCAAAGACAGGCATCCTGGTCATCGTGGCGGCCGGGACCTACGGCACCTCCATCGGGATGGCATGTCTGGCACAGGGCCTGCACTTTGCCAGCGATATCCTCTGGTCCGCGGGTGTGATCTGGTTTACCTCGGCTGCCCTGTTCCAGGTCTTCGGACTGCACCGCAAGGCTCTCTACGAACCAAAAACACCGGTTGAAGAACACATCCCGGCCTGGGCTCCCTTCGGTGTCCTGGTGGTCCTTTTTGCCGTGATCGGCACAACCTGCCTGTCTTTCCCCTGTTCGAGAACCAATACCACCACCCTGATCAGGGACGAACTGGAACGCCTGCCCGACACCATCCATATCACCCTCGACCTCGAAGGCTCTCTTGAACTCGCCGGGGACGACACCCTCCTTCTCGAAACGAAGTCCCGTGGAATCGGATTCCCCGGAACCCGACTGCAGAACAAGCGGATCCTCGTCGAAGACGGAAGCGAGGTGGCTCACCGCCGAAGCGGTCACTTCACCAAACTCAATGTTCACACTCGCATCACCCTTCCACCCAACCGCGTCTACCGGATTACTCTGGGAAGGCGGGTGACCTCCGTCGTGGTCCTCCCACCCGAAAAAGAATCACAATCCGGCCACTTCGCCCACGTCTGGCTCACCTCCGGCTTCGAAACCAAACTCCTCAACATCAGAAGCAAAGCCATGGAGGAGGATTTCTTCGGCCGCCGAACCCGTTCTTTCCGGGTCGAGTAGCCCGTTCCACCTTAAAGAACATTTCCTCGCTTTTGGAGTGTTGGAGTCCCGGAATTCTGGCGTATTGGTCCCCCGCACCTGCCACTCCTCGTCACGACTCATGCACCAGTTCCACTACCGCAAAGGCATCCTCCACTGTGAGGAGGTGAACCTGCAGGCTCTGGCCGAGGAGCATGGCACCCCCCTCTACGTCTACTCCGCCCAGACCTTTCGCGACAACTACCATCGACTCACTCAGGCTCTGGAGGGTCTCGATCACCACATCGCCTACGCCGTCAAAGCAAATTCCAATCTCTCCGTCCTCGGCCTGCTCGCTGAACTCGGCAGCGGATTCGACATTGTCTCCGGAGGTGAACTCTTCCGCGTGATCAAGGCCGGTGGAGATCCAAAACTCTGCTCCTTCGCCGGGGTGGGCAAGACTGCAGAAGAGATCCGCCATGCCCTGGAGCACGAAATCCACTGCTTCAACATCGAGTCGGTGGCCGAACTCGAACTGATCAACAAAGTGGCCGGGGGTGTCGGCGTAACTGCTCCCATCGCGGTGCGCATCAACCCCAATGTGGATGCCGGAACCCACGAGTATATCTCCACCGGCAAGGCTGAGAACAAGTTCGGGATCGACTACGCAGCCGTCAGCGAAATCTACCAGCACGCCGCAAACCTCCCCCATATCCGGATCAAGGGTGTGCAGATGCACATCGGATCCCAGCTCACCAGTGTCACCCCGTTCGTGGAAGCCGTCGAGCGGGTCATCCCTCTCGTGGCCGAGTTGAAGTCCGTGCACGACCTTGAGTTCTTCTCCATCGGTGGAGGAATCGGCATCATCTACGATGCCGCCCTCGCCTCCGGCCAGCGGGATTGGTGGGATCAGCATGATGAACCTCCACTGTCTCCCGTGGTCTACGCCAACGAACTGGCACCCCGCCTTCAATCCCTCGGCCTCAGAATCCTTCTCGAACCCGGTCGTTACATCTCGGGGAATGCCGGTGTCCTTCTCACCACCTGCCTCCATGAGAAGAAGGGCCACGCCAAGACCTTCAAGGTTGTCGATGCCGGGATGAATGATCTCATCCGCCCGGCCCTCTACCAGGGACACCACGAAATTGTTCCCCTCCGTGAAGACGACGCGAGCACCCGCGTCACCGCCGACGTGGTGGGCCCCATCTGCGAAAGTGGCGACTTCTTCTGTCAGGATCGCGAACTCGCCGACTTCAAGGCCAACGACATTATCGCCCTCATGAGCGCAGGAGCTTACAGCTTCACCATGGCCTCCAACTACAACTCCCGCCCCATGCCTGCCGAGATCCTCGTCAA